>NZ_FNDI01000085.1:0-1170 GCF_900100565.1 Paraburkholderia steynii | reverse complement strand
TTACTCGATGATCTTGGCAACGACACCTGCGCCGACGGTACGGCCACCTTCACGGATTGCGAAGCGCAGACCTTCTTCCATCGCGATCGGAGCGATCAGCTTCACCGTGATCGACACGTTGTCGCCCGGCATCACCATTTCCTTGTCCTTCGGCAGCTCGATCGAGCCCGTCACGTCCGTCGTACGGAAGTAGAACTGCGGACGGTAGTTGTTGAAGAACGGCGTGTGACGGCCGCCTTCGTCCTTGCTCAGCACGTACACTTCAGCCGTGAAGTGCGTGTGCGGCGTGATCGAACCCGGCTTGGCCAGCACCTGGCCACGCTCCACGTCTTCACGCTTCGTGCCGCGCAGCAGGATACCAACGTTGTCGCCTGCCTGACCCTGGTCGAGCAGCTTGCGGAACATTTCCACGCCCGTGCAGGTCGTCTTCACCGTCGGCTTGATACCGACGATTTCGATTTCCTCGCCGACCTTGACGATGCCGCGTTCAACGCGACCCGTCACCACCGTGCCACGACCCGAGATCGAGAACACGTCTTCCACCGGCATCAGGAACGCGCCGTCAACCGCGCGCTCCGGCGTCGGGATGTACGTGTCCAGTGCGTCGGCCAGGTTCATGATCGCCACTTCGCCCAGCTCGCCCTTGTCGCCTTCCAGCGCCAGCTTCGCCGAACCCTTGATGATCGGCGTGTCGTCGCCCGGGAAGTCGTACTTCGACAGGAGTTCGCGAACTTCCATCTCGACGAGTTCCAGCAGCTCGGCGTCGTCCACCATGTCGCACTTGTTCAGGAACACGATGATGTACGGAACGCCAACCTGACGCGCCAGCAGGATGTGCTCACGCGTTTGCGGCATCGGGCCGTCAGCAGCCGAGCACACCAGGATCGCGCCGTCCATCTGCGCTGCGCCCGTGATCATGTTCTTCACATAGTCAGCGTGGCCCGGGCAGTCGACGTGTGCGTAGTGGCGGTTAGCCGTTTCGTACTCGACGTGTGCCGTGTTGATCGTGATGCCGCGCGCCTTTTCTTCCGGCGCTGCGTCGATCTGGTCATACGCCTTTGCTTCGCCGCCGAACTTTGCCGTCAGCACCGTCGTGATCGCTGCCGTCAGCGTGGTCTTGCCGTGGTCAACGTGACCGATCGTGCCGACGTTCACGTGCGGCTTGGTCCG
>NZ_FNDI01000023.1:87998-165084 GCF_900100565.1 Paraburkholderia steynii | reverse complement strand
ATGTTGGCGGTGTTAGCCGCTTTCTTTTGCCTACTTTTCTTTGCGGCGGCAAAGAAAAGTAGGTGCCGCCCCGCACAGGGGCGACGCTTGAAGCAAGCTAACAAAACGCGGATGCCAGCGCAAACACAAGCAAACCAAACCGCATGCGCAGCAACCACCGCATCACGAATACCAGCACTCAACTCACAGGCACATACTGCAAGCGGACCGCGCCAGGACCGGCGCTCACCGGCTCAAGACCGCTTCTCCATCTTCACGATGGTCAACATCCCATTGACGCTTTCGACCCGAACCTTGACCTTATCGCCCTCGCGTACCTGCTTGACCATCGCAGCGTCCTTGGCCTTGAACGCCATGGTCATCGCCGGCATGCCGACGTTTTCCAGCGCTCCGTGCTTCAGCGTCACCATGCCGGTCTCCGGGTCGACCTTCTTGACCTCCGCATCGGTGAGCGCGGTCTTCGAGGCCGACGGCGCAGACATCTTCATGCCGGCCATATCGTCACCGGCAAACGCCGGGGAAACAAAAACACCTGCAAGCACAGCAGACACAACAATCAATTTCTTCATCGAGTTTCTCCAGTTTCAGTAGAAGGCACTCTCGTGCCAGAAGGGACTACATTGAGGAACCGCTCATGACTCACATGTTTCGCGCGACGGCGCTGCAACAGATACCAGGCTGCGGGAATAACGAACATCGACAGCAGCGGCGCAGTGACCATGCCGCCCACCATCGGCGCAGCAATGCGCTGCATCACCTCCGACCCGGCGCCATGTCCAATCATGATGGGGACGAGACCCGCAAGCACCACCGCGACCGTCATCGCTTTGGGCCGGACACGTAACACCGCACCCTCGCGAATCGCATCGAGTAGCAAAGCTTCGGTGAACGGTTCGCCATCTTCCAGCCGGCGGTTAAGCGCGCCTTTCAGGTACAGCAGCATCACGACACCAAATTCGGCCGCGACGCCAGCGAGCGCGATGAACCCGACTGACGTCGCAACGGACACCGCATGCCCCAGAATCCAGATCAACCAAAACCCGCCGACCAGCGCAAACGGCACCGTCGACATCAACAGCAACGCATCGGCCGCCGAGTTGAAAGTCAGGAACAGCAGCACGAAGATGACGACGAGCGTCACCGGAATCACCGTTCGCAACTTCGCCGCCGCGCGCTCCAGGTACTCGAACTGACCTGACCACGCAATCGAGTACCCTGGCGGCAACACAACCTTCTCCGCGACAGCACGTTGCATCGCCTTCACGGCCGACTGCAGGTCCGTATTGCGAATGTCGACGTAGACAAAACCGGAAAGCCGCGCATTCTCACTGCGAATCGACGGCGGGCCGTCGGCAATGGCGATATGCGCCACATCGCCGAGCTGGATCTGCGCGCCCCGGTCCGTGACGACGGGCAGTTGCCGCAACTTCTCAAGCGAGTCCCGGACCTCGCGCGGATAGCGGATGTTGATTGGATAGCGCTCACGACCCGCAATCACCTCGCCAACGTTTTCACCACCCACCGCCGACGAAACGACCGACTGTATGTCCGCCACCGAAAGGCCATAGCGCGCGGCCGCAAGCCGGTCGATATCGACGTCGATGTACCGGCCGCCATTCAACCGCTCGGCGAGCGCAGAGGTCACGCCCGGCACATCCTTCACCGCCGCCTCGACCTGCGCCGCGACCCGGTCGATTTGCGTCAGGTCGGGGCCCAAAATCTTGACCCCGACGGGCGTCTTGATGCCCGTCGACAGCATGTCGATCCGGTTGCGGATAGGCGGAACCCATACATTCGACAGACCCGGCACCTTCACCGTCCGGTCCAGTTCATCGACCAGCTTCTCCGGCGTCATGCCGGGTCGCCACTCGCTACGCGGCTTGAACTGAATCGTCGTCTCGAACATCTCTAGACCCGGCGCGGGATCGGTGGCGGTGTCGGCGCGGCCCGATTTGCCGAACACGGTTGCCACCTCCGGCACGGTCTTGATGAGCCGGTCGGTCTGCTGCAGCAGTTCACTCGCTTTCTCGGTCGAAATGCTCGGCAGCGCGGTCGGCATGTACAGCAGGTCGCCTTCGTCGAGTGGCGGCAAGAACTCTCCACCAAGACGCGAAACCGGCACCACCGTCGCAGCCAGTGCGACCACGGCGACACCAATCGCAAGCCATGGGCGTCGAAGCGTTGCCTCGAGCAGCGGTCGGTACAGTCGAATCAGTACGCGGTTGATGGGGTTGGCATTTTCATGCGGAATGCGGCCCCGGATGAGATAGCCCATCAGGACGGGCACGAGCGTCACGGACAGTCCGGCTGCGGCCGCAATCGTGTACGTCTTCGTGTACGCCAGCGGCGAGACGAGCTTGCCTTCCTGTCCTTCCAGCGAGAACACGGGAATAAAGGACAGCGTGATGATGAGCAGCGAGAAGAACAGCGCGGGCCCGACCTCGGCAGCGGATGTCGCAATCAGCTCCCAGCGCTGCGCGGCGGTTATCGACGTGTCCGGATGCTCGTGCTCGAACGCCTCCAGGTGCTTGTGCGCGTTCTCTATCATCACGATGGCTGCATCGATCATCGCGCCAATAGCAATCGCAATGCCGCCGAGCGACATCAGGTTCGCATTGATGCCCTGATAGCGCATCACGATGAACGCGGCCAGCACACCGAGCGGCAGCGACAGGATGGCCACGAACGCACTGCGCAGATGAAACAGGAAGACCGCGCAGACCAGCGCGACCACAATGAACTCCTCGATGAGCTTGTCCTTGAGGTTGTCCACCGCACGGTCGATGAGTTGCGAGCGGTCATAGGTCGTGACAACCTCGACGCCCGGCGGCAGCGAACGCTTCAGGTCAGCAAGCTTCGCTTTCACCGCTTCGATGGTCGTCAACGCGTTCTTGCCCGATCGCATGACGATGACGCCGCCCGCGACCTCACCCTGACCATTCAGTTCAGCAATGCCTCGGCGCGTCTCGGGTCCAATCTGGATGCGCGCCACATCGCCGAGCAGCACGGGCGTCCCCGCGTCGTTCGTGCGCAGCACGACGTGGCGAAAATCATCCAGTGAATGAAGGTAACCGGAAGAGCGCACCACATATTCGGACTCGGCGAGTTCGACGACGGAGCCACCTGATTCCTGGTTGGCCTTGCGCAGCGCTTCGGCCACCATCGTCTGCGTGATGCCGTATGCGCGCAGCTTGTCAGGGTCGAGCACGACCTGATACTGGCGCACCATGCCGCCTATCGACGCCACTTCGGACACGTCCGGCACCGACTTCAGTTCGAACTTCAGGAACCAGTCGTTCAGCGCGCGCAGTTGCCCGAGGTCATGCCTCGCGGTCCGGTCGACGAGGGCATACTCGTACACCCAACCCACGCCAGTTGCATCCGGGCCAAGCGAAACGGTCGCCCCCGGAGGCAGTCGGCTTTGCACCTGATTCAGGTACTCGAGCACGCGCGAGCGTGCCCAATACTGGTCCGTCTTGTCGTCGAACAGCACGTAGACGAACGCATCGCCGAACGCTGAATAGGCGCGGATGGCTTTCGCACCGGGCACGCCGAGCAACGTCGTGGTGAGCGGGTAGGTCACTTGATCCTCGATGACCTGCGGCGCCTTGCCCGGGTACGAGGCCTTGATGATGACCTGCGTATCGGACAGGTCGGGCAGCGCATCGAGCGGCGTCTGGGTCACCGAATAGACGCCCCACGCCGTCACGAGCACCGTCGCGAGCAGGACCAGGAACCGGTTGTGAATAGACCAGCGAATGAGGCGCGCAATCATTGGGCACCTCCCGCAGGTTCGACCTTCTGCAGCTGGTAACCATCACCGGACTGGCTGAAGACGAAATGCACCGTCTGGCCTGCCTTTACATCCGGAAATGCGTTGGGCGCCGGCTTGCTGAAAGACATCGTCATTGCCGGCCAGTTCAGGGCCGCAACCGGCTGATGCGAGAACGTGATGTCTTGTGGTGTGACCTTTTCGACCTTGCCGGTAGTCTCGTACGATTGCGCCGCCGCCGATTCGGACACTGGCGCTGAAACGCCCGGACTCACGCCTGCGCCACCTTCCAGTCGTGGCAGGACCGATTTCAGGCTGGCTTCCGAATCAATCAGGAACTGGCCAGAGGCGACGACTTGTTCGCCGTCGCTCAATCCGCTCAACACCTCGGTTTCGTTGCCGACATCGTTGCCAACAGTGACCGTAACGGGCTGCAGGCGGCCATCCTTGTTTCTCGCGATGACGACAGAGCGCTTGCCCGTCGTGATGACTGCCTCGGACGGAACGAGCAGACGCGAAACGGCCTTCTGTCCGCCGACGCGCACGCGCATCAACATGCCGGGCGTGAGCTTCAGCGCGGTGTTGTCGATTTCGAGGCGTGCCTGCAGCGTGCGGCTGCTGGCGCTAATGCCCGGCAGGATTTCGCGGATCTGCCCGTTGAAGTGTTGCGCAGGGTCGCCGGAGAACGTGGCATCGACGCTCATGCCAGGCTGAACGCTCAACGCAAGTGATTCGGGAATTTCAACGATGAGCCACAGCTTCGACAGACCGGCGACCTTGGCAAGCGTCTGGCCGGGCGTAACCTGTGCCCCGTCTCGCACGTTCAGTTCGCTCACGACGCCGGCTTCTGGCGACGATAGAACGACGTGTGTCTGTACCTTTCCGGTCCGGTCAAGGGCCGCGATAACGCCGTCCGGAATCGACAGCGCACGCATCCGCGCGCGCGACGCTTCCAGCAGGCCCATGTCCATGCCGCCGCGTTTGAGTGACAGATATTCTTCCTGCGGTGCGAGCCAGTCGGGCACGAACAGGGACGCTATCGGCGCTCCCTTGCGTATTCGCTGCATAGGCGCACTGGCGTACAAATGGTCGATGTAGCCCGTGACGCGTGACTGCACGACGTCCGTCTGGGACTCGTCGAACTGGGTGCTGCCGACGGCGTCGAAGCTTTCTGACGTCTCCTGGCGGCGAACGGTTGCGTAGCGGATGCCCAGATTCTGCTGGAGGCCCGGGTCGATGCGGATGCCCGTCGAACCGCCTCCTTCGTCCGCGTAGACGGGCTCCAGTTGCATCTCCATGAAGGGAGACTTGCCCGGCTTGTCGAAGTGCTGGGCCGGGACCATCGGGTCGTGCCAATACAGCACCTTGCGACCTGTCTTCGGGTCGACCTTGTCTCCGGGCGTGGTGGTGGCAACAGCGCCCGCTCCAGTTG
Source organism: Paraburkholderia steynii (assembly GCF_900100565.1). NCBI lineage: Bacteria > Pseudomonadati > Pseudomonadota > Betaproteobacteria > Burkholderiales > Burkholderiaceae > Paraburkholderia > Paraburkholderia steynii. Next base: position 159,880 of record NZ_FNDI01000023.1, on the reverse strand, counting down.
ATGCCGGACGATGCGTGCCCGCGACATAGCCGGCACCGAGCAGGGCCGCCGCGGCGAACACCATCAGGGCCGCGCGTGCCAGTTGTTTCTTTTGCATGTTGTTCTCCTTTACTGACCCACGGACATCGACGCCGGCACGACCTGGTATTCGAGCTGTGCCCAGGTTTGCGACACATCGCGTTGCAGGTCCAGCACCTGGAGTTCCGCCTCGAGTTGCGCACGCCGGGCAGCAAAGGTATCGGCGAGCGAGCCGGTGCCTGCCCGGTACGCGGCAGCCGCAAGCTGCACACGCTGGCCGGCAGCCGGAAGCAGGGAGTTGGAGAGACTGGTAATGCGTTCGCGACCGCTGGCGAGGGTGGCGGACTGTGTGCGGATCTCCGCTTCCACCTGACGTTGCGCGTCTTCGTACATCAGCCGCGCCCGGGTGGCGAGTTCCGCCTTCTCGCTCGCATCCCGGTCCTGGCGATTCTTGCGATTGATGGGCAGCGGAATGCTGACGCCAACCGACACCATGTTCGAATACGCACCACCGCGTTGCTGGTAGGCGACTTCCCACGTCCAGTTGGGGCTGCGGTTACTGTTCGCGACGGCGGTATCGGCATCGGCGACGGCAATGTCCCGCGAGGCCGCGACGAGCGCTGGCTGCACCTCACGCAGTTCTTCCGGCGGCAGCGATGACACATAGGACTGCGGCGCCGGCGGTTCGCCCGTCACGTCCGAAACGGGCGTTGCCGTCCAGCGGGACAGGCCGATAAGCGCCGTCTGCAATGTCTGCTGCGCCTTGAGCAACTGGTCCTGCGTCTGCGCGAGCATCGCCTGGGCCTGGGTCACATCGGCGGCTGTCGCTTTGGCTCCGCGATAAGACGCTTTCGTCGCATCCAGTTCGTGGGTCATATGGTCGACGAGCTGCCGTTGCAGCAAAACGCCCTTCTTCGCGTAGACCGCGCTGAGCCACGCTATGGCCGTTTGCTGGCGGGTGTTCGCAAGCTGGCCAAGGTAGCCGGCCCGCTCGCGGTCCACCAGGTCGTTCGCCAGTTCGGAGCGGAGTCGGCGCTTGTCGCCCGACACCCATTCCTGCTCGATGCCGATACGGCGCATCGTCATGAAATCCTGGCCGATTGTGTATTTCTGCGGTCCGGTCACCGGCAGGTTGTCGACGCCGGCCTTGAGTGTCGGGTCGGGCAACTGTCCGGCCCGGACGGCCGCTTCCGAACTCGCGCGCACGGAAGCCTGTGCCGCTCCCATAGCGGCGGAGTGGTCCGTAGCGGCCTGAAGCGCCGCATCGAGCGTGACGGGTGTTTCCTGAGCGTACGCGGCGACGCTCGTGAGAATCAGCGCGGCAAAAAGTGAACGCGCGCGCAGTGGTACACGCCGACGTGACGGCGTGACTATGGTCAAAGGCATGGTCTAACCCCAACGGCGGATTCCCATAGGGAATCCACGTCCTGGACGCAGGACGACATCGCCGCTAATGCGGCGAACCTGTCAGCAAGGGATTAGATGGCGCGAGGAGGTCGCCAGAGACCGCCCGGTTCACGGACGATGAGCGACTGCGCGTAGTGGAAGACGACGGGGCTGGACAGTCCCGCAGGGCGGGTGACTTCGATGCGCGAGGCGGGGTGATACAGGCTGCCGAGTTGGCATTGCGCCGTTGCCTTGCAGAAGAACCCTTTGGCTTTTCCTGGTTGAGACGATTGCATCATCTCGCAGCCGGGCATGTCCGACGACATTGCGCTGCCTTCGTCGGAACCCATGCTCATCTGCATCGGACATTCGCCCGTCAAGCCGCTCGCCGCCAGCCCACTGATGGGCAGCACAGCGCAAAGCAGCAAGAGGAGCAGTGTCCGGAGAAATTTCATGGCTGGGATTATAGCCGAGGTCGCGTAGGAAACTGCGTACGCTGCACGACTGTATAACCGGCCGACGGGCGTTAGCAATCTCATGGCATTGTCGGAATCCACGCTCGCCAACATCTGGCAAAACATCGGGCTCGCGCCGATAGCCAAGTGATGAACCGTTGTCTGTTGATCACCGTCATGACGCGGATGCCAGAGAAGAATCAGCACGGACCTGGCTACAAGCCCATCCAACTCACATGCGCGCTCACCACGCGCCAGCCTTCGGGCATCTTCACCCAGGTCTGACTTTGCCTGCCGATACGCGGCTCGTTATCGCGCCGAAACTCGATATTGGCGACGGCGAACGCATCGCCGTAAGTGGTAACGACACGAGCCGTCACCGTGCGCTCAAGCCCCTTGCCGGGACGCGCCGCGCGAAACGCACGGATCGCGTCATACCCATAAAGATTTTCCGTCGCGCCATACCGCAGCGTATGCGACGAATCGAAGAAGAGCGCATCGAGCACAGCGACGTCATTGCTCACGAGCGCCCGCTCATAAGCATCGAATGCCGCGTTGACCTCAGCGAGTACATCGGGCCGATTGATCTCGATCATCACTGTGCTCCCGCATCGAACGCCGGTGTCGGACAACACGCGACCTCCGCAGTTTCCAGGCGCCGTGCCGCTTCAAACGCAAGCTCCTCACGCCACGGCGGCGCGATCAGCTGAACACCAATCGGCAAACCATCGCGCGTACGCATCGGCGCGACGACGACGGGCAGCCCGAGACAGGAAACCGGCTGCGTCAACAACCCGAGATTGGGCCGCACAGCAAGCCGCTCACCGTTGACGTCCATGAACTCATCGCCAATGTGCGGCGCGACGACAGGCGTAGCCGGCGCAATCAGCACATCGTAATGCGAGAACAGTTCCAGCACGCGACGCCGCAATGCAGCCCGCACGCGCTGCGCCTGCACGATCCACGCAGCGGGCAGCAACGCACCCGCAATCAGCCGATCACGCGACAAAGGCTCACGCTCGCCATAGCGCGCGTGCAGATTCGCCATGTGCAGTTGACCGCCTTCGGCAGCCGTAATCAGAAACGCTGCGCCGCGCGCCGCATCGGCATCGGGATATTCAACGGTATGCGTCGCCGACAACGCTTCAGCGGCAACCTGCGAGGCTTCACGCGCATCGTCATTCGCGTGTTCATCGAAATAGCCACCGAGCCGCGCCACGCGCAACACACTGGGCCGCGCATTCGCGGATTCGAAGCCACGCTGGGCGCATGAGGGATCGAACGGATCGGTGCATTGCAACGCGTCGTAGACGGCAGCGAGATCGTCCACGCTGCGCGCGAAAGCGCCCATATGATCGAGGCTCGCGACGAACGGCCACGTGCCATGCCGCGAGAGGCGTCCATAAGTCGGCTTTACGCCGAACACGCCGCACAGCGAAGCAGGCACGCGAACGGAGCCGTTGGTATCGGTGCCGAGCGTGACGGGCACGAAGCCCGCCGCAATGGCCGCCGCGCTGCCGCCCGACGAGCCACCCGCCGTGCGCGTCAAATCGTGCGGATTCCGGCACGGTCCCGCGTGATGGTTCTCGGTCGTGAAGCCATACGCGAACTCGTCCATGTTGAGCGCGCCGACCATGATTGCGCCTTGATCGCAAAGGCGTCGCACGAGCGTTGCATCGGCCGTGGCGGGCGGCGTGTCGGCGAGCACGCGCGAACCGGCTATCGTCGTGACGCCCGCTATATCAAACAGATTCTTCGCCGCAAACGGAACGCCCGCGAGCGGCGGCAATGTCTGACCGCTCGCGCGGCGTGCATCGAGCGCATCGGCTTCGGCGAGCGCGCGTTCGCGCGTGATGGTGGTGAACGCGTTGATCTGCGTGTCGTGTGCGTCGATCCGCGCGAGCGTCGCCTCGATCAATTGACGCGCGCTGAATGCGCCATCGGCATACGCGCGCGTGATGGACAGCGCGCTGCCTGAAATAGTGCTGAGTGTCGTCATGCGTGATACACCGTCGCGGGTTCGTCGTTCACATCGACGGGATAGGCCAGCACGGGCCCGGCAAGCTGTGCGACGCGCGCGAATTGGGCTTTCACACGCGCGGCGACTTCCGCCGGAAGCCCCGGAAAATGCAGGGCGAGCGCGGCGTCGACATAGGCGTCGAGCGTGATCTCGAGGGAAGTTGACATGGGTGTTGGGTTCACAGAAGAGTGGGGAAGAGTTCGCGCGCCCGCGCGATCAACGCGCGATCGCTGCCACGCGGGCCGATGATCGATAGCGCGAGCGGTCGCTCGCTTTCGTTTGCGACGGGCACGGTGACTTGCGGCAAGCCGCCGAATGCGGCAATCGCATTCATGGTCAGCGCGTCGCGATAGAACGCATCGGTGCGTTCGGGTGTTTCGTGCTTGCTCAACAACGAGCGCGGCGTGGTCGGTAGCACGATCAGCGCGTCGCCTACGATGCTGTCGATGCGCTGCGCAAACGCCTCGCGCATGACCCGGCACCGTTCCACTTCGGCGGCGTCGTGCGTTTTGAGTCGCGCGAAGCGCGCGGCGATATCCACACCGAAGTGTGGCTGGGTGGCATCGATCCACGCACCCAGCGATGCGCCGATCGCATCGTCCTGCAACTGTTGATACACATGCAGCCAGCGCGCGCGGTCACCTGCGATGACTTCGATCTCGTCGTGCGTAGCGGACAATTCGCGCAAGCGCTGCGCGTCGCCGGGTTCGTTCGTTGCGCGTGCATCGAATGCTTCCTTGCAGCTCACGAGGGCCGAGGGCGCATCGACGGCAGGCACTCCATCAAGCAACACGTCGGCGACGAGCGCGAGCATCGCACCCGTGGGCGCAAACCAGCCAACCGTATCGAAGCAGGGCGCAAACGGCAGGACGCCTTCCAGCGATACGGCATCGTGAGTTGGACGAATCCCCCACAGTCCGCAGAACGCGGCGGGCACGCGCACCGAGCCGCCCGTATCGGTGCCGAGCGCGAAGTCCACTTCGCCGCTCGCCACGGCGGACGCCGATCCGCTCGACGATCCGCCCGGCAGCGCAAACGGCCAGCGCGGATTCAGCGGCGTGCCATAGTGAGCGTTCACGCCTTCCAGACTGTAGGCGAGTTCATCTGTAATCGTTTTGCCGTCCACGGATGCGCCCGCGTCGAGCAATCTGGCGACACAAGGCGCATGTCGCGCGGCGGGACTGTGGGTTGCCAGCCAATCGGGATTGCCGCCGCCTGTCGTCGTGCCCGCCACGTCGATCAGATCCTTGACCGCGAAGCGCAAGCCATCGAGGGCACCGCGTGCGCTCGCGCTGACCCGGAGGCGCCGGCCTGGGATGAACGCGCTCATGCTGCGGCTCCCTTCAGCGCAGCAGCGAATTGCAGCGAATCCGCGACAAAGCCAAAGCACTTTTTCACATTCCAGATGCTGGCTTCCGTGCAGAACGCAGGCGACGACGTCGCGCAGCAATCGGTCAGCATCACGCAGCCGTAGCCCAGAAAGTTTGCGTCGGTGAGCGTGTGCAGCACGCACTGATCGGTGTTGACGCCCGCGAAGAACACCGTGCGCGTGCCGAGGTTGCGCAGGATGCTGTCGAGTGGCGTGTCCCAGAAGCCACTAATGCGGTACTTGTCCACGCAGATATCCTGCTGCTCGATCTTCAGTTCGTCGACCACGGCGGCGGCCCACGAATCTTTCTCCAGCACGCGCGCGCCATGCTCCGGCAACGGCTCGCCGAGACCGATGCCCGTGCCTTTCGGCTTGTACAGATGGATCTGATTGGGCGGCATGTTCGCGAGATCCGGCCGGTTGCCCCAGTTCACCCAGATGACGGGAACACCGCTTTCGCGCACCACTGGCAGCAGGCGCTGCAGTGGTGCAATCGGCGCGCGGTCCGCACTGTAATCGCCCCCAATGTGGTCCACCCACCCGCCTTTGGTGCAGAAGTCGTTCTGCATGTCGATGATCACAAGGGCTGATTTTTCGATGTCGAAGCGCACGTTTTGCGGCTCGGAATCGAGGATGGCGAGGCGCGGAACAGGTGTGGGCGCAGCCATGTCGACGAGCGTTCCGGTGGCCGTCCAGCGCGTCTGCGCGAAGGCGCCGAGCGCGCCGCCAGGCGTTGCCAGGTCTGGGTTCGAGTTGTCGTTCACGGGGTTCTCCAGAGCGTTGAGCGTGTGATGTCCGAGGGTTCCTGAAACGGCGATCCGCACGTCGCCAATGTCGCCCGTCGAAGCGAAAACGCGGAAGCGTTCCGACGGGATCGAACGCGCATTGGCATCGAAGTTGCAACGTGCATTTCAGTCATGAATAACCTACTTACCCAAATCCAACGCAAAAGGAGTGCCAATGATGATCGGTTCGCAACAGGCATCGCACGGAAAACTGCGCCGTCGGCTCGTGGCTCGCGCGCTCGTCGTGGCGGGAATCGTCGCACTCGCCGCGCCGTCGTTCTTCATTCCCGCGGCGCACGCCGCCGATGACGCGATGCGCGTCGGCGTGCTGATTCCCGGCTCGAAGACGGACAAGGGCTGGATGGAATCGGGCTACGACGGCGTCGTCGCCGCACAGAAGGAATTCGGCCCGAAGCTGAAGACGCAGATCATCGAGAACATCAACTACGCGGACATGGAGCAGGCGCTCACCAATCTCGCGTCGAAGAATCAGCTGGTGATCGGCATTGGCGGACAGACGCAAGCGGCTGTGCTGAAGATCGCCAAGCGCTTTCCCAATGTGAAGTTCTCGGTGGTGGGCGGCAACAAGGGTGAGAACATGCCGCCCAACGTCGCCGGGTACGACGTGAAGCAGGCCGAGATCGCATTCGTCGCGGGCGCGGCCGCAGCGATGATGTCGAAGAGCGGCGCGGTGAGCTACGTGGGCGGTATGGAGATTCCGTCTATCGTCAACGCGGGCAAGGAGTTCGGCAACGGCGCGCGCTATATCAACCCGAAGGTGAAGTACTTCGAGAGCTACACGGGCGACTTCGATAACGTCGCCAAGGCTCGCGAAGCGACGGCTGCCGCCATCGCGCAAGGCGCCGACGTCCACTATCACATCCTGAACCTCGGGCTGCGCGGACTGGAGCAGGCGGCGAAGGAAAAGAACACGCACGTTATCGGCAGTTATACGGACCGTTGCGGCACCGACCCGCTGTACGTGGCGTACAGCATCACGGGTGTCGGCTACCAGGCGCAGTACGCGATCGAGCAACTCGAGAAAGGCCAATGGCAGCCGGGCTACAAGGCCTTCGGCCTCGCGATGGGACCGAAGGCTTCCAGCATGGTGATCTGCAAATCGACGCCCGCGATGGACGCGAAGCTCAAGCAGATCGAAGACGACATCTTGAGTGGCAAGATCAAGGTATCCGAAGGATGAGCACGCTCGCTTCTCCCGTCGCGCGTGCCGAGCCGATTCTTTCGCTGACGAACATCGGCAAGCATTTTGGCGCGTTCACCGCGCTCGAAGGCGTGTCGCTCGATCTGATGCCGGGCGACGTGCATTGCCTGCTCGGTGAGAACGGCGCAGGCAAATCGACGCTGTGCAACGTGATTTTCGGCGTTCACCAGCCGGATGCGGGCGCGATGCAGGTGAACGGCGCGCCTTATCGTCCGCGCAATCCGCGTGAGGCGTTGGCGCACGGTATCGCGATGGTGCATCAGCATTTCAGCCTCGTCGATGATGCCAGCGTGCTCGACAATCTGTTGCTTGGCCAGGCGCGCGGCTGGCTGAACCGGCAGCGCGAAGCGGCGCGATTGCGTGAAGTGCTGGCGAGTGTCGGGCTGGAACTGTCGCTCGAAGCGAAGGTGGCTGATCTGTCGGTGGGCGAGCGGCAGCGCGTGGAGATCGTCAAATGCCTGATGCGCGAGCCGCGTCTTTTGCTGCTCGACGAGCCGACTGCCGTGCTGTTGCCCGCCGAGATCGACGCGTTGCTCGACACCTGCGAGCGCGTCGCTGCGCGCGGCTGCGCAGTGGTGCTCGTCACGCACAAGCTGAAAGAGATTTGCCGGATCGCCACGCATGCGACGGTGCTGCAAACGGGGCGCGTGGTGGCGCGTTCGGCGGCGCCTTCGGGCGAAATCGACAGGCTCGTGTATGCGATGATTCATCGCCCGGGTAAAGACGGTGATGAGGACGATGGTGATCTGACGAGCCGTCTGTCACTCGTTAGTACGCGCTCGCCGTACTCGCGTCCGCTCGCCGAAGAGGTATTGCAGATCGACGGTCTGAGCGCGCGCGATGCAGAAGGCGTCACGCGCCTCGAAGACTGTACGCTCGTCGTGAATCGTGGCGAGATCGTCGGCATTGCGGGTGTCGAAGGCAATGGACAGAGCGAACTCGGCGCGGTGCTCGCGGGCATGACGAGCGCGTCGGCGGGACGCTTTTTTATCGCCGGGCGCGACATGACGAATGCGACGCCGCGCGAGCTGACGCAAGCAGGCGTGGGCATCGTGCCCGAAGATCGGCACGCGGTGGGTTGCGTCACGGGGATGAGCGTCGCCGACAATCTGCTGCTCAATCATCTCGACCGCTATACGCGCGCTGGCTTTCTGCGCCGCCGTGCCATGCGCGCCGCCGCGCTCGACCTGATGCAGCGCTTCGACGTGCGCGCAAGCGGCCCCGACGCGCTGTTCGGCGGCCTGTCGGGCGGCAATCAGCAGAAGGCTGTTCTGGCGCGCGAACTGACGCTCGATCCTCTGTTGTTCCTGCTCGCAGCGCAACCGACGCGCGGCCTCGACGTAGGCGCGGTCGCCGCCGTGTATTCACACATCCGCGCCGCGCGCGATCGCGGCGTGGGCGTGTTGCTGATTTCCTCCGAACTCGACGAACTGATGAGCGTCGCCGATCGCATCGTCGTGCTGTATCGCGGGCGCGTCATGGGCACCTGTACGCCCGAGGCGAGCAATCGCGGCCGCATTGGCGCTTGGATGGCGGGCTCGGGAGAACCTGCATGAATCCGCAGATGAAGGTGCAAACCCTGTTCGGCTCGACGCTTGACGCGCAAGGCTGGCGTACGCGCCTGCCGCATGTGCGAGTCGCGTGCGTGATCGCCGGGGCCGTCGTATTCGCGATGCTGGCGGCGCTCGCGCTGATCGCGCTGATGGGCGTACCCATCGGCGATGCGCTCGCGGCCTTCGCCGACGGCGCATGGGGCTCGCCGTATGCAATCGGCGCGTCGATCAATCGCAGCCTCGCATTCGCGCTCGTCGGCACTGGCTTCGTGATCGCGAACCGCGCGAAGCTTACCAACGTGGGCGGTGAAGGGCAGCTTGCGATCGGCGGCATCGTCGCGACGGCGCTGAGTCTTTACGGCGGATGCGCGCACTTGCCGTTCGGCCTGTCGTTCATTGTGCCGATGCTCGGCGCCGCCGCTGCGGGCGCGCTGTGGGGCGGCGTGCCCGGCGTGCTGAAAGCGAAGGCGGGCACCAACGAAGTGATCAGCACGTTGTTGCTGTCGTTCATCGCCGTGTGGCTGCTCTACTGGTGTGTGCAGAGCGAAGCGCTGCTGCGCCAGCCGATGACGAACGGCGCGACCTTACCCGAATCGCTCGAAATTCCTGATCTCACGAAACTCCCCGCCATCTTCGCCGCGAGCGGCATGAACCTCAATATCGGTCTGCCCGTCACGATCGCGCTGGCGATCGGTTCTGCCTTCATGCTCACCCGCACGCGCTTCGGTCTCTCGTTGCGGGCTGCGGGCCTCAATGCGGTCGCGGCGAGGCGCGCGGGTCTGCCGATCACGTCGTCGATTGTCGGCGCGCTGGCGCTTGCAGGCGCCTTCAGCGGGCTTGCCGGCGCGTTGATGCTGCAAGGCGATCAATACTCGTTGAAAGCGGGTTTCTCGTCAGGCTATGGCTTCGACGGTCTGGTGGTCGGCCTGCTCGCGCGCGGCTCGATCACGGGCGTATTCGCGGCGGCGCTGCTGTTCGGCTTTCTGCGCTCGGGCGGCATCAACATGGAAATGGTCGCGCAGGTGCCTTCCGCGCTCGTGCTGATCGTGCAGGGCATCGTCACCATCGCGCTCGCGGGCGGCGCGATGTGGCTCGACAAGGGAGACGCACGCCAATGAATCTCGAACTTCTCGCAGTCTTTGCGGGCGCGTCGATCCGCCTCGCTGCGCCGATGATGCTCGCGTCCACGGGCGAACTCGTGAGCGAGCGCGCGGGCGTGCTCAACATGAGCGTCGAAGGCATGATGCTGACGGGCGCGTTTCTGGGCGCGACTTTTTCGTGGCTGACGGGCAATCCATCGATTGGTTTGCTGTGCGGCATGCTCGGCGTGATTCCCCTCGCGCTGCTGCAGGCATTCCTGAGCGTGACGATGCGCGCGAACCAGATCGTGACGGGCATCGGCATCAACATTCTGGCGCTCGGCGGTACGACACTCGCTTACCGCGAAATCTTCGGCGAGCGTTCGAGCGCGGTGATTCCGGGCCTTGCGCACTGGTCGCCGCCTGTGCTCGGCACGCTGCCTGTGATCGGCGAGCCGATATTCGGGCAAGTGTGGCTGCTGTATGCGGGGCTTGCGGTGCTGATCGGAACCTACGTGATGATGCGTTATACCGCGTTGGGCGTCGCGCTGCACGCGACGGGTGTTGCGCCTCGCGCGGTCGATCAGTCGGGTCTCGGTGTTGCGCGGATTCGCTACGGCGCAGTGGTGTTTTCGGGCGTGATGTCGGCAGCGGCAGGATGCTTCATCTCGATCGGCGACATTCACACCTTTACGGAAGGCATGACCAACGGCGCGGGCTATCTGGCCATTGCGGCGATCATCTTCGGCAACTGGAAGGTCGGCCGCACGGCGCTCGCGTGCCTGCTGTTCGGCGCAGCGACGGCGATGCAGTTTCAACTGCCGATGTTCGGCCTGCATGTGCCGACGGCGTTGCTCATCATGCTGCCGTATCTGCTGGCGCTCGTGGCCGTGGCGGGACTGATTGGCCGGCAGTCCGCGCCGCCTGCGCTCACCCAGCCGTTCAGGCGTTGAGCGCGAGAGCGCCGGGGGCGCGGCGGAGTACCATAACGATTCGCCGCGCCATTCTTCATCCATTCATCGACACCATGCCACGCAACGCCTCTGCACCAAGCGCACCCGCCCGAACGGTGAAGGACGAGCCCACGCGTCGCCAGCAACTTGCGGCAAAGACGCGCGAGCGCATCTTCCGGATCGCCATCAAGGAGTTCGCCGACAAGGGCTTCAGCGGCGCGCGCGTGGAAGGGATTGCGAGTCGCGCGAAGGTCAATATCCGGATGATCTACCACTACTTCGGCGGCAAGGAAATGCTGTATGTCGAAGTGCTGGAGCATGTGCTGGCGAAGCTGCGCGAAGCGGAGCTAGCCGTCGAGCTGGATGAGAAGATCGTCGACCCCGCAGCGGGCATCTTGCAGCTTTACGATTTCACAGAGGGGCACTTTTCAGCGCACCCCGAGTTGCTGTGTCTGCTTTCGTGGGAAAACCTGAATCGGGCGCGCTACCTGAAACGCTCGAAGGTCATTCCCGCGATGTCGTCGCCCGTGCTCGACAAGCTGCGCACCTTGATCGAACGCGGCGAGGCCGCTGGCGAGTTGCGCGAGGGGATCGATCCGCTGCATATGTACGTGACGCTCGTGAGCCTCGCGTATTTTCACAAGTCCAATGCGTACACGCTCTCACGCATGTTCGACACTGAAATGCTCGCGCCTGCATGGCAGGCAGCGCACAAGGCACAGGCGCACGAACTCGTGCGCGCGTTTCTGACGGGAGCGCGTGTGCCGGAACTGGTGGCGCACTTCTAAACTTGCCGATAGAGCGCCGCGCAACACCGTGCGGCGCATCAACCCGCAGTCGCCCGCTTCCGCGAAAGCGATCTCGCGATGAGCAATCCGCCCACCATCACTGCAAGCGAGATTAGTGTCGTCATCGTGCCGAGCGCGTAGATGACAGGCGTGGTAACTGAGGTAGTCAAACCCTGCAATTCCAGCGGCAACGTGTTCTGATCGCCGATTGCCTGTGACGTGCGCGCGATCTCATCCCACGAAAGCGTAAAGCCGAACATCGCGACGCCGATCACGGAAGGTCCGATGATAGGCAGCACGACATTTCGGAACGACTGCCACGGCGAGGCACCCAGATCGCGCGCCGCCTCCTCGAACGCGGGATTGAAGCGGTTGAAAACGGCGAACATCACGAGCAGGCCGAACGGCAACGTCCACGTAAGATGCGCGCCGAGCGCCGACGTGTAGAGACCCATCGACGTGGTCCAGCTATCCGCGAACGACTGGAAGCCCCACGCGTTGGCCAGATACTTGATGAGCGTGTCGAGCAGACGAAAGGTCAGCCCAATGCCGAGCGATACGATTATCGACGGCATGATGAGACTCGCAACCGACACGTAGAACACGGCCGTATCGCCGCGAAAACGCCGCCTGAACGCGAGGCCCGCGCTCACCGAGAACAGCACCGTCAGCACTGTGACAGCAATCGCGAGTTTGACGGAGCGCCCGAACGCGGCCCAGATATCGATATCACCCACACCGTTGCGCAGGACCTCGAACCAGTGCAGCGAGACGCCACGCATCGGAAAAGTCAGCCCGCCTTCCGGGCCCTGAAAGGACAGAATAAAAATCGTGATCACAGGGCCATACAGAAACAGCACAAAGAGGCCGAAGAGCAACGCGAGCCAGTAGAAGCTCGCGGGCCGGCGCTCGCGATGCCTGAGCGAAACACTCATGTCAGAGTTCCTTTCTGATGTCGACGGCGCGCGTCAGCGCCCACACGATCATAAGTACCACCGCGAGCAGAATGATCGCGTTGGCGGCAGCGGCGGGAAACTGCAAGTAGCCCGTTTGCACCTGGATGATCTTGCCGACCGATGCGATCTGCTGTCCGCCCATCACGCCCACCGTGAGGAAATCGCCCATCACGATCGTGACGACGAAGATCGAGCCGATCGCGATGCCCGTCTTCGACAACGGCAGGACGACGTCGCGGATCACCTGCCAGCCGCTCGCACCGCCGTCGCGCGCGGCTTCGAGCAGCGACCGGTCGATACGCATCATCGCGTTGAAGATAGGGACGATCATAAAGAACGTATAGAGATGCACGAACGCCAGCACGACGGAAAAGTTCGAATACAGCAACCATTCGAGCGGCTGGTCCACCAGATGCGCGGACATCAGCGCCTGATTGACGAGCCCGTTGCGACCGAGCAGCGGAATCCACGAGATCATGCGGATCACGTTCGACGTCCAGAACGGAATCGTGCAGACGAGAAACAGGACTGTCTGCATCGCCGTCGTACGCACATGGAACGCGAGGAAATACGCAATCGTGAAACCGAGCACGAGCGTCACCGCCCAGACCATCGCGCAGAATTTCAGCGTGGACCAATACGTCTTGAACGTGACGCAAACGTCCGTGAACGACGTGCAACCGTCGAAGATCGCCGCGTAGTTCTTCAGCGTGAACGCCGGGATGATCTGATACTCGTTGAAGTCCCAGAAGCTGACGATCAACGTGATCACGAGCGGCACGATAAAAAACAGCGCGAACGTGACCGTGAGCGGCGTGGCTTGCAGCCACGCGCTCACACGCCGATGGCGCACGGCCGTTGGCTTCGCCTGCTGGAGATACTCGACCGAGGCCATCTTCACACTCCGCGCGTGTTTTTATGCACTGTCATGCCGCGATGAATTCGTTCCACTTCTGCACCATGTAGATGTTCTCGTCCATCACGGCGTTCCAGCATGCGATTGCACCCATGCGCTGGTTGTACGAACCGCCGTCGCGCACGGCGCCCGCTTTTTCGAGCAACTGTCCGTCGGGTGCCTTGATGTCCTGCGCCGCGGGTTTGCCTTCCATCCAGTAGTCCCATTCGTACGCTTGCATATGCGTGCGCGCCGTTTCCGTGACGCCGGGGTAATAACCCTGACGCATCAGATAAGCGCCAGCCCAACCGTCCTGAAACCAGTTGACGAATTCATACGCGGCATCGAGCTTCTTGCCCTGCAGCGAGCGCGGAAAGCCGAAGCCGGACGCCCACGAGCGGTAGCCTTCTTTCAGCGGCTGGAACTTGCAGGCAATACCCATCGTGCGGACCTTCGTGACCGCGGGCGACCACATCGACTGAATCACGACTTCACCCGAAGCCATCAGGTTCACGCTCTCGTTGAAGTCACGCCAGAACGCGCGGAACTGGCCAGCGCGCTTCGCTTCGATCAGGATCTTGATGGTCTGATCGATCTCGGCCTTGGTCATGTTGCCCTTGTCGCCGTATTTCACGCGGCCCATCGCTTCGATTGCCATCGCGGCGTCCATGATGCCGATGGCGGGAATGTTGAGCAGCGCCGCCTTGCCCTTGAATTGCGGATTGAGCAGGTCCGCCCATGTCGTCACTGGCCGTGCGATCAGGTCGGGCCGAATGCCGAGCGTGTCGGCGTTATACGTGGTGGGGATCAGCGTCATCCACTCGGTCGGCGTCGCGGAGAATTCGGTCGAACGCGCGCCCTTGAGGAACATCACTTTTTTCGGCGCCGTGCCTTGATCGCCGATCTTCTTGCCGTCCACTTCGCCCTTCGTCAGCACGGGCGTGATCTTGTCGGCGAGCTTGATGCGCTTGGCGTCCATGCCCGCGAGTGTGCCCGCCGGGATGAGCTTCTTGAGCGAGAAGTACTCCGTGTCGACGATATCGAAAGAGTTGGGCTGCGTGATGATGCGTTTGGTGACGTCGTCGGTAGTCACGGGAATGTATTGAATCTCGATGCCCGTGTCTTCCTTGAACTTCTTCGCAATGTCCGCGCTCTGGTTGACGGCAGTGCCGAGATAACGCAGCGTGATCTTCTCTTGTGCATGCACGTACGGGAAACCGGCGATGCCCGCAGCCGCGACCGCGCCCTTGATGAACGTGCGGCGCGATAAACCTTTGCCTACAGTCTCTTCTCCAGTCTGTTGCACGTTTGCGGCCACTTTGTCGTCGTTCATTGCCTTTCTCCTCTAAAGAAATTGTCGTTGCGTTGTCGTTGTAACTTTCAGGCTGCGAGCGGATGGGCGTTCTGCTCGTCCCACCAGACCGTCACGCGCGCATTCGGTCCGAGACGTTGCGGATCGTAGTCGGCGTCGCTCATCAGGGATACGAGCGCGGGCGAGCCATCCTGCGGATCGAGCGTGATGCGCAAATGCGTGCCTTGATATTCGGCTTCACGCACCGTGCAGGCGAGGCCGCCGATGCGGCTCAAGCCGCTTTCGCCCGCGCTCGTGCCCGGCGTGACGCCTTGCGGCGCGATGCGCAAGCGGTCGGCGCGCACGGTAAAGAGACCACCCTTCGCGCCAAGCACGTTATGGCCGCCGAGAAAGCGCGCGACGAATTCTGTGCGCGGCCGGTTGAAGACTTCGAACGGTGTGCCCGTCTGTTCGATATGACCGTGACTCATCACCACCACGAGGTCCGCGAGCGCCATCGCTTCTTCCTGCGAATGGGTGACGTGGACGAAGGTGATGCCGAGTTCCTTTTGCCAGCGCTTGAGTTCGGCGCGCATCTGTACGCGCAGAAACGGATCGAGCGCGGACAGCGGTTCGTCGAGAAGCAGGCAGCGCGGTTCGTTGAGCAACGCGCGCGCGAGTGCGACGCGTTGCTGCTGGCCGCCTGAAAGCTGCGCGGGCCGGCGGTTCGCGTAGGCGGACATCGCGACGAGTTCGAGTAGTTCACCCGCGCGCTTTCGGCGCGCCTCTTTGGCGACGCCGCGCATCTTCAGACTGAATGCGACGTTGTCGAGCGCGGACAGATGCGGGAACAGCGCATAGCTCTGAAACACCATGGCCGTGCCGCGCGCCGCGGGCTGTTCAAGTGTCACGTTACGCCCGCCGATCAGCACGTCGCCTTCGGAGACCCACTCGTGACCCGCGATCATCCTCAGCGTCGAAGTCTTGCCGCAGCCCGACGGGCCAAGCAGGCAGCAGTACGCGCCGCCGGGAATGCGCAGGTCGATGGCATCGACGGCGAGCGAATCGCCATAACGCTTCGAAACGTGTACCAGCTCGATGTCGGCGGGGTTTGCATGAACCACGGTTGATGCCGGCTGAACCATGAAGGTGTGTCCTGTCAGATGACGCGAATGGAATACGGCGCACGACGCATGCAGCCGGGAGCTTCTGCAAGTCATATGCCATTCGCTGTTTCGTCCGCCGTCAGCACGTACTCGCACGAGTGCCGCAACGCCCGCTGGCAACGCGTGTCGACAGGTTGGCGCGCATATTGCACACGATTGAGGACCTCGATCGTCAGCACTTGCGAGTTGGTTGCGTGTGCAATCGCAGTGCAGGTTTCGTTCGGATTGGGGCACAACCTAACCAAATCGGATCATTCACACCCGACAATGAACGACTTCAAGCGCGAGCCGTCCGGTTCATTCGATGCACTGACAACACATGGCCGCTTCGGCTATCAGCCGATACATAAGGGCGATGCCTACCACTGGCCGAACGGCGCTCGGCTAGCGGTCTATCTCGGCTTCAACCTGGAACACTTCGCCTTCGGCGAGGGCCTGGGCGCGGCGCTGGGGCCACTGTCTCCGCAGCCGGACGTGCTGAACTACAGCTGGCGGGAGTACGGCAATCGCGTCGGCGCGTGGCGCTGCATCGAATTGTTTGATTCGCTCGACATGCCAGCGGGTACGCTCATCAACACGTCGCTTTACGATCACTGCCCGGAACTCATCGAAGCCTGTGCTGCGCGCGGCGACGAACTGATCGCGCACGGCCACACGAACGCGCAGCGCCAGAGCGATCTGGACGAGGACGGCGAACGCGCGCTGCTGGCGCATTGCCGCGCGCGCATGATCGAACAGTCGGGCGCGGAACCGGCGGGATGGCTGTCGCCGTGGATCTCGGAATCGCACCGCACGCCGGACTTGCTTGCCGAGACGGGGTATCGCTACACGCTCAACTGGTGTCACGACGACCGGCCTGTGCGTATGCAAACGAAGGGCGGGCCGCTGTGGTCGATTCCGTACCCGCAAGAGTTGAACGATCTGCCGATGATCATGGCGCGCCAAATGGACATGCGCGATTTCGCGGACATGATCATCGACCAGTTCGACGAGATGCTTGAGCAAACGCAGCGCGCGCGCACTGCGCAGCCGCTCGTAATGGGCATCGCGCTGCATCCGTACATCGTCGGGCAGGCGTACCGGTTGCGGCACTTGCGGCGCGCGCTCGCACATATCGCCAGTGCGCGCGACGACATCTGGCTCACGACGCCCGGCGCCATCGCGCGACATGCAGAAGAAGCCGTGCCCGTTGCGGCGCAAGCCGCATGAGTGCCGTGCAAGCGGGTATGAGGCCCGCGAAACACGCGAAGCGCGAGCGGGCGGACGCGGACGGGCGTATCTATCAAACGATTTTCGAAGGCGTATTGAATCGCAGGCTTACGCCGGGCACCAAACTGCCCGAGCCGGAACTGTGCGAGCTGTTCGGCGTCGGGCGCGCAGTGGTGCGGCGCGCGCTGGAGAAACTGGCGCACGACGGCATCGTCGTGTTGCGTCCGAACAAGGGCGCCGTCATTGCGCAGCCGACGCGCGAAGAAACACGCGAGATTTTCGAGGCCCGCTGCGCGGTGGAACGCGCGCTGGTCGAACTCGCGGCGCAACGCGCGAGCGTCGACGATATCGGCGCACTGCGCAATCAGCTTGCCGACGAGCACGAGGCGATGCACCGCTTCGATCAGCCGTCATGGGCGCGGCTTGCCAGCGAGTTTCATCTGCGCATCGCGGCGCTGGCGGGTAACCCGATTCTCGAGCGCTATCTCACCGAACTGATTTCGCGCTGCTCATTGATCGTCGGTGCTTACGAGCCTGTGGGCAACGCGCCGTGCGAGCACGACGAGCACACCGCTATCCTCGATTGCCTGGAAGCACGCGACGCCGACGGTGCGATTGCGCATATGACGGCGCATCTCCAGAGTCTGGAGGCGCGCATCGAAACGTCGCGCATGCCGGGCAAGAAGCGGCTTGCACAACTGCTTGGCATCGAACCGGATCGACAAACCGCGATGGAGTGACATGGAAATCGACTTCGAAGCGATCACCGAGTACCAGCGCTACAAACTGATGGCAAGTTTGATCGTGCCTCGACCCATCGCACTTGTGACGACGCTCGGCGTGGACGGCACAGTGAACGCCGCGCCGTTCTCGATGTTCAACATGCTGGGCGAGGAGCCGCCCATCGTGATGATCAGCATCAACCGGCTGACGGATGGCACGTTAAAGGACACAGCGGTGAACATTCCGCGCGAAAAGGAGTTCGTCGTGCATCTCGCCGATGAGGCGATTGCGCAGCAGATGCATCGCTGCGGTGAGCGCTTTGCGTCGAATGTCAGCGAGCTGGACGAAGTGGGTTTCACTGCGCTGGCGTCGACGCGGGTCAAGCCGCCGCGCATCGCGCAGGCGCCAGTTGCATTCGAATGCGAGCTTTGGGAGACGCTTGAAACGACGAGCCGCCATATCTTCATCGGCAAGGTACTGGTGCTGCACGCGCGGGACGAACTGATCGATCGTGAGGCGTGGCGCGTCAGGTTGCAGCATTACTTTCCCGTTGGCCGTTTCGGTGCGAGCGATTATGTGACGACGCGGGATAGATTCGAGCTTTGAGTTGCACGCGGTTTTTGGAAAGAACAAAGGCTGATATCTATTGTCAGTTTCCATTGAATACCTTGAGGCCGCGCGTAAGCGCAGGCCTCGCTTCGACATGTTCATACCAGCGGCGCAAATTATGCAGTTGATCCCACGGCAGTTGTGACATGACCGACTGAGTGATCGTGAAGGCCGCGATGTCCGCGATCGAAAATGTCTTTCCTGCCATATACGCTTCGTCACTGACATACCGCTCTGCCGATTCGAGCGCGGTAAGCATCCGTTCGACAAGCAGCGCTTGCCCCGCTGGAGCACCCGCACTACGAAGAAAGAAAGCAGCGTGACTGACGGCTATCACGTCGGTGACAAAAAAGAAAAATCGCTCATAAACGACGGATCGGGCCAGAGAGTCTTCCGGTAACAGGCGACCTGACGCCCTCTCTGCTGCGTAAAGAATGATCGCGTTCGATTGCGTGATCACGATGGGCGGCGCGTTCTCTTTGCTTTCAACCAGCACCGGCACTTTCCCCGCAGGGTTCATCGCAAGATACGCGGCGCTTCGATGCTCGCCGTTCGCAAGATCGACGGATCGCACGGTGTACGGCAAGCCGGCTTCTTCAAGCGCGATAGCGGCGCGAATGCAGTTCCCCGTCGGCGCGCCGTAAAGCTCATAGGTCGTATTCATCTCCATGCCCTTTTAATGACGATGCGAAAACCGCCTATCCAATAGCAGTCGATCGAATGAATGATTTCCATGCACCTCTGTCGCCAGAAGTGACGATTAATGATTCAATTGCACGAACAACAATAGTTATTTGTCGAAGGCCTCAAGCGGATTTCATTGACTATACTGCGTGAGGCTGTGGTCGTCGGCGCGTGCGCATGGCACGTCCCCATAATGAAGACACGTAGTGGAAACTCGCCAGTAGAGTTTCCATACGGCACGTTTTCGGACGCCATGAATCCAGATCGCAAGCACGGGCCGGGTGGACGCTTGACGCGATACGAGTCGAAGGCTCGGCTTCGCGCCGTGGTCGCGAGCGCCAAAAAGCGCTTCCTGACGGTTGGCTTCCGGGAGACCAGTCTTGACGACATTGCTCGCGATGCGGGCGTGGCGAAGAAGACGCTTTATTGTCATTTCGGCAGCAAAGAGCAGTTGTTTAGCGCGATTCTGGAAACGCTGGGGCGGACCTGGCAGGAGCAACTCCGGCACATCGTCACGAGTGGCGGCGAACCGGTCGACGTGCTCGAGAGAGCGGCGCTGCACCTGCTCGACATCGGCACTCGCGATGAAATGACCCAACTGTACTGGGTGCTGCTGGTCGAGACACGCCGCTTTCCCGCGCTCTCGGCCGGGCTGTATCAGGAGCGTGGACGGCTGATCGGCATCGAACCGCTCGAAGGCTATCTGCGCGCAGCGGTCGAAAACGGTGAGCTCGAATTCGACGACGTCGAACTCGCCACCGAGCAGTTCGTGCATCTGGTGCTAGGCGGCGTGCGCGCCAGAATGCTGCTCATGGGCGCGCGGCGACCGAGCGCAGCGAGACGTCAATTGATCGCGAAGCAGGCGGTCAGGATTTTCACCGCAGGGTGCTTGACCCGGTGAAAAAAGCTTTCAAAACATTGTCGGTTTTCATTCAATTAAATTAGTCATACGAAGTAAATCGCGTTTGTCGGAATGCCGATCCAGTCAATGGAGGCACATGCATGAAAACAGCTTCGCGTGCGTCGAGTGGTGTGCGCGCACGGTGTGAAAGAACCCAATGGCGAATCGCGGCGCTAGGCGGCGTCATGCTCGTCGTTGTCATGTCGCTGACCGCTTGCATGATGGGCCCGGACTATCGCAGGCCCGAAGCGCAGATTCCGGAAGGATTCAAGGAAGGCGTCGACTGGCAGCGCGCCGATGCGAACCCGCAAGCCGCGATCGACAGTACGTGGTGGCGGATGTACGGCGACGACAAGCTCAACGACCTCGTCGATCAGGCGTTGCGCGCGAATCAGTCGATCGCCGCGGCGGAGGCCGCCTATCGTCTCGCGCTCGCGACGGTCGAGGCGAACCGTGCGGGCCTGTTTCCGACCGTGACGGCCGGTCTGTCCGGCGCGCGCTCGGGCGGCAACGTCGCCGCGCTGAGCGCGAGCCGTGGGTCCGGGGCGTCGACGTCGACCTCGGCGGCGGGCGGAGCGGGCAACAGCGTCGTCGCGCTCGGGGCCGTCAGTTGGGAACTGGACCTGTGGGGCCAGATACGTCGTCAGATCGAGGAAGCAAAGGCCAACGCGCAGGCGTCGGACGCGCAACTCGCGGGTGAGCGCATTTCCATTGCGGCCAGCGTCGCGACCGATTACTTCCAGCTGCGTCAAGCCGACTACGACATCCGCGCGCTGAAGGAACAGCTGGACGCTTACGGGCGCATCCTCGCGATCGTGCAGACGGCCTACGCCCAGGGCGGCGCCTCCAACGACGACGTGCTGGTCGCGCAAGAAGATCTGGAAACGGTCATCGCCGATCTGCAGACGACGGAAATCAACCGCGAACATGATGAGCACGCGCTCGCTGTGCTGGCGGGCGTGCCGCCGGAGTCGTTCAGCATTCCGCCCGATCCCGACTATCACTTCATGGCGCCCGCCGTGCCGACGTCGCTGCCTTCGCAACTGCTCGAGCGGCGTTACGACGTGGTCAGCGCCGAGCGCACGGCGGCTGCCGCGAATGCGAGTATCGGCGTGGCCGAAGCCGCGTTCTTTCCGACCTTGACGCTTTCGGCTGAAGGCGGCTTCGCGCACAGCTCGCTCGCGCATCTGTTCACCGTGCCGTACCGCTTCTGGACGCTCGGGCCGGATCTGGCGCAAACCATTTTCGACGGCGGCGCGCGTACGGCTGCCGTACACCAGGCGCGCGCCACGTATGACGAAGACGTGGCCAACTACCGCAATACGGTGCTTACGGCATTCCAGAGCGTGGAAGACAGCCTGTCGTCGATGAATCATCTGCGGGCGCAGGAAAGCGCGTTCGCACGTGTGCTCGACAGCAACGCGCGATTGTTCGCGAGCGAAGAGGCACAGTTCAATGCCGGCGCAGTCAGCCAGCAGAACGTGTTGAATCAGCGGCTGACATTGATCCAGGCGCAACAGAGCTTGCGCGATACGCAGGCCTTGCTCGCGCAGAATCACGTGCTGCTCGTGAAAAATCTCGGTGGCGGCTGGCAGCGCGATGACGCCGAGGCGGCATCGCCGGCTTCGGGAAGCGCTGGTCGACCTGTCGCGCAGCAATCCACCAGCGCCGCCGACTGAACACGTTCGACACGACTGATGCATTGACGCGCACGCAGTTCAACACGATTCACCCGACACGGGAGCGCCGGCATGCACACATGCAGCCCGCGCGTGCCAGTGTCACGCAACAACGGAGTTCTCATGAAGTCACGTTTGGAACGCGTGTCGTTGTTATGTCTGTGTCTGATCGTGCTCGCCGCGTGCTCGAAAAAGGCGCCGCCACCACCCCCGCCGCAGGTCTCGACGGTGAAGGTGCAAGCGCAGTCGGTGCCGCTAGAACGCCGCTTTGTCGGGCGGCTTTCGCCTTACTACAGCGCGAACGTCACGGCGCGCGTCTCGGGCGTGCTGCTCAAGCGCAACTATGCGGAAGGCTCGCAGGTGCGCGCGGGACAACTGCTGTTCGAGATCGATCCGACGTTCTATCGCGCGCAGCTGGACAACGATCTCGCGATTCTGGCGCAGGACCGCGCGACCTACATCAACGATCACATCACCGCCGAGCGCAACCGCAAGCTGCTGCCCGTCGGTTCGATCTCGCAGCAAACCGTCGACAACTCCGACGCCGCCGAGCGCAGCGCGGCCGCCAAAGTGAAGGCCGACGAGGCGACTGTGCAGAGCGCGCGCATCTCGCTCGATTACACGCGCGTGACGGCGCCGATCAGCGGCATCGCCGGCCAGCAGCAGGTGACGGCGGGCGCGGTAGTCGGCAGCAGCACGACCGACTCGGGCGGCAACGGCACACTGTTGACGACGATCCAGCAGATCGACCCGATGTACGTGAACTTCACGATCAGTTCGGCCGATCTCGCAACGCTGCAGCAATCGCAAACGGGCGGCACCGTCGACCTGTCGCAGCAGAACCAGGTCTCGGTGCGTATCGCGTTGCCCAATGGCGCGGCGTACGGCAGCGCGGGGACGCTCGATTTCTCCGACGTGACGGTGAACGCATCGACGGGCGCCGTCAATCTGCGCGCGCTGGTCGCGAATCCGCAGCGGCGTTTGCTGCCCGGCATGTTCGTCTCGCTGACGGTCGATTTCGGCAGGCAGAACGATGTGTTCTTGGTCCCGCAGCAGGCCTTGCTGCGCGATACGACGGGCGGCTATATGTTGCTGGTCGGCGGAGACGGCAAGGTGGCGCGCAGGGATGTCGAGACGGTGAATAGCCTCGGCAACAACTGGATCGTGACGCACGGTTTGAAGGATGGCGACGAGGTCATCGTGACGGGCGTGCAGTTTGCGCATGAAGGGGCGCCCGTCAAGACCGTCGCGTGGCAGCCGCCAGCTGCTGCGTCGCCCGGTTCATCGGGTGCGGCGGCTTCTTCTCCGGGCGCGGCGGCATCATCGGCCGCAGCGGCTTCGGCCGGCATGGCGAAGTAGGAGACCGCTCATGCCGAGTTTCTTTATCGACCGCCCCGTTTTCGCGTGGGTCATCGCGATCCTGATTTGCCTGTTCGGCATCATCGCCGTGCGCAGCATGGGGATCGATTCGTACCCGGACATCGCGCCGCCGCAAGTGACTGTCACGGCGCAATACCCGGGCGCGAGCGCGCAGACGATGGAATCGACCGTGACGCAGGTGATCGAGCAGCAGCTCACGGGCATCGACAATCTGCTGTACTTCAGCTCGACGTCAAGCTCGAACGGCCAGACGCAGATCATCCTCACGTTCGCGACGGGCACCAACCCGGACATTGCGCAGGTGCAGGTGCAGAACAAGGTCACGCTCGCACAGCCGTTGTTGCCTTCGCAGGTGACGCAACAGGGCGTGATCGTGGCGAAATCCAGCCCGGACATTCTGCTGTTCATCGCGCTGCAGTCGGACAATGCGTCGATCGACGCGGGACGGCTCTCTGACATACTCGCGTCGCAGATCCAGCCCGTGATCGGCCGGGTGACGGGCGTCGGCAACACGACGCTGCTCGGCTCGGAATACGCGGTGCGGATCTGGCTCGATCCCGACAAGCTGCAGAGCTACGGCCTGTCGACCACACAGGTGCTCAACGCCGTGAGCGGACAGAACGCGCAATTCGCGGCCGGTTCGCTCGGCGCCGATCCGGCCGTGAAGGGCCAGGTGTTCACGGCAACCGTCTCCGGCGACAGTCTCTTTTCGTCGCTCCAGCAGTTCCGCGACATCATCGTCGTATCGAACAGCAATGGCACCACGGTCAAACTGAGCGACGTGGCGCGCATCTCGTTCGGCTCGCAGACTTACGGACAGGCACCCGTGTACAACGGCAAGCCAGCCGGCGGCCTTGCCGTGTTCCTGCTGCCGGGCGCGAATGCGCTGAAGGTCGAGAAAGCGGTGAAGGCGACGATGGATACGCTCGCGCGCGATCTGCCGGAAGGCGTCACATGGAGCGTGCCGTACGACACCACGCCCTTTATCACCGCATCGATCACGGACGTGATCCGCACGCTCATCGAGGCCATCCTGCTGGTGTTTTTCGTGATGTTGGTTTTCCTGCAGAACCTGCGCGCGACGATCATTCCGACGCTCGTGATTCCTGTTGCATTGCTCGGCACCTTCATCGGTCTTTCCGCGCTGCATTACACGCTCAACCAGTTGACGCTGTTTGGCATGGTGCTCGCAATCGGTATCGTGGTGGACGATGCGATCGTCGTGATCGAGAACGTCGAGCGCATCATGAGCGAAGAGCATATGGAGCCGCGTGAGGCGACCCGCAAGGCGATGAATCAGATCACGGGCGCCATCATCGCGATCACGGTGGTGCTGACAGCCGTGTTCGTGCCGTCCGCGCTCCAGCCTGGCGCAACGGGCATCATCTACGCGCAGTTCGCGCTGACGATTGCGGTGTCGATGGGTTTCTCCGCGTTTCTGGCGATGTCGTTCACTCCTTCGCTGTGCGCTGCCATTCTCCGGACCGAACACCAGACGAAGAAGAACGCGTTTTATCGATGGTTCGACCGGACCTTCGACTGGACGACGAAGCACTATCTCAGCCATGTGGGCAAGGCCGTGCATCACGCGCCGCGCTGGATGGTGGCATTCGCGATCGTGCTCGTGCTGACGGGCTTCCTGTACACGAAGTTGCCGACCAGCTTCGTGCCCGACGAAGATCAGGGCTTCGTGCTGGCACTCGTCAACCTGCCATCCGGTTCGACCTTGCAGCGCACCGATCACGTGATGGCCGAGCTGCGCGACAAGCTCGCCAAAAGCCCGCTCGGCAAGGACATCGTCGGCATCTTCCAGCCCGAGGGTTTCAGCTTTGTCGGTACGAGCGAAAACGTCGGCATGTCGTTCATCAAGCTGTCTGACTGGAAGGACCGCTCCGAAACGGCAATGCAGATGATCCCGCAGATCAACCGTATTCTGTCGTCGATCCCCGACGCGCAGATCTTCGCGGTGAACCTGCCGACCATTCGCGGCCTGAGCCAGTTCGGCGGCGTCGACATGTATCTGCAGGCGCGCTCGGGGCAATCGCGCGCTGAACTCGGCGAGGCGGAGCGGACGCTGCTCACCAGCGCGGCGAAAAGTCCCGTGCTGTTCGGCATCCGGCCGAACTCGCTGCCGAACTCGCCGCAACTCGACATCGCGGTGGATCGCACGCAGGCGCAGGCGATGGGCCTGTCGCTGACGGATGTGTATCAGACGCTCGAGATGGAACTCGCGCCGTTCTACATCGACCAGTTTACGTACGGCGGCCGCGTGAAGCGCGTCTATATCCAGGCGGATGCACCGTTCCGGATGTCGCTCGACGCGCTTCAGCACCTCTATACGCCGAGTGTTTTTGCGGCCGGCGGGTCGTCGAGTCAGGCGTCGTCCAGCAAGAGCAATTCGGGCACGACGGGAACCGCAGGCACGGCCGTCGGCTCGAACGGCTTCGTCACACCCGTCGATCCGTCGCCCGCCAATACGTCGATTGCGCCATACAACATGGTGCCGCTCGCCAGCGTCGTGAATGCCAAATGGGCGTTTGGGCCGACGGTGCTGCCGCGCTACAACGGCTATTCGGCAATCGAGATCGTCGGCAACTCCGCGCCCGGTTACTCGACGGGGCAGGCGATCGATACGCTCAACGACATCATCAACCATCAGTTGCCGCGAGGCTTCGCGGGTGACTGGACCGGGCAGTCGTATCAGGAGCTGCTGTCGGGATCGTCGGCGACCACGCTGATGGCGCTGTCGATCGTGGTGGTGTTTCTTTGTCTCGCGGCGCTGTACGAGAGCTGGTCGATACCCGCGTCGGTGCTGCTGGTGGTGCCGCTTGGCATGCTTGGCATGCTCGCGTTCTGCCTGACCTTCAGCGTGCCGAACGACATCTACTTCAAGATCGGTCTTGTGACGGTGATCGGTCTCGCGGCGAAGAACGCGATCCTGATCGTCGAGTTCGCGGTGGAGGGGCAGCAACGCGGAATGACACTGCGCGACGCGGTGCTGACGGCGGCCCGATTGCGGCTGCGTCCGATCCTGATGACGTCGATGGCGTTTATTCTCGGCGTGTTCCCGCTGGTGATCTCAACGGGGGCGGGCGCCTCTTCACGTCACGAGATCGGCACGGGCGTGATCGGCGGGATGCTGTTCGCAACGTTCCTCGGTCTGCTGCTGATACCCGTGTTCTATGTGGTCGTGCGTCGCCTGCTCGGCGACAAGCTCGACGAGGTGTCGCACAAGATGCCGCATCACGGCGGCGACGGCGGCGATGGCTCGGGTGGACACGGAGATGGCACGCCGAAGGACGGTCCGCCGCCCGACGGACCGCCGCCCGGCGGTACGCCAGGGACGGGGGCACCAGCTTGACGAACGAACACTTGCCGCGCGCGGCGCTTCCTGGCCAGTCTCGAACCGGTACAACGACCGATGAGGCGAACACGACAACAGGCGCGGGAAACGCGCGACCAGATTCTCGATGCAGCCGAGCGGCTGTTCGCGGAGCATGGCGTGTCCCGCACGTCGCTGGAGGACATCGCGATGCGTGCGGGGTGTACGCGTGGCGCGATATACGGGCACTTCCGCAATAAGAGCGATCTGTTCGTCGCGATGACGAACCGCGTGATGCTGCCGATGGAAATGCTCGTTGCAGCGACCGCGGATGCCACGGAGCCGGACCCGCTCGGCAGGATCAGGCAACTGCTGGTGTATTTCCTCGGTAAGGCCGTGGTCGAGCCGCACAGCCGCCGCGTGTTCGAAGTGTTGTTCACGAAGTGCGAAAATACAAAAGACATGGTGCTGGTGATCGAGCGGCAACACGACGCGGCGCGTAACGGCAGGATGTATCTCGAGCGCGGTTTGCGTAATGCAATCGCGAGAGGTCAACTGCCGTTCGATCTCGATACCGAGCGTGCGTCGAGCGTCGTGCATGCGTTCCTTGGCGGCGTGCTGCGAGACTGGCTGCTGGAACGCGATTCGATCATGCTGCCGCGCGATGCGGAGTTTCTGACGGACGTGTGCATCGGCATGTTCAGCTATTCGCCTTCGTTGCGGCGCGCTCAGGGGGCGTGTGGATAGCAGCGGTCTTGCTATTTTTCTGGCGCGCTGTCGTCGACACGTGCGCTTTGTCGAGTGGCCTTTATGTTTTGAAGTAGTATGTTTGCGACTGATCGCAAGGTCGGGTCGACGAGGCCCATGCTGACCTCGAAAAACTTCAGACGGAAGCGATGCAGTGATTGGGAGCTACAAGATGCAAGTGCTGGTTGACGCAGACGCCTGCCCGGTTGTCATCAAGGACATGCTGTTTCGGGCCGCGCGTCGCGCCGAAGTGTGTGTGACGCTCGTGGCGAACCGGTATCTGCAGACGCCGCCTTCGCCGTATATCAAGTCACTGCAAGTACCGGCGGGCGCGGACGCGGCTGATATCCGCATCGTCGAACTGGCCGTGGCCGGCGACCTGGTGATTACCGCGGACATACCGCTTGCCGCCGCTGCGCTCGAGAAGGGCGCCTTCGTGCTCGATCCGCGTGGCGGCTGGTTCAGCCGCGAGAATATCGAGGAACGCCTGACCATGCGTACCGTGATGGATCAACTGCGCAGCTCGGGCGTCGATACGGGCGGTCCAGCGCCCTTCAGTCCGCGCGACAGCAAGACCTTCGCGGGGCAACTGGACCGGTTTCTCGCGCGCCATCGCGCGGCGCCAGGCTGAACGTCGAATGTGATTTGCCGGGTTTTCAACCGGCGAATTGGAACTATACTGGGGCACCAGGAGGTTTCAATGGCCGATCAAGAGAAACTGCATCCGCTACGCCCGTTTTTGAAGAACTGGATTTGGGAGCATGGTCGAGTCGGGACACGCTATCTGGATTACGTCGACGGCGAAATCAAGTTCGATGAAGGCAAGAAATCACGTTTCGCAGCTGAGAAATATATTTATGTGCCGCTCGACAAGGACGGTGAAGACGCTGTAGCCGCAGAGGGCCCTGCAATCCAGGAAGCGGGGCTTGCCCGGTTCTTGCGAGCTGCGCAGTTGGGCACGCCAGATGAGGCGGGCTCTGTCTCGGAGATTCAACGCGCCGTGCAGGACTGCGTGGAACTCGGCCTCTTCAGCGCCTATCAGGCGGAGGCTCGCGAGGCAACGGCCCGCTATGCGCAGGAGCCGATGTTCGAGGACGAGATCCGTGCGGCGGTTGTCGATGACATCCGGCGTATTTACACAGGCGTGCGGGAGCAACTGTCGCTGTACGATTTCAGTGTGCTGTACGGCTTGCCCTCGCCGCTGCTGATCAGCGAGACGCCATTCATCGATTGGCGCGTACGTGCAAGTCCGGCACTACCGTTTGTATCGCTTCCGTTGGGACCTTATTGCCTGCTGGTAGGCGCACCCTCGGGCCGCAAGAGCCGGATCGGTCCGGTGGTCTGGAAGGCCGCAGCCGCGATGGGCCCGTTGAAGGACCACAACCGCCAGATCATGGAACATGCACGCCTATGGCTGGTGGCGACCACGGATGACCAACTCGTCGCGGCACAAAGCCGGCTTGCTGCCGCCACGGGCGCGAAGCAAGAGAATGTGAAGCCTTAACGTAGTCGGCAGCATCTTTCGTTGAGTTACTTAAACAGGGGAAACTAATGAACGCAATCAGAACACTCAAGCTGGCTGGCGCTGCATTGATCGTCGTTGCTTCCGTCAATGCCTGGGCTCAGGGAAGCGAAGCCGCTAGCGCAACGACGACGACGCAAGGCGCATCGAAATCCTCCATCAGGAAGGCGAACCGGGCATTGAGTAAGAAAGTGGCCCAGGCGCTTTCGAAGGGCGGTGTCGATACGGCGGGGATCAATGTTCTCGTGAAAGGCGGCGCAGTGACGCTCGCTGGGGGCGTGACCGATCCGGCACAGATCGATAAGGCAACGTCGATCGCGAAGGGCGTTTCCGGCGTCACGTCCGTGAAGAATGCTCTGACGATTCGGGAAGGCGGGCAGTAAGACCAGAGAAGCGAAGGCGGCGTCTCCTTCCGGGTTGTCACAAAGAGACGCCGCTCGCATTCCAGCGAGCGGCTCATCCCTGGCAGAAGCCAGCCGCTCGGCATTCACCCATCATTGTCGAAGACTGATCCCGCGAGTCTCCGGTGCGAAGAAAGTAGCGACAAAGCTGATCCCCGCCAACACCGCGATATAGGTAGCAATCGGCCAGTACGCGCCTTGTGCCCACGCGAGCAACGCGGCCGCTATAAACGGTGCGATCCCGCCGGATGCCACGGCGGCAAATTCCTTGCTGACTGCAATACCCGTGTATCGATAGCGGGCGCTGAACAGTTCAGGAAAATACGCCCCCTGAATCCCATACATCCCGAACACGCCGACACCGATGGCGACAGCCATGCTGATCACGATCAGCACGGGGTCTTTCGTGGTGAACAACCAGAACGCAGGAAATGCCCAAAGGCAGGTGAACAGCGCAACGAGCCGATACATCAGCCGCCGGCCGAAGCGATCGGACAGCCAGCCCATCATCGGAATGGTGAACACGGCGAGCGCGGCGGCGATCGTGAGACCGATCGTGCCGACCGACTTGTCGACCAGCAGCACCTTGGTCAAATAGCTGAGCGCGAACACCTGGTACAGGTACGAAGAGCCGTTTTCGCCGACGCGCAGGCAGAACGCGACCAGCAACGTGCCGCGTGCCTCCGACATCAGATCGCGCACCGGCTGTTTGCTCGCATGCCCCGACTTCCTGATCTCTTCGAACACAGGACTTTCCTTCACGCGCATCCGGATCACGATACCGGCAACGATGACGAACACGCTGAACAGAAACGGCACGCGCCAGCCATAGCTGAGAAATTCGTCCTTCGGCAGCCGCTGGACGAGCGTGAAGATGCCGTTCGCGAGCAGAATGCCGATGATGCAGCCAGCAAAAGGCAATGCTCCATAGAAGCCACGCCGGGCGGGTGGCGCGAACTCAGACACGATCAACGAAGCGCCCGCCTGTTCCGCGCCTGCGCCGAAACCCTGCAGCAGACGCAATGCGACGAGCAACGCGGCCGCCCATACGCCGACCTGATGCCACGTTGGCAACAGACCGATGCAGAAGGTCGAGCCGCCCATCAGCAGCACGGTCGCAACCAGCACGCTCTTGCGGCCATATTTGTCGCCTAGCCAGCCGAAGAACAGCCCGCCAAAGGGCCGCGCGAAGAACCCCGCGGCGTACGCGCCGAAGATCGCAAGCAGGCCCGCTGCCTTGTCGAGTCCTGGAAAGAACAGATCCGAAAAGATGAGCGCTGAAGCGGTGCCGTAGATGCTGAAGTCGTACCACTCCATTGCGCTACCGGCGACACTCGCCGCGATGACGCGTCGAAGGTCCTTGCTTGTCACATTCGCATCGGCATCACTCACCGACGACGCTGAAACCGCAGAGGTTGCCTGTGCTGTCATGCTTCGTCTCCAATCGGGCTCGCGCGATGCGCGAACCGGTTTTCAGTTATCGATACCCGCAGCGAGACTCAGAAACTCGCTCATGCGACGGCGAGCCAGTTCGGGTCGAATCAATACGCCCGCGACGTCCGCTTTCCTGAACACCTCCGCGTAGTGCGCAGCGGATCGCGCCGACTGCATGCCGCCTGCCATCGAGAAGTGCCGTTGATGCCCGTTGAGCCACGCGAGAAAAACGACGCCAGCCTTGTAATACTGTGTGGGCGCAGCGAAGAGTTCGCGCGATAGCGCAACCGTCGGATCGATGAGTTGGCGATACGCATCGGTATCCCCAGCGGCGAACTTCACCAGCGCGCGCGATGCGACAGGCGCGATCGGATCGAAGATGCCGAGTAGCGCGTGCGAATGGCCAGTGCTGTCGCCCGCGATGAGTTCGCCGTAGTTGTAGTCGTCGCCGGTGAACATCACGACGCCGTCGGGCAACTGCGATCTGAGCTGACGCTCATATTCGGCGTTGAGCAGCGAAATCTTGATGCCTTCGATCTTGTCCCGATGAAGCCGGATGATGTCGAGCACCGTCGCCATCGCTGTCGCGACGTCGCGGCTGCCCCAGTAGCCGGAGAGCGAAGCATCGAACGCGTCGCCCAGCCAGTGCAACACGACCTTGTTGCGTGACGCGGAGATCACGGCGTCGTAGACATGCTTGTAGTCGTCGGCGGACTGCGCTGCTGCGCACAGGGCGCGGCTCGCCATCATGATCGGCCGCCCACCCGCTGATTCGATGACTTCGAACTGGTCCTTGTAGGCTCCGACGATGTCGGCAAGCGCATGCCTGCGCGTGCCGTCGAGATGATCGGTGCCCGCGCCGCACGCCAGGTCCGCGCCGGGAATGCTGCGCGCGTGCGCGATGCTGCGTCGGATCAGTTCGGCGGCTGTTGGCCAGCCGATGCCCATGCCGCGCTGCGCGGTATCCATCGCTTCGGCCACCTTGAATCCCAGGCCATACAGGTAGGTGCGAAATGCAAGCGTAGCGTCCCAGTCGACGGATGGCGTGTCGCCCCATGGCTCGTATGCACGCGATGGATCGACGACGACGTGCGCCGCCGCATACGCGATGCGATTAAACGTCGGCGCGGTGGACGGCGGAACCTGGTCTTCCCGATGCTGCATCGTGTACGGGCTGATTGAACCTTCCGGCGTTGGCAGATTGATGTTCACGGAAACCTCTCGATGTCTGGGATTGAATGATCATGTCGGCGGCTTTTTCGGCGACCATGATCGTCGGTGCATTGGTGTTGCACGAAGGCAGATAGGGCATGACGGACGCGTCGACGACTCTCAGGCCATCCAGTCCGATAAGCCGCAAGTCGGGTGTGACGACGCTTTCAGGATCGTCGGGGCGGCCCATGCGGCAGGTGCCGACGGGATGGTGGTCGGTCTTCGCATTCGCGCACGCATAGTCGAACAGTTCTTGATCGGTATTCACGCGTGCTCCCGGCAGAACTTCGCTTTGCACATAGCGCTTCATCGCTGGGGCGCGCAGGATGTCGCGCGCGAGTCGCAGGCCCTTGATCGCCATGTCGCGATCGTATGGATCGGCCCAGTAGTTCGGATCGAGCAGCGGCGCGGCGGCGGGGTCCGCGCTGGCGAGACGCACCGTGCCGCGCGAGCGCGGGCGAAGGTACGCGGTGTTGAGCGTAACGCCCGCATTGTTCAGCTTGGCCATGCCCGCTTCGATACCGGACCCGAGGCCGAGATGAAACTGGATGTCGGGCGAGCGGTCCCGCGCGTCGCGATCCGCATACCAGAAGCCACCCGTTTCGAAGAGACTCGATGCAACCGGGCCTTTCTTCAGCAACAGGTACTGCAGCCCAGCCCATGCGGCGTTGTGCAGCTTGTTGTACTTGTCGTAGGTGTGATCGCCTGTGCATTCGGCGATGACGAAGAGGTCGAGATGATCCTGCAAGTTCGAGCCGACGCCGCGAAGATCGTGGACAGCTTTGATGCCAACGGACGCCAGATGATCGGCGGGACCGATGCCCGATTGCATCAACAGCTTCGGCGAACCGATCGCGCCCGACGACACGATCACTTCACGCGACGCGCGCACGATCTGCGGATCGCGGCTATCGCCTGTCACGTATTCGACGCCTGTCGCGCGGTTCCCCTCGACGATCACACGCAGCGTTCGCGCCTGCATCGAGACCGTCAGATTCGCACGTCCGAGCACCGGTCGGATAAAACCGGCTGCCGTCGATGAACGCCGTGCATCCAGTTGCGTTAGCTGGTAATAGCCCAGACCTTCCTGGTTCGCACCATTGAAGTCCGGATTGAACGGAATACCGAGCTCCTGTCCAGCCTGAAAAAACGCCTCGCAGATCGGCAACGGGCTGATCGGATTCGATACGCCGAGCGGGCCGCCATAACTGTGATACTCATTCGCGAAGCGCTGGTTGTTCTCGGACTTCTTGAAGTAGGGCAGCACATCGCGATAAGACCAACCGGTCGCGCCCGCTTTCTGTTCCCAATCGTCGTAATCGGCAGGAACGCCGCGCGTATAGATCTGCGCATTGATCGACGAACCGCCGCCGATCACCTTCGCTTGCGTGAAGCGCAGCACGCGATTGTTCAGGTGCTTCTGCGGCACGGTGAACCAGCCCCACGAACCGATGCCGCGCGTCATCTTCGCGAAGCCGGCAGGCATCGAGAAGAACGGATGGCGATCGGAACCGCCTGCTTCGAGCAGCAGGACCTTGATCGAGGGATCGGCGCTCAGGCGATTGGCCAATACACAACCGGCCGAGCCGCCGCCCACGATCACGTAGTCAAATGTCGTCGTTTTCATGTCAGTCGGCTCAGAATGCAGGGATGGACAGGCCGCCATCCACGTTGACCACGCTGCCCGTCGCGAAGGGCAACAAACCGCCCGCAAGCGTCGCGACCGCCTGGCCCACTTCGTCGCTTTCGCCCCAGCGGCCGGCGGGAACCAGGCCCTCGCGGAAACGCGCCTCGTATTTCTCCGCGACACCCGATGTCATCGGTGTGCGGATAATGCCGGGGCGCACTTCGAACACGCCGACATTTGCGCTCGCAAGCCGCAATGCAAACAGGCGCGTCATCATCGGCAGCGCGGATTTGGACAGGCAGTATTCGGCGCGCTCGGGCGATGCCATGTCCGCCGATACCGACGAAACCGTCACGATCGAACGGGCGGCCGTCGACGATGTCGCACACATGTGGCGAGCGACGGCCTGCGTCATAAAGAACGTGCCGCGCAGATTGACGCCGAGCACGGCGTCGAATGCTTGCGGCGATACCTCGAGCAGATCGCCGCGGCTAGGCGAACCGATGCCCGCGTTGTTGACGAGACATTCGATACTTCCTTTGAAGCGCACGGCTTCCTCGACGACGCTTTCATGCGAAGCGACGTCGCTGAGATCGCTCTGAATGAAGAGCGCCTCCTGACCTTCGTCGCGTACGAGGCCGCAGGTCGTCGCGGCGTCCTCGTCGGTCACAACATCCGTCAGCACGATGTCGAAGCCGCGCCGCGCGAGCGCGACGCAGATCGACCGGCCGATGCCGCGTCGCGCGCCCGTCACCAGCGCGGTTGAACACTTTCCAGCTATCTTGCTCATGGCTGCACCATCCGTCGTTGCGCTGGGCGCTCAGTGAATGCGGACTTCCGTGTCGGCGTCGAACAGCACGAGCTTCGACAGATCGACGCGCAGATCGCATCGTTCGCCGGACGCGTGCGGCATGTCGGCGCCGAGTCGCGCGGAGACTTCCATACCGCCGAGATCGAGTACTGCGAGCGTGTCAGGGCCTGTTGGTTCGAGCACGTTGATCGTGACGGGCACCGTGCGCAGCGCCGACGTGGCGCGCTCGTTTTCCACGCCGATCGCTTCAGGGCGCAGACCCGCGATCACCTTCTTGCCGATATAGCGCTCGACGGCAGCCGGTTGCGGCGGCAACTCAAGGTCGATAGCCTTCTGGCCTTCACCCACCAGAAGATGCAGCGCGCCATTCGCGCGCTCGATGCGCGCCGGAATCAGGTTCATCGACGGCGAGCCCATGAACGTCGCGACGAACGTGTTGGCGGGCGTGTTGTAGACCTCGGCGGGCGTGCCGAGTTGTTGCAGCACGCCGCCCTTCATTACGGCGATACGCGTGGCCAGCGTCATCGCTTCGATCTGGTCATGTGTGACGTAGACGATGGTCGCGCCCAAACGCTGATGCAGCTTCTTGATCTCGGTACGCATATCGACGCGCAGCTTTGCATCGAGATTCGACAGCGGCTCATCGAACAGGAATATCTTCGGATGACGCACCAGCGCGCGTCCCATCGCGACACGCTGACGCTGACCACCCGACAGCTGCCCCGGACGCCGGTCGAGCAGATGCTCGATCTGCAGCAGACGGGCAGCATCCTTCACGGCCTTCTCGCGTTCAGGCTTCGACACCTTGCGCATCTCCAGACCGAAGCTGATGTTCTGCCCGACGGACATGTTCGGATACAACGCATAGCTCTGAAACACCATCGCGATGTCGCGTTCGCTCGGATGCAGGTCGTTGACCTTGTCGTTGCCGATGCGGATCTCGCCGCCCGAGAGCGTGTCGAGTCCGGCGATCAGCGAAAGCAGCGTCGATTTTCCGCAGCCCGACGGTCCGACGAGAACGAGAAAATCGCCATCGTCGACATCGATGTTGATCTCCTTGAGGATTTCGGTGGAGCCGTAGGCTTTGCGAACGTTGGATACGTGCAGAGAAGACATGATTTACCCCTTGACCGAGCCGGCCATCAGACCGCGTACGAAGTAGCGACCACCGATTACATAGACGAGCAGTGTCGGCAGCGCGGCGATCATGGCCGTGGCCATGTTGACGTTGTATTCCTTGACGCCCGTCGATGTATTGACGATGTTGTTCAGCGCGACGGTAATGGGCGCGGAACTACCCGTCGTGAATGAAGCGCCGAAAAGGAAGTCGTTCCAGATATTCGTGAATTGCCAGATCACGGTGACCGTGATGATCGGCACGGAGTTGGGAAGCAGGATGCGAAAGAAGATGCGAAAGAAACGCGCACCGTCGATCATCGCCGCCTTCACGAGTTCATCAGGAAAAGCGATGTAGTAGTTGCGGAAGTACAGCGTCGTGAAGCACAGGCCATAAACGACATGCACGAACACGAGGCCGCTGATCGATTGCGCGAGACCGACCTTGCCGAGGAACGACGCCATCGGAATCAGCACGATCTGGAACGGGATGAAGCATCCGAACAGGATCAGGCCAAACAGCGTGTTGTCGCCTTTGAAGCGCCATTTGGTCAGCACATAGCCGTTCAATGCGCCGAGTAACGTGGAGATCGCCACGGCAGAGAAGACCATCCGGAAGGAATTCCAGAAGAAGCCTTTTACACCAGAGCATTCCAGTCCCACGCATGCCGAGCCCCAGGCTTTTTCCCACGCTTCGAGTGTCCACTGATGTGGCAGCGCGAGAATATTGCCGGAATAAACCTCGGGCAGCGGCTTGAACGACGTCAGCAGCATCACGAGCAGCGGTACGAGATAGACCACGGCTGCAATCGCCAGCATCGAATAAATGACGATCCGCGAGACGTAGTTGTGCTTGCCCACCACCATCTGTGGTGAGTCCCATGTCTTGGTAGCCATCGTTGTCTCCTGTTGGCCAGAGTTGGTTCGTTAGAGCCTTACTCTGGCCCCATGCAAATAGGTTGCTAAGGGGTATCGGTTGAGTTCAATGGCCGCTGCTCTTCCGGCGAGGTCGCATTTCGGAGTAGAGGTAGGGCACCATGATGGCCGCCACCGTACACAGCATCATCACGGCGCTGGCCGCGCCCATGCCGAGTTCGTTGCGGGTGAAGGTGAACGAGTACATGAAGGTCGACGGCAGTTCTGTCGAGTAGCCGGGACCGGCGCCCGTCAATGCAATGACGAGTTCATAGCTCTTGACGGCAAGGTGTACGAGAATCACGAATGCGGATACGAAGACGGGTCGCAGCTGCGGAATGATGACTCGCCGATAGATCGAAGGCATGCGCGCACCGTCGATCGACGCTGCCTTGATCTGTTCCTGGTCGATGCCGCGCAAGCCTGCCAGAAACATCGCCATCACGAAGCCCGACGCCTGCCAGACAGCGGCGATGACGACGGTATAGATCGCCATGTCGTCGTTGATGATCCAGTCGAACTGGAAGCTCGTCCAACCCCAGTCATGGAACAGCTTGGTGAGTCCCAGGCCCGGATTGAGAATCCATTTCCATGCGGTGCCCGTGACGATGAACGAGAGCGCCATCGGATAGAGAAAGAGCGCACGCAATCCGCCTTCAGCGCGAATCCGTTGATCGAGCAGAATGGCGAGGCCGAGACCGATCGCCATGCACAGCACGACATAGAGCGATGCGTAGATGCCGAGGTTGCCGATCGCTACATGCCAGCGCGGATGCTCCCAGACGCGGCCATACTGAAGCAGACCGGCCCAGTGGAAGTTGGCAAAGGCGCGTGAGCGGGTGAACGAGAGCACCGTCGTCCACGCGATAAAGCCATAGACGAAGATCAACGTAATGATCAATGTCGGGCTGAGCACGATTTTGGGCAGGACCGCTTCGAAGCGGTTTCGGAACGTCGATCGCTTTCGCGTCGGGCTTTGGCCCGAGCTGTTGTTCAGATCATCAAGCGTGGTCGCCGCGTGGGCGCGATTGTGCAATAGCATGGCAACACCTACCGTCGGAGATGACGGGCCTCGCGGACAGCGGCGTTGGGTGCCGCATCCGCACAAGGACCATTTGGCTTACTGCGAGTTCTTCACTGCCGCGACGAGCGCTTTCACGGCATCCGCAGACGACTGATTCGAATTGAAGAAGTGCGTGACGACGTCATACACGGCGTTCTTCGGACCATCGGGCATCGCGTGTCCGTGCGCGAAGCTTCCGACCATCGAGTCCGTCTTCAGCGCTGCGCGCATGTCGTTCATCGACTTCTTGCCGCATTCGTCGAAGCCGTCCTGTGGCACGTCGAGTCGCGCAGGTATCGAGCCTTTGATCTGGTTGAATTTCGCCTGGACGCCCTTGTCCATGATGGTCGACGCAAACGCGTACTCGCCCGGAAGACTCGCATCGCCCTTCTTGAAGCCCGCGAACTGGTCGGTGTTGAAGATGAACGCGCCATCCGTTCCAGGGTAGTTGAAGCAGAGATAGTCGACGTTCGGCTGCTTGCCTGCCGATGCAAACTCGCCCTTCGCCCAGTCGCCCATGATCTGCATGGCAGCCTTGCCGTTGATGACCATCGACGTGGCGAGGTTCCAGTCACGGCCCGGGAAGTTCGGATCGACCATGCCGCGAAGCGCGCGCATCTGGTCAAACGCTTTTTCCATCGTCTTCGAGCCGAGCGCGCTGGGGTCCAGCTTGACGAGTGCTTGCTGATAGAACTTCGGGCCGCCTGCCGACATCACTGCGCTATCGAAGATCGTCGCTTCCTGCCATGCCTGGCCGCCGTGCGCGAGCGGAATGTAGCCGGCCTTGCGGATCTTGTCGGCGTCCGCGACGAGTTCATCGAAGGTCTTCGGCGGCGTGAGCTTCAACTGATCGAATATCTTCTTGTTCGCCCAGATCCAGTTCGTGCGATGCACATCGACGGGTGCAGCAACCCAGTGACCATCGACTTTCGAAAACTTCTGGATTGGACCGGGAACGAGCTTGTCCCAGCCTTCCTTTGACGCGACAGGATCGAGGTTCTGCAGATAGTCCTCCTGCGCGTATTCGGGGATCGTGAAGCCGAGCATCTGGATCGCATCAGGCGGATTGCCCGACGCGACGCGCGCTTTCAGCACCGTGCGCGCGGCTTCGCCGCCGCCGCCCGCGATCGGGCTGTCTTTCCATGCATAGCCCTTGGTTTTGAGGCCGTCTTTCAGCACGGAAAGGGCCTTGGCTTCACCGCCGGAAGTCCACCAGTGCATGACTTCCACGGTTTTCGTGTCGGCCGCGTAAGCGGACAGCGCGTGGCAGGCAACGAGGCCGACTGCAATTGCAGCAATACGCTTCTTGAACATCTTTGTCTCCTTGATGACGCTCTCTTGGCGGGCTTTCTTGTGGACGCCACGGCGGGCATGCCGTGGCGCGATCTGGATGGCTTCGTGATCAGGCGGCGGGGCGCGGCAGCCACCAGTTCTTGCGCTCTCCGATGTGAAGCTGAATCGTCTTCGTCTCGGTGTAGTCTTCGACGGCCTGCTTGCCGAGTTCGCGTCCCACGCCGCTCGACTTGAAGCCGCCGAACGGCAGTTCTGGGTAACCGTCGAGGAAGGTGTTGACCCACACGGTGCCCGCATCGACGGCGCGCGCAACGCTCAGGCACGTGTTGATGTCGTTGCTCCAGACGGCGGCGGAGAGTCCGTAGGCGGTGTCGTTCGCGATATCGATCGCGTTCTGCGTGTCGGAGAAGGGGATGATCGTGAGCACGGGGCCGAAGATTTCTTCGCGGGCGATGCTCATGTCGGGTGTGACATCGCTGATGACGGTCGGCTCCAGATACAGGCCGTTCGCGTCATAGCGTTTGCCGCCCAGGCGCAGGCGCGCGCCTGCCGCAACACCCTTGTCGATGTTGCCGAGAATCTCGACCAACTGGTTCTCGCTGACGATCGCGCCGATCTTGCACTCGGGATGCAGCGGATCGCCAACAGGCACTTGCCGCGCGCGCTCGACGACCGCTTGCGCAAAGCGCTCCGCAATCGATTCATGCACGAGCACGCGGCTACCGCTGTTGCAGCATTCGCCTGCGTTGAAGTACACGCCGAACACGACGGCATCGACCATCGCGTCCCAGTCGCAATCGGGGAAGACGATCTGCGGATTCTTGCCGCCGAGTTCGAGCGCGACCTTCTTCAGCTTCTTCGATGCGAGTCCGCCGAGCAGACTGCCGACGCGCGTGGAACCGGTGAACGACAACATATCGATGGCGTCGTGCTCCGCGAGCGGCTGACCGACGGACGGGCCTTTGCCCGTCACCACGTTGACGACGCCCGCCGGCACGCCGGCCTGTTCGAGAATCTCCATCAGCATGACCGTCGTGCTCGACGTCAGCTCGCTCGGCTTGACGACGCAGGTGCAACCCGCCGCGAGAGCGAACGGCAGCTTTTGCGAAAGAATCCACAGCGGGAAATTCCACGGCGTGATGAGTCCGACGACGCCGATCGGCTGACGCAGCACGATGCCGAGCATGTCTTCACCGAGCGTGTCGTAGGCATCGCCGCTGGTCGTGCGGGCAAGGCTTGCTGCGTATTGCCAGAGATCGACGCAGCCGGACACTTCGCCGCGTGCCTGCGCAAGCGGTTTGCCCGTTTCGAGCGATTCGAGCAGCGACATCCTGTCGACGCGAGCCTTGATGCCGTCAGCGATCGCGAGAAGAATCCGTGCGCGTTCCGCGCCCTTGAGCTTCGGCCACGGGCCGTGACGGAAGGCGAGGTCGGCGGCGTTGATGGCTCGCTCGACGTCTGCCGGTGTCGCCTCCGGAAACGAACTGACAACGTGGCCATGCGCAGGGCTGCGGCGCTCGAAGCGCTGTTTGTCCGTGGCTTCGGTCCACGCGCCGTCGATGTACATACGG
This sequence comes from Paraburkholderia steynii, assembly GCF_900100565.1. NCBI lineage: Bacteria > Pseudomonadati > Pseudomonadota > Betaproteobacteria > Burkholderiales > Burkholderiaceae > Paraburkholderia > Paraburkholderia steynii. The sequence continues at coordinate 119,725 of NZ_FNDI01000023.1, read as the reverse complement.
CCGTTGAAGGCTTCGTGGGCGGGGGTTTTATCGCTTGTCAGGAGCGCAGTTGCAGCGGGGATTGCGGTGTCGTACGTCATGTCATTGACCCTCGTATTGCGCCGGGCGCCGTTCGCGGAAACTGGCCATGCCTTCGCGGGCGTCGTGCGTCGATGCGGATAGCGCGCCAGCCATGGCTTCCAGGGTTGCGCCGGTCCCGAATCCCGAGGCGGCGTTGATCAGTTGCTTGGTCAGTTGCACGGAGACGGGTGCGAGCGTGGCGATCTTTTCAGCGATCGCGATAGCGGCCGCAACCGACTCTTTCGGCGCTGAGATTTCATCGATCAGGCCGATGCCGTACGCGCGTTGCGCGTCGATCCGCTTCGCAGTGAGCGCAAGCGATTTCACATGGCTCGGACCAATCAGCGAAACCAGCCGTTGCGTGCCGGACCAGCCGGGGCAGGTCGCGATGCTCGCTTCGGGCAGCGCGAACGTGGCAGCAGGGTCCGCGACGCGCACATCGGCGACTGCGGCCAGTTCGAGGCCGCCGCCGAATGCTGGGCCGTTGATCGCCGCGACGACGGGCAAACGCAGCGCGGCCCAGCGGTCAAAGATGCGATGACCGCGTGAGACCCATACGCGCCACATGTCGAGCGGCGCGAGTGCCGACCACTGGTTGATGTCGGCGCCGACACAGAAGGCGCGTTCACCCGCGCCGGTCAGCACGACGGCGCGCACGCTCGCATCCGATTCGAGTTGTACCGCTGCGGCTTCGAGTTGATCGAGCATCTCCGGCGTCAGCGCGTTGAGCTTGTCCGGCCGATTGAGCGTGACGATAGCAACGGCGTTCGTCTTCTCGATCTGGATCAGTTGCTGGTCAGCCATGACGCGCCTCCTTCAACTTCAGACCGAATGGCGCATCCGTAAAGATCGACGCATCCATCGTCTTCAGGGCAGGGGAGACGGCCAACTCGATATCGCACTGATCGAGCACATCCTTTTGCAGATCGATGCCGGGCGCGATCTCGATCACTTCGAGGCCTTTGTCGCCGAGTTGGATTACGCAGCGTTCGGTGACATACAACGCTTGCTGATTACGCTGTCGTCCCATGCGGCCGCTGAAGGTCACGTGGTCCACGTCAGCGATGAACTTCTTCTTGCCTTCCTTGACGATCTTCAGACGTCCATCGCCGACTTCGATCTTTGCGCCCGCCGTGAAATAGCCACTGAAGACCACGCGCTTCGCATGCGTCGTGATGTCGATGAAGCCGCCGCATCCGGCAGTGAGATACGGTTTGCTCGGCAGCTTCGACACGTTCACGTTGCCGAAGCGGTCTACTTGCAGGAACGACAGCAGCGATACATCGAAGCCGCCGCCCTGGAAGTACACGAATTGCGAAGGCGAAGGCATGATGGCGTCGGCATTGCCCGAGCATCCGAAGGCGAAACCGAGCAAGGGCACGCCGCCGACAGCGCCCTGTTCGATGACCCATGTGACGTCGTCGCGATAGCCTTCTTCGAACAGAACGCGCGGCACGTTGGCGGAGATGCCGAAGCCCAGATTCACCGCGTCGTTCTGCGCGAGTTCCAGTGCCGCCCGGCGTGCGATGACCTTGTCCGCGTGCCATTCGGCGAACGCGAATGCGCTTTCGGGCAGTTTGATTTCACCGCTGATTTCCGGGTCGTATTCGATCTGCGTCGTCTGTTTCTGCTCGGCGTCAACGACGACGTAATCGACGAGATTGCACGGAATGTGTACCTGCTGCGTATGCAGCGAACCGGCCTTCACGACACGCTTCACTTGCGCGATGACGATGCCGCCGTTATTGCGCACGGCCAACGCCTGATCGCGCCCGCCCAGTAGCGCGCCTTCATGTTCGAACGACAGATTGCCGCGTTCATCGGCTGTCGTTGCGCGCACGATTGCCACGCGCGGCACGAAGTTTTTGTAGTGCAGCCACTCGTCGCCCGCGAACGTGACCTTTTCGACGATAGGATGTTCGGCGGCTTGCGCGTTCATCGCGCCGCCCTGGCGGTCAGGATCGACATAGGTATCGAGGCCGACCTTGGTCAGCACGCCGGGACGTTTCGCCGCGACCTCGCGATGCATGTCGAACAGCACGCCGCTCGGCAGGTTGTATGCACGGATGGTGTTATCGGTGATCAGATGCCAGATGTCGGGCATCGGCAGGCTCGATGGACCGCTCGGAAACGATCCCGCGATGACCGTATGAATCAGCCCTTTCTTCGCGATGTGATCGATGCCCTTGATGCCGTACATATCGCCAGCGGCGATCGGATGCAGCATCGTCAGGTTGCGCGGATGATCTTCCGCCTCGAAGCGGGCGCCGATAGCGGCGAGCATTGCATCGGGACAACCCAGACCGCTCGACGAACTGACGGTGACGACATCGTCATCGTTGATCAGGCTCGCCGCGTGGGCCAATGAAACAACCTTGCTGGAACGCACAGTCAATCTCCTCGAACTTTTATTCAGCGAATCGGGATGGCACCGTCACGTGGCCGCCTGCTTCGGCGGACTTCACGAGCGACAGCGCGGCGACGAGCGAGCGATAACCATCGACACCCGTCGCGGCAGGCTGCTGCCCTTGCGTAATCGAGCGATGGAATTGCGCGACGGCCGTGCAATACAGGTCGCGATGTTCGACTTCGATGTCTCGCGTGCCTTCTGCCGAGCGCAGCGTGATCTCGCCGACCGGGCGCTGCGTCATCACGTCCTTCGCGAAGAGCGAACCCGCCGTCCCGTGAATCTCGAGCCCCGTGGGCGCGTACGGCACGGTGAACGCATCGTGGAGTTGCGCGAGCACGCCATTTTTGAAGCGCACGATCGCCATCACGCCGTCCGCGAGTCCCGCGGTCGACATCGTTCCCGACGACGTCATCGCGCTGACTTCGACGGGCTCGTCGTCGAGCAGGAAGCGCAGCGTGTCGATGTCATGAACGGAGATGTCGAGAATCACGCCGCCGCCCGCATCGGGCCGCTCGATACGCCAGCCGCGCAGATGCGGCGGCAGCGACACCGCATGGAAGACGCGTACGAAGAGGGGCGTACCGACCGCGCCGGCGCGAATGAGTTCGCGCATCTTCCGGTGCGTCGCCGCGCAACGCAGGTGATGGTTCGTGCCGAGCATCACGCCGTGTGAGGCGCACGCTTCGATCATTTGCGCCGCTTCGTCTTCTGCCAGCGCGAGGGGCTTTTCACACAGCACGTGCTTGCCGGCTTTTGCCGCCGCGAGCACTTGCGGCAGGTGTTTCTCGTTGGTGCTGCTGATGTAGACGGCCGTGATAGACGGGTCGGCGAGTACGGCGTCGAGGTCTGCCGAGTGTGAAGGGATGGCGTGCTTTTCAGCAAACTCGCCTGCGCGCTCCGCGCTGCCGCTCACCACGGTGGCGATAGCACCGTCCGGCTGCGAGCGGATTGCATTGACCATCCATTCGTCGGCGATGGTGCTGGCGCCGATCAGCGCCCAGCGGATTCTTTCTGTCATGTCTCTCTCCATTGGAACGTTCCAATTAGCGTTCGTTGGATCGTTCCAACAAACTGTAGTAGACTGATTTCACGATGTCAAACACTTTTTGGAACGTTCCAATTGTGCAAAGCAACATGAAATCTGGTCCGACCATTCAGGACATTGCCGCCGCCGCTGGCGTATCGAAATCGACGGTGTCGCTCGTTTTGCAGGAAAGTCCGCGTATCAAGGCCGAAACGGCCGACAAGGTGCGCGAGGCGGCTCGCGCGCTCGGCTACGTCTACAACCGGGGGGCGGCCATCCTGCGCGGAAGGCGCAGCACGACGATCGGCATGGTGATCAACGACCTGACCAATCCGTTTTTCGTCGAATTGCTGGTGGCGATCGAGCGGGTGCTGGCTCAAGCCGGATATACGACGCTGATGGCCCACACTGCCGAAAGTCTCGAAACGCAGACGAGGGTTCTGCGATCCATGCGCGAGCAGAATGTCGCTGGCCTGATCATGTCTCCCGCACTTGGGACGCCGGATGCGTTGCCCGCCGAAATTCAGTCGTGGGGAATTCCACTTGTGCTGGTCATGCGTCCGATGGGGCCCGACGTCGATACCATCGGCGTCGACAACAGCTACGGATTTGCGTTAGCTACCGAGCATCTGATCGGGCAGGGACATACGCGCATCGCTTTCGCTGGCAACCGGAAGGGCTATGCAGTCGCCAATCAACGCAGGCAGGGCTATTTGTCGGCGATGGCGGAGCACTCACTGCCTGTTGAAGACGACTGGATCATCGATGTCCCTTTGACGCCGGAGGGTGGGCGCAACGCGGTCCGCGCGATCTTCGACATGAAGCCGCGACCGACGGCCGTGGTTTGCTACAACGATCAGGTGGCAATCGGCGTGCTGCACGAACTCGACAGAATGGGCAAGCGCGCGGGCAAGGCTCTGGCAGTTGTGGGTTGTGACAATGTCGTTGCGGCTGAGCATACCAATCCGCCCTTGACGACGCTGTTCGCCGGCGCGGATAAGCTCGGCACCATTGCTAGCGAGACGCTGCTGGCTCGACTGAGCGAAACCTCTGAAGACGAAAAACCGCCAGTGCAATACTTTGCGGTGCCTGAACTCGTTGTCAGGGAGTCGAGTATCGGTGCGGGGTCATCTCGCGTCAGTGCGGCGTAACAGCGGTCCGCGAATCATCGCCGCACTTTCCTGTATTGCCGATATTACAGCGCGGCTTGCGGTGGATTCCGGAAGCTGATTGCCATCCGGTTATACGCGTTCATCAACCCTATCGCGATCGTCAGATCCACGATTTCGCGCTCATCGAATACCTCTCGCGCGGCCTGGTATGCATCATCGGGAACGCCTGTGTCCGCCACGCGCGTCACGGTTTCTGCCCACGCCAGGGCCGCACGCTCGCGCACATCGAATAGCGTGCCGGCTTCCGCCCATGCCTGCACCAGTGCGAGCTTCTCGACCTTCTGGCCTCTTTTGAGCAGATCGCGCGTGTGCATATCCAGGCAATACGCGCAGTTATTGATTTGAGAAACTCGCAGGTAGACGAGATCGACCAGTATTGGCGAGAGGGCGCTTTGCGTGACGTATCCATACACGCCTCCAAGGGCCTTGATGCCTGCGGGTGCGATCTGGGTGTAGTCGAGACGTTTCATCTCACTCTCCATGTTTAACAGGTGTGGTCAAGGTGTGATCGTCACTATCGACGATGAACACGGCGAGCAGCTTTGCCGGCTGTGTCTTGCTGCCATTGCGGCTGATGCGATGACGAGCGCCGGGCAGTTCATAGAAGCTCTCGCCTGCGCGATAAACGCGTGCAGGCGTATCGTTCACTTGCGACTCGATCGCGCCCGAGACGACGTAGCCGTAGATAAACGCCGATGGGGCGTGTACGTGCGGCGGAGAAGCGCCCCCCGGCGCATAGTCGACGACGACAGCGACGAGCGACTTGCCGGGGACGTTCGGTATGGCCCGGTTGAAATTCGGCGTGACCGTTTCCCCAATGCCTTGAGCGGAAGCCGGCAAGCAGGAAAAGATAGCAATAGCGGCGCAGGCTGTGCCAATGAAGGATCGCGTATTCATAAATCGTTCGGATCACTGATATGTAAGCTAGAAATGGATGAACGTTCAGACAGGCTCGGTCTCGCGATTGATCGTCGCGCGCTGCTGTGTGGACGACCTCTGCATGCAACGATGCGCGGCTTCCGCAAGCAGGAACGCGATCGCAATCAACGCAGCCGCCACGAGACTCAGGTACTTCCCGCCGATCGACTGCAGCACGGCACCGCCAAGCACGCCGGAGCACGCGAGCCCGATGTACGTCGCGGTATTGTTGAGGGCCAGCAGCAGCGGCGCCACGCCCGGCTTGAGATGCACCAGCCGATGTTGTTGCGGGACGATTAGCCCCCATCCGCATATGCCCCAGATGGCGAGCGACACTGCGGCGCTGAATGCATGTGCCGATGTCCACGGCAACGCGCAAAAATTGATGATGGCAACCCAAAGCATCGCGTTGATAATGTTGCGGCTCTCGAACCGGTCCACGAGGCGACCGGCCAGCAGGTTCCCGGCCGTCGCCGCCACGCCCCACAGCAGGAACATCCCGGCAAGAATCCGTTCGTCGCCGTGCGTGACACGCTGCAGCACCACGCCCGCATACGTGTAGACCATCAGGAACCCGCCGAAGGCGAACAACGAAGTGAGCAGGGTGAGCGTGATCCGCACATCGCGGACGGGTGCAAGCCGTTCTCGCAACCTGACGGGGGCAGGGCGGGGAACGGATGGCAGCATCGTCCAGACGCCGATCATCGCCACCATCCCGAGCAGCGTGACGAACCAGAGCGTCGTTCTCCAACTGCCGAATCCACCGATAAACGTGCCGATCGGCGAGCCGAGCGCTGTCGCCCCGGTCAAACCCGCCGTTACGGCAGCTAACGCACGGCCGCGTTTCTCGGGCGGTGCAAGCGCAGACGCAACGCCCAAGGCAGTCGGAGAGAACAGAGCGGCGCCGAATCCCGACAGCGCGCGGCTGAACAAAACCCAATGCAAGTCCACGGCCACCGCGCTGAGCATGTTGCCGGCGACGAAAATGCCGAGTGCGGAAACCAGCAAGAGCTTGCGCGGCCAGCCGCCCGCCAGAGCCGCCATGACGGGAGCAGCCACCGCGTAGGTCAATGCGTAAAAGGTGACCATCAGCCCCGCGAGGCTGACGGATGTGTGCAGCGACGCAGCGACGCCGGGAAGAATGCCGGCGACGACGAAGTTGTCGGTGCCCATGGCGAACATGCCCAGGGCCAGTATCAGTAGTCGACGATCCATACGAAGGTTCTTGCGATAAGCGGTTTGAGGTTCAGCCCGAAGTTGCGCGTCGCGATCTGAACGGCGCGCGATCGCGGCAGCGGCCCGGCCGTTTTTTGCGCCGCAACGGGTATGGGTAGAGAATAATCGCCGTTGACCGTGTCTCAAATGTCATATATACAAGCGATTCAGGACATGACGCGGGCAAGCTATGCACACGATCGGCTTCGTTGTATTCCCGAATTTCTATCTGATGGGCTTCGCGGCAGTGACCGCGTTCGAGCTGGCGAACGTCGTGCTCGGCGAGCCGTCATACGAAGTGACGCTCCTGTCTGAAGAGGGCGGACTCGTTGTGTCCTCGGCAGGTATTCGTGTCGAAACGCAGCCCTTCAGCGACGCTGCCTTCGACACCGTCATGTTTGGCTCTGGTGTCGAGATTGACATTGTCTCTGCCGAATTGACTGCGTTCGTCAGGCGCGCCTTGAAAACGTCGAGACGCATCGCGGCACCCTGCACAGGCGCGTTTATCCTGGCCGGGGCCGGGGTGCTCGATGGCCGTCGAGCGACGACACATTGGCGCTTCGCACACGATCTGCAGCGCCGCTTCCCATCCATTGCCGTCGAAGAAGATCAGATCTTCATCGTCGACGGACCGATCTGGACGTCGGCGGGCATGACAGCCACGATCGACATGGCACTGGCGATGATCGAGAAGGATCATGGCCAGGACGTGTCACGCGCCGTCGCCCGCAAGCTCGTGGTCTATCATCGCCGCGCGGGCGGGCAATCGCAGTTCTCCACGTTGCTCGACCTCGAGCCCAAATCCGACCGGATCCAGAAGGCGATCGACCATGCGAACGCCAATCTGCGCAATGTGTTGACCGTCGAGGAATTAGCCGATGTCGCGGGCCTGAGTCCGCGTCAGTTCAGCCGGGCATTCACTGCTGAAACGGGGCAATCCCCTGCCAAGGCCGTCGAACATTTGCGTGTGGAAGCCGCGAGGCTGTTGCTGGAAAAAGGGCGTCTATCTCTGGATGTGATTGCGGACGAAGTCGGCTTCTCGGATCGCGAGCGGATGAGGCGGGCGTTCCTGCGGACTCTCGGGCAACCGCCGCAGGCGGTCCGTCGCTTCAGCAGGGAAAGCCGTGGGCCGACTGGAAACGCACCACATTGAATCGCGCACCGGCCCGCGCGCGATACGCGCTAGTCCCAGCACCGCGAATAGCCGACCATGTCTTGATGGGTATCCAAACCGCTCTCGCTATATGCAGGGTTACTCGACTTAGTCGAATGTTCCTGTACGCACCTCGCCATTGCGCAAGTAGCGGGTAATCAACACACCGCCAGGCGTGCTGATCGAGTTCGCCAGAGTGAAGGCAGACGCTAGTGCGTTGTCGCCGAACAGGCGCTTGCCGCGCCCAAGCATGACGGGGTACATCACAAGCCGAAGCTCATCCACCAGGCCGACTGCAAGCAGTTGGCGCAGCATGTCGCCGCTGCCGAACGTCAACAGATTGGCGCCGTCCTGACGTTTAAGTGCGCGTATCGCGTCGGCAAGGTCGCCCTTCAGCGTATGACTGTTCTGCCAGTCGAGCGCGCCGGACTGATGCGTGGCGACATGTTTGGGTACGCTGTTGAACAGGTCGGCGATGGCGCGGCTGTGAGAATCGGCTGGTACATGTGGCCAGTACGACGCGAATATGTCGTAGGTGCGACGGCCCAGTAGCAACTCGAACGGCTGCGAGAGCAGATCCTGCAAGTTCTGGCCAATGGCTTCGTCGGCATAGGGAACTATCCAGCCGCCGAGGCGGAAATCGCCGCTGCGATCTTCGTCCGGCCCGCCAGGCGCTTGCACGACGCCATCCAGACTGATGAAAACGGAAACAACGAGCTTGCGCATGATGTTCTCCAGGTCGATCTGTATATACGACGAACGAATCGCATGTCGATCGACAACCACTCAAAACGATTTCCAAAGAAAGCTCTCTTGCATCAGCAATAAGAGGTAACGCCGCGTCGACATAATCAATCGCCAGACCATTCACACGCATCCGTGCAACACGGCAAATAAACAACACCTCTTTGGCAGTTCGCTTTGCTGCAACGAATTGACGGGCTATGCTCCTGTTCACGAAATTGATCCAGCTGGCTCACTAATTACTGTGGATCGCTGATGAAAAAGATCGTTATCTCCAGTGCCATTGGCGCACTTTTCGCTGCCGCGACTCCGCTGGCTTTCGCACAAAGCTCGGTCACGCTATACGGCATCGTCGATGAAGCCATCCGCTATCAGACGAACGCCGGCCCGGGCGGCGATGACCAGGTCGCCATGACCTCGGGTCCGGAAACCCACAGCCGGTGGGGCTTGAAAGGCAGCGAGAATCTGGGCGGCGGATGGTCCGCAGTCTTCCACCTCGAAAACGGCTTCGAAGCCTTCAATGGGACACTACACGTTCCCGGCACATTGTTCAGTCGACAGGCTTACGTGGGCCTGTCGAACGAGCAGTGGGGCGCACTCACTTTTGGCAGGCAATACGCGCCCGCTTACGACACCCTGGGCGATATCTTCGATCCATTGACCGTCGGCAACTATTGGCAAAACAGTTGGCCCTATAACGGCATCGGCAATTACCTGGAAATCAACAACGCGGTCAAGTACAAAGGCACGTTCTATAACCTGGCCATCGATGCGCTTTATGGCTTCGGCAACCAGCCAGGCGCGCTCGGTCTCGGCGCCATCTACGCCGTGGAACTGACGTATACATATGGACCAGCCATGCTCAACGCAGGCTTCCAGCAGGTTTCGGTACCAACCTCTGCGACGGGCTCTGCGGTCGGCACCAGTGTCGGCAGTGCAATCAATGGTGGCAAGACGAACTTCCTGCATATCAGCGGCGCGTGGCAGGTCACGCACGATGTCCGTCTGCTGGCCGGCTGGCTTCACGGCCAGGATCAGACAGGATTGACCGACGTCAACATGCAACAAGCGGGCTCGCCGACCTTGAAGGGTGCCAGCCCCAACCGCATCGACGATACCTTTTACGTCGGTGCGAACTGGAAAGCCACTGCGCCACTGCTGTTCACGTTCGCCTACTACTACGGACACGCGCGCAATGCTGAACGGCTCGACGGTTCGCTCGGTACGGGGGTGAACCAGTCGGCTACGATTCTCGCCGAATACTCTTTTTCGAGGCAGTCGGAAATCTACGCGATCACGGACTGGGCGCGCGGCACGGGCGCCTTCGCCGCCGACTATCCGGGCGGAGTCAATTCCGCCGGTGTGCCGACCAATACCATTGGCCGAACCAACCAGTTGGGCGTGGCAGTCGGTCTTCGCAAGATGTTCTAAGGACGGGCATTCGGCCTGCGCTTGTCGGCGGGATCGCGTTTGAAGCCGGTCAGCATCGAGCCGATCAGATTGTCGCGTGTCCAGATGCTCATGATGATGGCCGCGAAGATGTGTACGCACACGCAGACTTGCAGCGCGATCGAGAGAACCGTGTGAAGGTCATGCGGCCAGTCTTCGCCCCAGAACGCGTCGAGGCGCATCAGCCAGCCGCTTAGCGCCAGTGCCAGAATCAGCAGCCAGAGTGCGATTGCCATCAGGCCGCCGAGCGGATTGTGCGACAGATGATGCAGCGGCTTGCCGGCGGCCAACGAGTACACGTAGTCTTTCAGATGCGCAGGCGTCGGCCACCAGGCGGAGAATCGTGCATAGGGCGTGCCGATAAACCCCCACACGAAGCGACAGGCAACCAGGCCGGCAGCGATATAACCAAGTACTCGATGCGCCTGGTCAGTCGGCCCGAACAGATTCCACACGACGATGCCGGCGACGGTCCAGTGTGTGAACCGCACGCCTATGTCCCAGGTTTTGACGGGCATCGCGCGCGCCGGGCGTCAGTCGATCTCGGACTTCACGACGGCAAGCGTCTTGGTGTCGTAGTAGATCTCGACCTTCTTGCCCTCTTTGTTGTGGCCGTAAATTTCGTAGCAGTTGCCGTCGACCTTGAACTTCTTGATCTTGTAGCCTTGCGCTTCGAGCTGCGCGCGTGCATCCGATTCCTTCATCCACTCGCTCTTCGGATACACCGGGCAATCGGCTTTAGCGAACGCCGTGCCGGAAAGGCCCATTGCCACGCATAACGCCAGGAACTTGAACATCCGCCACCTCATGTGCTGGTTTGTCGAGCGGTTACTCTACGTCCACCCAGACTGGTTCGCAAGCTTATTGTAGGGTTTAAGCGAATGCTGCCGGTATCACCCGCGTTCGAACTTTCAGATTCCCTCGACGCGCCCCGCTGCAAGTACGGGCCCGGTGGGTTGCCCGGTTGGCGATCCCCCTTGCGGTTCAAGGGACACCGCAAGCGTGGTCTGTGCGCCGAGTTGCTGAAGCTGTGCCTGCGCGACGTGTACGATCGTCGGGCGCTGCGGATCGATGACGCCCAGGGAGACGGGTTTCGAGCCGGGCAGAATCATCCACATCTGCGTGGAATGGTTGGCGGCAATCGCGAAGTCGCGAGGCGGAACGACGACGATCTGTGCATGTTGCGCATCCACCGTTGCCGTCCAGGCTGCGCCCGCACCTTGCCGTTCGAGCGTCGCAACCAGATATTGCGCGCCTGCGGGCGGGGCCTCGGCTTCGTGCAACACGGTGCGTGTCAGGACAACTGCGAGCGCGCAAGCTGCGACCACCGACGTCAATCCCGTCCAGCGCCAGAACGACAGGCTGTTCCATAGACGCGCGCGGCGCCCCGTCTGTGTCCAGCCCAACTGCGCTTGCAAACGGTCCCACACGTGTGAAGGCGGCGTCACCTCCGCCACGTCTTCGTTCAAAGGCATCAGGCGCGCTTGCCAACGCGCTAGCGATTCGGCCATGCCCGCTTCCTGCTGCATCGCGAGCTCGATTTCGCGGCGCTCCTCGTCGCTGAGCACGCCTAGCACGTACTCCGCGCAGCGAAGGTCTTTTTCGTCGGAAGAGGCGGGCGTATTCATTGTTCAAGACACGTCTTCAGCTGCATCAGACTGCGGCGGATCCAGCTTTTCATGGTACCCAGCGGGACACTCATTCGCGCGGCCAGTTCGGCGTACGACGAACCCGTGAAGAATGCCTCCCTGATCGCGTTTCTCTGGATGTCGGGGAGAGCTTGCAGACACAACTCGAGCCGCTGGCGTTCCTGACTGAGTTGAGCAAGGGCGGCGGGAGTGGGTGATTCGTCGACGATCTCTTCGACAGTAGTTTCGTCGAGCGACACCGTGCGGCGGCGCCTGATGCGATCGATTGCGCGATTGCGCGCGATCGTCCCGAGCCACGTGAGAGCGCTGGACAACTGTGGATTGAACGTGGCCGCCTGGTTCCAGGCCGTGACGTACACGTCCTGAAGCGTGTCCTCGGCTTCGGACCGGTCACGCAGTACCTTGATGCAAATGGCGAATATCTTTGGCGATGTACGACGATAGAGCGTTTCAAACGCAGCCCGGTCGCGCAACGCAACAGCCGACAGTATGCGATCCAGATCGTCGCGCCCGGAGGTGTCCGAAGACGTGGGCGTACGCGTCGCGTCACGCATTTCCTTCGGTTGCCTTGAGGACATGTTCCACCCGGGCTGGCTGTACACGGTACGCCTTCGTGCATGTAGTGTATCAGCGCGATGCGCATCCAGTAGCCCGCCGCCGGGTAATGGTCGCGAGGGCATCGGATCTCCTGGACGGTCGTACACGCGGATTCAATTCCCTTTTTACGTTGTTCGACGTGTCGCGGATGCAAAGCGGGAAGGCATTACCGTTTTTCCCGCTGTTGCACCGACGCATGGCGCTTCAGTCAATCAACCCGGGTGCATCCAGCAGCTTCGCGCCGAAGCGCCAAACGTTACCGTGCCGTAGCGCGTGTTGGACAGGCCCCCGACGAAGCAATATCCCGGCGACGGCCGAAGTGACTGACCCGTCAGCGTTCGACGGCTTCGACACAGCGGGTAACGTCAGGCACCGGCAGCGTCGTGCAAGTGCGGATAATCCGTGTATCCGCGCGCGTCGCCACCGAAGAACGTCGTCCGGTTCGCTTCATTCATCGTTGAATTAGCCGTCAACCGTGCAACGAAATCGGGATTCGCCAACACCATCTGGCCGTATGACTCCAGATCGGCCAGCCCTGAAGCCAGATCGCTCCCGACCCGTTCAAGCGGACGGCCGGGCCGGTTCACGATGAGAGCCCGCGTCCATAACTTGCGGATGTCGGAGAGCAACACCTCGTTGCCCTGATGCATGATGTGAACGTAAGCCAACCCCAGCTTGTCGAGTTCGGCAACCAGGAAGCGGTACAGATCCGGGCCCTCGGCGCCTTCGTCGATGCCCCACATCGTCGTTCCGGGCGACAGTCGGATGGCCGTGCGCTCCGCGCCGATTTCACTGGCGATCGCCGTGGCGACTTCGATGGCAAAGCGGGCGCGATTTTCAATCGAGCCGCCGTAGTCGTCGGTACGCATATTTGCACTCGGCGCGAAGAACTGCTGAACCAGATAAGCGTTCGCGCCATGGATTTCGACGCCATCGGCGCCGGCCTCGATCGCACGGCGCGCGGCGTGTCGGAAATCCTGGACGGTCTGACGGATTTCGTTCGTGCTCAGCGCGCGCGGTGCGGGTATCTCCTGCATGCCCGTGGGCGTGAACATGCCCGTGCCCGGCGAGATCGCGGAAGGCGCGACGCCCTGACGATGATGCGGCGTATTGTCGGGATGCGACATGCGCCCGGCATGCATGAGCTGGATGAAGAGATGTCCGCCTTTTGCATGGACGGCCGACGTCACCTTTTTCCAGCCAGCGACATGTGCATCCGTATAAATGCCGGGCGTCGTCAGGTACCCCTGTCCATCGTCCGAGGGCTGGGTGCCCTCGGTGACGATCAGCCCGATGTCTGCGCGCTGAGCGTAATACTCGGCGGCCAGTTCGCCCGGCGTTCCGTCGAACTGCGCGCGCGAACGTGTCATCGGCGCCATGACCAGGCGGTTGCGCAGCACGTGTCGACCGACGCGGACGGAATCGAACAATGAGTTCATCACGTAATCCTTGATTGTCTTGAATGAAAGACGGCTGACTGCAGGTCACTGACGCGCGACTTGCATGTCCGTTCGAGCGACGAGCGCTGCCGGCGCAGCCATGAACCGGGCATTGCACTCGTCATGAGTAGAGATCATCGCCCGCTTCATCCTCGGGATAAATATGGTAATTTGCAGAACATTGATCCATTGATGGAGCAGTGGAAGTGGAGCTACTCAATGACATGGCGCTGTTCGTCGAGGTCGTCAAAGCCAAAGGCTTTCGTCACGCTGCGCAGGTGCTGGATATGCCGAACTCGACGTTGTCCAGGCGCATCGCGACGCTGGAAAAGGCGATCGGATTGCGTCTTCTGCACCGGACCACACGCAGGATCGAGCTGACGGAAGCCGGGCAGCTCTATTTCGAGCGCTGCAAACGTATCGTCGACGAAGCACGCCTCGCACACGAGCAACTCGGCGACATGCTTGCGAACCCCAGGGGCGTGCTTCGCGCGTCGTTGCCAGTCGACTTCGCCGTGACGTACCTCGCGCCATTGATCGCCGAATTCGCCCGGCTCTACCCCGGCATCACCTTCGACTTCGACTTGACGCCACGGCAAGTCGATCTGGTCAGCGAACCCTTCGACGTAGCGATTCGTATGGGCGAGCCTGCGGATTCGCAGCTCATCGCGCGGCCGTTGGCGTCGCTTCGGCCCAGGCTATACGCATCGACGGGTTATCTCAAACAGGCTGGCGAGCCGCGCAAGCCCGTCGATCTGGAACGACACGAATGCCTGGGCATCCTGAGAGCGGGTGCATGGACATTGAACAACGGAAGACGGAGCGTCACGGTGTCTGTGGGAGGACGGTGTACGCTCAACAGCGTCGGCATGATCCGGCGGCTGGCGACGCTCGATATGGGCATCGTGCTGCTGCCCGAAGAAATCGTCGCAGATGAACTGGCCAGCGGGAAGCTGCGCCACATCATGCCCGAATGGGAAGGCACCGCCACGCCAGTCTATGCAATCACGGAAACCCGTCTGTTGCCCGCGAAAACACAGCACTTCATCGGATTTCTTCGGGAGCGGTTGGGTCGGTAAGCCAGGTGATCGAAGACTCGTTCGAAAGGTGCCAGTTTTTAAGCGAACTTCAGCCGCGACGCGCCAGGTGAATACCGGCGAGCATGCAACGCACGGAGCCACCCGCCAGTTCGATAGTCGGCACGTCGAGCGGCAACAGCTGCGCGGACCGCTCGATCAGCCTGCGCTGCCGCTGTGTGAGACAGCCGAGCGCACGCCGCGAGAGCGCGAGCACGCGGCCGTCGCGGCCCGTCAGTTCCAGCGCGTTGCCAGCGAAATGACCAAGCTGCTCATTGTCGAGCGCGATCACCGTGCGTCCCGTTTCCGCGAGCCGCCGATGAATGTGCTCGCGCCGGGTTGTATCGCGGATCACGTCGAAGCCAACGAGCGCGAAGTCCGTCGCGACGCTCATCATCACGTTCGTGTGATAGACCGGTTGCCCATTGGAATCGGCCGTATCGAAGCACATCGGCTCGAAGTTGAAATGCGTGCAGAAGCGTTCGAGCGCGACGGGGTCCGCGCGTCGCGAGCGCGCCGTGTACGCGATGCGCGTCACGTGATCGAGCACCATCGCGCCCGTGCCTTCCAGGAAAATATCGTCGTGCTCAAGGCCCGAATAGTCGACGACATCCTGCACCCGATACTCCGCCTTGAGCATCTCGATCACATCCGCGCGTCGCTCGCGTCGGCGGTTGCGGCTGTACATCGGATATAGCGCGACATGGCCGCCCGGATGCGTCGAGAACCAGTTGTTGGGGAAGACGGAGTCGGGCGTGCTGTTGTCCCCTGGGTCATCGAAGACATGCACGCGGACACCCGCGTCGGACAGGCGTTGCGCGGCGGCCGTCACTTCGTCGCGCGCGGTGTCGGCTAGAGCGTGCGCATCGGTATCGTCATGCCCGGCGGGCGCGCGTTGAAAGGCGTTGTCCCCGGCGGTTTCGGGATTGGGTGTGAAGCGATGCGGCCGTACCATTACGACGGCCGACGGGGCCTGTATCGACAAGCGGTTCATGTGTGCACGCAGAAGACAGTTGAGCAATGAAACGATGGTGATTCAATGCGCCAGTTCGATCTCGGCATGCTGCGGCGCAGGCGCGTTCTGGGTGCCGATCAATGCAAAGAGGTTCTTCGGATCTGCGGCGGGAGGAATCAGAGAAATCTCTGTGCCAGCGCCGTGCTGCATCGCGAGCGCGTACAGGTACCGCAGCGCGGAATAGTCTTCGAGCGCGAAGCCGACGGAATCGAAGATCGTGACCTGCGATGCGCTTTCCCGGCCTGCGGCTTCGCCCTTCAGCACGCGCCAGAGTTCTACGACGGGAAAGTCGGCGGGCATCTGCTGGATATCGCCTTCGATACGCGTTTGCGGTTCGTACTCGACCACCACGCGGCCCATGCACAGCACGTCGGCATGCAGTTCGGTCTTGCCGGGGCAATCGCCGCCCACCGCGTTCAGATGCATGCCGGGCTCGATCATGTCCGGCATGAGAATCGTCGCGTAGGCCTTGTCGGCGGTTACGGTCGTGACGATATCGGCGCCGCGCACGGCCTCGGCCGTCGATGCTGCGCGCACGACCCGCAGCGCAGGCCAGGCGGACAGATTGCGAACGAGCTTGTCGGTTGCGTGCGAATCGACATCGAACACGCGGATTTCGTCGATGCCGAGTTGCGTGTGAAAGGCGATCGCCTGGAATTCGCTTTGCGCACCGTTGCCGATCAGCGCCATCGTCTTCGATTCGGGACGCGCGAGCGCTTTGGCCGCGAGCACCGAGGTCGCCGCCGTGCGCAGCGCGGTGGTCAGCGTGAGTTCGGCAAGCAGCAAAGGGTAACCCGTATCGACATCGGCGAGCGCACCGAATGCCATCACCGTGTGAATGCCGCGTTGCGCATTGACGGGGTGGCCGTTGACGTACTTGAAGGCGAACAGCTTCGCATCGGCGACGGGCATCAACTCGATCACACCGTCGCGCGAATGGCACGCGACGCGCGGCGATTTGTCGAACTCCGCCCATCGAAGAAAGTCGGCACGCAAGGTGCTGATGAGTTCGTCGATAAAGCGCGGCACGCCGACGCTCGCAACGAGGCGGCTGGTGGCGGGAACGTCGAGGAAGCGGGTCATGGTGTTGTCTCCGGTGATGGTCTTGCGGCCTGGATACGCCGCCCGATAGAGACATTATTTCCGCCCGTGAAGCCAACAGAAAGATGGCAAACTTGCCAAAATTGCTTATGTTTCCGGCATTCTGATAGATTGGGCTGGCATTCTGTTCAATTGCAGGTATTGCACATGGCGTAGCAGCCTTATGCTCGAAGCCTGCTCAACGCACCAAAGGTACTGTCATGATCAATCTCGACGACGTCGATCGCCAGCTCATCGCCCTGTTGCGCGACGACGCTCGCGCCTCTGTCGTCACGCTCGCGAAGGAGCTAAGAGTCGCGCGCGCAACGGTACAAAACCGGCTGGCGCGGCTGGAAAAGAATGGCGTGATCGTGGGCTATACGGTGCGTCTCAAGCAGGCGGCGGAGAAGCATCGGATCCGTGCGCTGATGTCGATTGCCGTGCATGGCAATCGCGCCGCCGAAGTGATCAAGGTGTTACGCGGGCATCCGAACGTAGCGACGATTCACAGCACTAACGGGCGCTGGGATCTGATCGCCGAACTGCATGCCGATTCGCTGGAGAATTTCGATCGCGTGCTGGGGGCGATTCGCATGATCGACGGGATTGCGAATAGCGAGACCAGCATTTTGCTGTCTACTCACAAGGCCTGAAGTGGAGCAGAAGAGCCTGCGTGTATTTTTCTGAGTGGTCGTCCCCAGGATAACCAGAAGTTATCGCCCGCGCAGCAGCTTTCATTATTCAACCCCGTCCCGTTTCCCTACATTGTGCGGCAGACGCAATGTAGCTCAGTCAACTGGAAACGAGGAATCACATGAAATTGCTGCGATATGGCGCACCAGGTCACGAAAAGCCCGGCATTCTCGACCGCCATGGTGCGATACGCGATCTGTCCAGCGTGATCGACGATGTGGCGGGCTCGACGCTGTTGCCCGAAGCGCTGGAACGCCTGCGCCAGGTCGATATCGAGTCGCTTCCCATCGTTTCCGCTCAAGCGCGCATCGGCGCCTGCGTGGGTCGCATCGGCAAGTTCATCTGCATCGGGCTGAACTACGCGGACCACGCCGCGGAATCGAATCTGCCCGTACCGAGCGAGCCTGTCGTGTTCGGCAAGTGGACGTCGGCGGTCGTCGGTCCCAATGACGACGTGCGCATTCCGCGCGGCTCGCAAAAGACCGACTGGGAAGTCGAGCTGGGCGTCGTGATCGGCAAGGGCGGCACGTATATCGACGAAGCCGATGCGCTCAGCCACGTCGCGGGCTATTGCGTCGTCAACGATGTCTCCGAACGCGAATATCAGATCGAGCGCGGCGGCACCTGGGACAAGGGCAAGGGCTGCGACACATTCGGCCCGATCGGCCCGTGGCTCGTCACGGCCGACGAAATCCCCGACCCGCAGCGCCTCGCCCTCTGGCTCGAAGTGGACGGCAAGCGTTATCAGAACGGCAACACGAGCACGATGATCTTCAACGTCGCGCAGATCGTCTCGTACCTGAGCCGCTTCATGAGCCTGCAACCAGGCGACGTGATCTCGACGGGCACGCCGCCGGGCGTCGGCATGGGGCACAAGCCCGAGCCCGTCTATCTGCGCGTGGGACAGACGATGCGCCTCGGCATCGAAGGACTCGGTGAGCAGCAGCAGCGCACAGTTGCTGCATAAGAGGAGCGCGCTGATGAACCAGTACGATTTCACGCAGTGCGCTGCCGTCGTCACGGGCGGCGCGCAAGGCATCGGCTATGCGGTTGCGCAGCGCGCTGTTCGACTTGTCCGGCGGCCGCGCCACTTATTGAGCGTCACGTAATCGCGCCGTAAAGCTCGCCCGCCACCTGCTTCAACGCGCGCACCACTTGCGTCGAAGCGGGCGACAGCAACTGCCCGGTGCGCGTGATGATGCCGAAGTCGTCCATCCGCAGAGGCATGTCGAGCGGCAGGATCGACAGCAGGCCGTGCGCCGCGTAGTAATGCGCGACCTCTGCGGCGAGCACGGCGAGCATGTCGCTTTGCGACAGCAGGCTCGTGACGAACAGCAGTTCCGCGCTTTCGACCACGTTGGACGGCGGCGCGAGGCTTTGACGCTGGAACATCAGCTCGAAGCGATGGCGCAGCACGCTTTGCGCGGGCGGCACGACCCACGACGCGTCGACGACATCCGCCAGCGTCAGCGATTGCGCCGCCAGCAACGGATGACCCGAACGGGCGACGGCGAGCGCCTGTTCTTCAGCGAGAGGCTCGTAGCGCAGATGCAGCTTGTCATGTTCGACGGACAGCCGGCCGATCACGAGGTCGAGCTTGTCCTGCGCGAGGCTTTCGAGCAGCACGTTGCTGCTGTCGATCTCGACGCTCACGCTCAAGCCAGGATGATGCTGCTTGACCTGCGCAATCGCGGCGGGCAGCAGGCTGACGGCGGGCGACGTGATCGTGCCGACGGCCACGCGTCCAAGTTGCCCGGACTTCAGCGCGAGCACTTCCTCGCGCGCCTGATCGAGACTGCCGACCACGGAACGCGCGTGGCGAATCATTACCTCGCCGTAGAGCGTAGGCCGCATGCCGCGCGGCATCCGCTCGAACAGCGGTGCGTCCAGCATTTCTTCCAGTTCGCGCAGCAGCTTCGACGCAGCGGGCTGCGACATGCTCAGCGCGTCGGCGGCGCGGTGGATATTGCCTTCCTCGTCGAGCGCGACGAGCAGCAGCAGTTGCCGCGTCTTCAGCCGCGTACGGACATACCAGGGGTTCGAATCGAGCATAAGGGTTAATACCAATAATTAAAGCGATATCAGTTCGGTGCCAATTTTCATTAGAAAGATATCAGACCGCTTCGTAGACTTCTCTTTTTCCCCATGATCCGCAACCACCATTCGTCCCTTCTCAAACGGTTGCGCACACATCAGCACTTGTCTTCAGGAAGTCAGCATGTCGGATAAGAAAACGAAGCTGCGCTCGACCCAATGGTTCGGCACGGCCGACAAGAACGGCTTCATGTATCGAAGCTGGATGAAGAATCAGGGCATCCCCGATCACGAATTCGATGGCCGGCCCGTCATCGGCATCTGCAACACGTGGTCGGAACTCACGCCGTGCAACGCGCACTTCCGCAAGATCGCCGAGCACGTGAAGCGCGGCATCTACGAAGCGGGTGGCTTCCCTGTCGAATTCCCCGTGTTTTCCAGTGGCGAATCGAATCTGCGTCCCACCGCGATGCTCACGCGCAATCTCGCGGCGATGGATGTCGAAGAAGCGATTCGCGGCAATCCCATCGACGCCGTCGTGCTGCTCACTGGCTGCGACAAGACCACGCCTGCGCTGCTGATGGGCGCGGCAAGTTGCGACGTGCCCGCGATCGTCGTCACGGGCGGGCCGATGCTGAACGGCAAGCTCGACGGCAAGGACATCGGTTCGGGCACGGCCGTGTGGCAGTTGCACGAATCGCTGAAGGCGGGCGAGATCGATCTGCACAAGTTCCTGTCGGCGGAAGCGGGCATGTCGCGCTCGGCGGGCACCTGCAACACGATGGGCACGGCATCGACGATGGCGTGCATGGCCGAAGCGCTCGGCACGTCGCTGCCGCACAACGCGGCGATTCCCGCTGTCGACGCGCGCCGCTATGTGCTCGCGCACATGTCGGGCATACGCATCGTCGAGATGGCGCATGAAGGGCTGACGCTGTCGAAGATTCTCACGCGCGAAGCCTTCCTGAACGCGATCCGCGTGAATGCGGCGATTGGCGGCTCGACCAATGCTGTGATTCATCTGAAGGCAATTGCAGGGCGTATCGGCGTGCAGCTCGATCTGGACGACTGGGTGCGGATCGGCCGCAATACGCCGACCATCGTCGACCTGATGCCGTCGGGCCGCTTCCTGATGGAAGAGTTCTATTACGCGGGCGGCCTGCCTGCTGTGCTGCGTCGACTCGGTGAAGCGGATCTGCTGCCTCATCCGGGCGCGCTGACGGTGAACGGTAAGGCGTTATGGCACAACGTGATGGATGCGCCCATCTACAACGACGAAGTGATCCGTCCGCTCGACAAGCCGCTCGTGAAAGACGGCGGCATCCGCGTGCTGCGCGGCAATCTCGCGCCGCGCGGCGCGGTGTTGAAGCCTTCGGCGGCGACGCCTGAATTGCTCAAGCATCGCGGCCGTGCAGTCGTGTTCGAGAACTTCGAGCATTACAAGGCGCGCATCGTCGATGAAACGCTCGACGTCGACGCGAACTCCGTGCTCGTGATGAAGAACTGCGGACCGAAGGGTTATCCGGGCATGGCCGAAGTCGGCAACATGGGTTTGCCGCCGAAGCTGTTGCGTCAGGGCGTGAAGGACATGGTGCGCATTTCTGATGCACGGATGAGCGGCACGGCATACGGCACGGTCGTGTTGCACGTAACGCCGGAAGCGGCAGATGGCGGCCCGCTCGCCGCCGTGCAGGACGGCGACTGGATCGAACTGAATTGCGATGCGGGCACATTGCGTGTCGATATCAGCGACGAAGAACTGGCGCGCCGACTCGAAAGCCACACGCCGCCCGAGATGCCCGCCGGCGGCGGCTATCAGCGGCTGTATATCGATCACGTATTGCAGGCGGACGAGGGTTGCGATCTGGACTTCCTCGTCGGTTGCCGGGGCGCAGACGTGCCACGCCATTCACATTGAGGAGAGAGCGAATGAACCTGACAGGTGAACTGCTGATTGGCGCAAACGCGCGGCGCGGACAAGGCGCCGGGTTTCATGCCGTCGATGCCGCAACGGAACAAGCGCTGCAAGCGCCGACTTACTACAGCGCGAAATCAGGCGATGTCGACGAAGCCTGCGCGTTGGCCGAAAGCGCATTCGACGCCTACCGTACGCTGCCCGCCGAACGCCGCGCGCGTTTTCTCGATGACATCGCTACGCGCATCGAAGCACTCGGCGATGCGCTGATCGAACGCGCGATGAGCGAATCGGGCTTGCCGAAAGCGCGTCTCGAAGGCGAGCGCGCGCGCACGGCGAACCAGTTGCGCATGTTCGCAACGCTCGTGCGCAGCGGCGACGCGCTCGATGCGCGCATCGAACCCGCGTTGCCCGAACGCCAACCGCCGCGCACCGATCTGCGCTTTCAGCGTATCGGCGTGGGTCCCGTTGCCGTGTTCGGCGCGAGCAATTTTCCGCTCGCGTTTTCGGTCGCGGGTGGCGATACGGCGGCGGCGCTGGCGGCGGGTTGCCCTGTCGTCGTGAAGGCGCATCCGGCGCATCCAGGCACGTCGGAACTCGTGGGCCGCACGATTCAGGACGCCGTGCGTCATGCGGAACTGCCTGAAGGCGTGTTCTCAATGCTGTTCGACGCGGGCCATGAAGTCGGCGCGGCGCTCGTCGCGCACCCGTCGATCAAGGCCGTGGGCTTCACGGGTTCGCGTGCAGGCGGACGCGCGCTGATGGCGATTGCCAACGCGCGCGCGGAGCCGATCCCCGTCTACGCGGAAATGAGCAGCGTGAACCCGAATCTGCTGATGCCCGCAGCGCTGACCTCGCGCGCCGAGACGCTGGCGCGCGATTTCGTTGCATCGGTGACGCTGGGTTGTGGGCAGTTCTGTACGAATCCGGGCTTGATGCTCGGCATCGCAGGCGAAGGCTTCGAGCTTTTCGCTGCAACCGCCGCGCAGAGCGTTGATGGTGTGCAGGCGGGCGTGATGCTCACGGGCGGCATTCTGCGCGCTTACGAGGCAGGCATCGAACGGTTCGCAGCGAATCCCGCTGTGACGACGCTGGCGCGCGGCAAGGCGCCCGAAGCGGGCAGCCGGCGCGCGCAAGCGGTGTTGTTCCGCGTGAGTGCGAAGAGTCTGATCGCGGATCACACGCTGGCCGACGAAGTGTTTGGTCCGTGCAGCGTGCTGGTCGAATGCGCCGACGCTGATGAGTTGCGCACGGTGTTGAATCGTATCGAAGGGCAACTGACGATCACGCTGCATCTCGACGACGCCGATCAACCCGCCGCACAAGCGCTGCTGCCGATTCTCGAACGCAAAGCGGGCCGCATTCTCGCGAACGGCTTTCCGACGGGCGTTGAAGTCTGTGACGCGATGGTGCATGGCGGCCCGTTCCCCGCGACATCCGATGGGCGCAGCACGTCCGTCGGTACGGCGGCGATCGAGCGTTACATGCGGCCTGTTTGCTATCAGAACCTGCCTGCCGCGCTGTTGCCCGAGGCGTTGCGCGATGCGAATCCGCTTGGCGTGCATCGACGGTTCGCGGGGCGGCATGAGCGAACGGCTGGTTGAGCAGGCAAGCCGTCAACGCAGTACATAACGACATAGCTTTGCATGGGACCAGAGTAAGGAGCTGAAGCTCCAACTCTGGTCGAAGCTTTGCATGGGACCAGAGTAAGGAGCTAAAGCTCCAACTCTGGTCGACAGCTTTGCATGGGACCAGAGTAAGGAGCTGAAGCTCCAACTCTGGTCGACAGGAGACATAGCAATGACTACACCCTACGCCAGCGCGCAGCAGGCCGCGCCCGCAGTCGATGCGGGAACGGGCGCGGCGCTCGCCGACGAACAGCGGATCATGAATCTGCTGATACGCCGGCTGATTCCGTTTCTCGCGCTGATTTACGTCGTCGCGTACATCGACCGCTCCGTGGTTGGCTTCGCGAAGCTGCACATGAACGCGGCCGTCGGCATTAGCGACGCGTCCTATGGCCTCGGCGCGGGGCTGTTCTTCATCGGGTATTTTCTGTGCGAAGTGCCGAGCAACCTCGCGCTCGAACGCTTCGGCGCACGCGTATGGTTCGCGCGGATTCTGTTCACGTGGGGCGTCATCACGATGCTGATGTCGCTCGTCAGCGGTCCGACGAGCTTCTACGTGTTGCGCTTTCTGCTCGGCGCGGCGGAAGCGGGCCTGTACCCGGGTATTCTGTACTTCCTCACGAAGTGGTTTCCGATGCGGCATCGCGCGCGCATCATTGGCTTGCTGGTGCTCGCGCAACCGCTTGCGGGGATTCTGACGGGACCCGTCGCGGGCTTCGTGCTGTCGACGCATGGCGTGTTCGGCCTGTCGAACTGGCAGACGCTGTTCGTGCTGAGCGGCCTGCCCGCCGTGCTGCTGTGCGTGCCGACCTTGCGCGTGCTGCCCGAGTCGCCCGCGAATGCGAAGTGGCTTGCGGCGTCGGACCGCGCGTGGATCGAACGCGAACTCGCCGCCGATAGCGCGTCGTATGGACTGCAGTCGCACGGCAATCCGCTTGCGGCGCTGAAGGACAAACGCGTGCTGCTGCTCGCGCTGCTGTTCCTGCCGTTTCCGTTGAGCATCTACGGGTTGTCGTTGTGGCTGCCGACGATTATCAAGGCTTTCGGCGTCACCGATGCCGTGACAGGCCTGCTGTCCGCCGTGCCGTATCTGTTCGCGGTGGTGGGACTGTGTGTCGTGCCGCGTCATTCGGATCGCAAGCGTGAACGGTACTGGCATATCGTCGTTGTGTCCGGCGTTGCGGCGATTACGATGGCGTTGAGCGCATGGACGCACACGCCCGCGCTGCAATTCCTGTTTATCTGCCTGACGGCGTTCTCGCTGTATTCGATTCAGGCAGTAGTGTGGGCGTTGCCCGGTCAGTTTCTGTCGGGTGCGCGCGCGGCTGTCGGCATCGCGACGATCAATTCGCTCGCGAATCTGGGCGGCTACGTCGGGCCCTACGGCATCGGTCTGATCAAGGATGCGACGGGCAGCCTCGCGTCCGGCCTGTACTTCCTGTCCGCGACGCTGCTGTTCGCCGTCGTGATTACGTTCGTCGTGCGGGCATCGTTGCCCGAACCGAAGGCGCATGCGCGCTGATGCGCATGTGACCCGTTCAAAACATTTATAGCGGAGCCCAAGTCATGACCTCACAACGCACTCCACGTTATCGCGGCATCTTCCCTGTGGTGCCGACTACCTTCACCGAAACGGGCGCGCTCGATCTGGAGAGCCAGAAGCGCGTCGTCGATTTCATGATCGACGCGGGCTCGGACGGCCTGTGCATTCTCGCGAACTTCTCCGAGCAGTTCGCGCTCTCCGACGACGAGCGCGAGACGCTCACGCGCGTGATGCTCGAACATGTTGCGGGCCGCGTACCCGTCATCGTGACGACGAGCCATTACAGCAGCGCCGTGTGCGTCGAGCGCAGCCGCCGCGCGCAGGAGCAGGGCGCATCGATGGTGATGGTGATGCCGCCGTATCACGGCGCGACCTTCCGCGTGCCCGAGACGCAGATCTATGAGTTCTACGCGCGGCTGTCGGACGGCATCGACATTCCCATCATGATTCAGGACGCGCCCGCGAGCGGCACGGTGTTGTCGGCGGCATTTCTTGCGCGGATGGCGCGTGAGCTTGAACAGGTGTCGTACTTCAAGATCGAGACGCCCGGCGCGGCTGCGAAGCTGCGCGAGTTGATCCGTTTGGGCGGCGACGCCGTGGAAGGCCCGTGGGACGGTGAAGAAGCGATCACGCTGTTTGCGGATCTCAACGCTGGCGCGACGGGTTCGATGACGGGCGGCGGCTATCCCGACGGTATTCGCCCGATTCTCGAAGCGTTCCGCGAAGGCAAACGTGATGAAGCGTTTGCGCAGTATCAGCGCTGGTTGCCGCTGATCAATCATGAGAACCGTCAGACGGGGCTGCTCGCGGCGAAGGCGCTGATGAAAGAGGGTGGCGTGATTGCATGTGAGGCCCCGCGGCATCCGCTGCCGGCGATGCATGCCGATACGCGGGCTGAGCTGATTGATATTGCGCGGAGGCTTGATCCGTTGGTGTTGCGGTGGGGGAAGTGAAGGGTTAGCGCGTTAGCGGCGGCCGGTGTGTTTGCCCTTGCGCTGGCATCCGCGTTACGGTGTTTGCCGTTCAAGCGGTTTGGTTGTTTTGCCTTTGCGCTTGCATCCGCGCTTTGCCTTCGTGCTTCAAGCGTCGCCCCTGTGCGGGGCGGCACCTACTTTTCTTTGCCGCCGCAAAGAAAAGTAGGCAAAAGAAAGCGGCTAACACCGCCAATCTTTGTTCCTGCCTGAGGGCCCCCAACCGGTCCCTCACTTCACACGGCAACCTTCCTGTTCGCGTTCGTTGCCAACGCACTTGCAGTGCGCCTCACCCGCTTCACGCACCCACAATCCGGCATGCCGTGCCAGATAGTCCACCGCCGCCCAGGTGGCAAACTGTGTGTAGGCCGTAGTACCACACACGCATCACTCCGGACCAATAGCGCACGCGTGCCACCCTGTGAGAGCGCTACCCTATACGCCGCGACAACCTACACACAGTTTGCCACCTGGGCGGCACATACCATTCGCTGCCGCTAACACGTGTACGGGTGTGTGAAGTGGGTGAGGCGTTCATTCAAAGCGTTGGCAACTAACATGAGTCACGTGATTGCCGTGTGAAGCGTAAGAACCTTTGACGGCCCTCAGGCAAACACAAGAACTGGCGGTGTGAGCCGCTTTCTTTTGCCTACTTTTCTTTGCGGCGGCAAAGAAAAGTAGGTGCCGCCCCGCACAGGGGCGACGCGTGAAGCACGCTAACAAACCGCGGATGCCAGCGAAAAGGCAAACACACCAACCGGCAACGCCCGAACCGCGAAGGCAAAATGCGGATGCCAGCGCAAAGGCAAACACACCGGCGACGCATGAAGGACGATAACAAATCGCGGATGCCAGCGTAGTAGCAAACCCGAATGCCAACGAATACCCCGGCTTAGCGTCGCAGACAAATCACCCAGGCACCCGAACCCACCCTTCCATCAAAACCCGCGCACTCCGGCTCATAACGGCCTTCTTAACGGCCCACTCGCCGTCCTCGAGAGTAGCCAGCGCACCGACCCGCAAAGTCCCCGAAGGATGCCCGAAGCGCACAGCTTCGCGCTCGCCACCGCCAGCGGCAAGATTCACCAGCGTGCCAGGAATAGCCGCTGCCGTGCCAATAGCAACAGCCGCTGTCCCCATCATCGCGTGATGAAGCTTCCCCATCGACATAGCGCGCACGAGCAGATCAACATCATCAGCAGCAACAGCCTTGCCGCTCGAAGCGACATAACCCGAAGGCCGGGCCACAAACGCCACCTTAGGCGTATGCTGCCGCGTCGCGATTTCATCGAGACTCTTGATCAGCCCCATCCGCAGCGCCCCATGCGCACGAATGGTCTCGAACTTCTTCAGCGCCGCGTCATCGCTATTGATCGCGTCCTGCAGTTCTGTACCCGTGTAGCCGATAGCATCGGCATTAACGAAAATCGTCGGAATACCAGCATTGATCATCGTCGCCTTGAGCGTGCCGACGCCAGGCACCTCCAGATCATCGACGACATTACCCGTCGGGAACATCGCACCTTCCGCACCTTCTTCCTCTGCAGCAGGGTCCAGAAACTCGAGCCGCACTTCCGCAGCAGGAAAAGTCACGCCATCGAGCTCGAAGTCCCCTGTCTCCTGCACGGAGCCATTAGAAACAGGCACATGCGCAATGATCGTCTTGCCAATGTTCGCCTGCCAGATCCGCACGACAGCAACGCCGTTATCCGGCACACGTTCAGGATCGACAAGTCCACCCGTAATCGCAAACGGTCCCACCGCCGCCGACAGATTCCCGCAATTACCACTCCAGTCGACAAACGGCTTATCGATCGACACCTGCCCGAACAGATAATCCACATCATGATCCGGCCTGCTGCTCTTCGCGACGATCACCGTCTTGCTGGTGCTCGACGTCGCGCCGCCCATGCCGTCGATCTGCTTGCCATAAGGATCAGGGCTGCCGATCACGCGCAGCAGCAACGCGTCGCGCGCGGCGCCCGGCACTTGCGCCGCTTCGGGCAAATCCTTCAGGCGAAAGAACACGCCTTTGCTGGTGCCGCCGCGCATATACGTGGCGGGAATCTTGATCTGAGGTGCGTGTGCCATGTGTTTTGATCCTGTTGAATCTGATGACGATCCGTCTCAGGCCGCTGCCTTCGACGACTCCAGGAAGTCTTGCGCAAAGCGCTGCAGCACGCCGCCCGCTTCGTAAATCGACACTTCCTCCGCGGTATCGAGACGGCACGTGACGGGCACTTCAACGCGCTCGCCGTTCTTGCGATGAATCACCAGCGTCAAATCCGCGCGCGGCTTGCGCTCGCCGATCACGTCATACGTCTCCGTCCCGTCGATACCCAGCGCGAGCCGGTTCACGCCCGGCTTGAACTCGAGCGGCAGCACACCCATGCCGATCAGGTTCGTGCGGTGAATGCGCTCGAAGCCTTCCGCCACGATCGATTCGACACCCGCGAGCCGCACGCCTTTCGCCGCCCAGTCGCGTGACGAGCCCTGGCCATAGTCCGCGCCCGCGATGATGATGAGCGGCTGCTTGCGGTCCATATAGGTTTCGATGGCTTCCCACATGCGCGTGACCTTGCCTTCCGGCTCGATGCGCGCCAGCGATCCCTTCTTCACCTGTCCATCCACGACAGCCATTTCATTGGCCAGCGTCGGATTGGCGAACGTCGCGCGCTGCGCGGTGAGGTGATCGCCGCGATGCGTCGCATACGAGTTGAAGTCCTCTTCGGGCAGGCCCATTTTCGTGAGATATTCGCCCGCTGCGCTGTTCGCGAGAATCGCGTTCGACGGCGACAGGTGGTCCGTCGTGATGTTGTCGCCGAGCACGGCGAGCGGGCGCATGCCTTGCAACGTGCGCTCGCCAGCCAGCGCGCCTTCCCAATACGGCGGACGGCGAATGTACGTGCTTTGCGCGCGCCAGTCGTAGAGCGGGCTGATCGGTTCGCCGCTTGCGGCCGTCACAGCGAACATCGGCTCGTAGACCTTGCGGAACTGCTCCGGCTTCACGCTCTGCCTGACGATCTCGTCGATCTCTTCATCGCTCGGCCAGATGTCCTTCAGATAAACCGGCTTGCCGTCCTTGTCGGTGCCGAGCACATCGCGCTCGATATCGAAGCGGATCGTCCCCGCAATCGCATACGCGACGACGAGCGGTGGCGACGCGAGAAACGCCTGCTTCGCATACGGATGAATACGGCCATCGAAGTTGCGGTTGCCCGACAGCACGGCCGTCGCGTACAGATCGCGATCGATGATCTCCTGCTGGATCTTCGGATCGAGCGCGCCCGACATGCCGTTGCACGTCGTACATGCAAACGCGACGATACCGAAGCCGAGCTTCTCCAGATCGGGCAGCAGGTTCGCTTCCTGCAAATACAACTCTACGGCCTTCGATCCCGGCGCCAGCGATGACTTCACCCACGGCTTGCGCGTCAAACCGCGAGCATTCGCATTGCGCGCGATCAACGCCGCAGCGATAACGTTGCGCGGGTTGCTCGTGTTCGTGCAGCTCGTGATAGCCGCGATGATGACAGCGCCATCGGGCATTTGTCCCGGCACGTCTTCCCATTTGCCGGCGATGCCGCGTTCGGCGAGATCGGACGTCGGCAGGCGTTTGTGCGGATTCGACGGACCCGCCATGTTGCGCACGACCGTCGACAGATCGAACCTGAGTACGCGCTCATATTCGGCGTTCTTGAGCGAATCGGCCCACAAACCAGCCGCTTTCGCATACGTTTCGACGAGCTTCACTTGCGCGTCGTCGCGGCCCGTAAGGCGCAGATAGTCGATGGTCTGTTCGTCGATGAAGAACATCGCGGCCGTTGCGCCGTATTCGGGCGCCATGTTGGAGATCGTCGCGCGGTCGCCGAGCGTGAGGCTCGACGCACCCTCGCCGCGGAACTCCAGATACGCGCCGACTACTTTTTCTTTACGCAGGAATTCCGTCAATGCGAGCACGATATCGGTTGCGGTGATACCCGGCTGACGTTTGCCCGACAGCTCGACGCCGACGATATCCGGCAAGCGCATCCACGAAGCGCGGCCCAACATCACGTTTTCCGCTTCCAGGCCGCCGACGCCCACGGCAATCACGCCAAGCGCATCGACGTGCGGCGTGTGACTGTCCGTGCCGACGAGCGTATCGGGATACGCGACGCCATCGGTAGCCTGAATGACAGGCGACATCCGTTCAAGATTGATCTGGTGCATGATGCCGTTGCCCGGCGGAATCACCTCGACGTTCTTGAATGCCTTCTTGGTCCAGTTGATGAAGTCGAAGCGGTCTTCGTTGCGCCGGTCTTCGATCGCGCGGTTCTTCGCGAACGCATCCGGATCGAAGCCGCCACACTCGACAGCGAGCGAGTGATCGACGATCAACTGAACGGGTACAACGGGGTTCACCTTGGCCGGGTCGCCGCCCTGATCGGCGATCGCATCGCGCAGTCCCGCGAGATCGACGAGCGCCGTTTGCCCGAGAATGTCATGACACACGACGCGCGCCGGAAACCACGGAAAATCCAGTTCGCGCTTGCGGTCGATCAATTGCCGCAGCGAATCGGTCAGCGTCGCGGGATCGCAGCGGCGCACGAGGTTCTCGGCGTGTACGCGCGACGTGTACGGCAGCTTGTCATAAGCGCCTGGCTGGATCGCGTCGATCGCGGCGCGCGTGTCGAAGTAATCCAGCGAAGTGCCGGGCAGCGGTTTGCGGTGTGCAGTATTCATGGCGTAGGGACACATGCGATATTGATCGTGAGCCGGCGTGCGATGCCGCGTCGCGGCTTTGGCACACATGGCTCCGTGTGGTGGCCGGCTTGCCGTCCACGTGTTTCTTGCGAAGTGTAGCGCTTCAGCGGGCGCCGGGTGTAGCGGCGCAAACTTAAAAGGCGCATAAAAAGCAGCCTTGGCTCGCGGGTATGCCGAACCAAGGCCGAACAGGATTGCGGCTCTCGCACCGCACTTCCAGGAGTCTACTTGCTCACTCAGGCGCGCTTCGAAAGCGGGACGAACGCGAGATCGTCCGGGCCCGTGTAATTTGCGCTGGGTCGAATGATCTTGTTGTCGACGCGCTGCTCGATGATGTGCGCGGCCCAGCCGGACGTGCGCGAGATCACGAAGAGCGGCGTGAACATGGCCGTCGGCACGCCCATCATGTGATACGACACCGCGCTGAACCAGTCGAGATTCGGGAACATCTTCTTCGCGTCGGCCATCACGCCTTCGAGCCGCTCGGCGATATCGAACAGCTTCATGTTCGATGCTTCTTTTGACAGCTTCTTCGCGACTTCCTTGATCACCTTGTTGCGCGGATCGGAGATCGTGTACACGGGGTGTCCGAAGCCGATCACAACTTCCTTGTTTTCGACGCGGCGGCGGATGTCGGCTTCTGCCTCATCTGGCGTCTGGTAGCGCGACTGGATTTCGAACGCGACTTCGTTCGCGCCGCCGTGCTTCGGGCCGCGCAGCGCGCCGATCGCGCCCGTGATGGCCGAATACATGTCCGAGCCCGTGCCCGCGATCACGCGGCCCGTGAACGTCGACGCGTTGAATTCATGCTCCGCGTAGAGGTTCAGCGACACATGCATCGCATCGACCCATGATTTCGGCGGCTCCACGCCATGCAGCAGATGCAGGAAGTGGCCACCGATCGAATCGTCGTCGGTTTCGACTTCGATCCGCTTGCCGTTGTGCGAGTAGTGGTACCAGTACAGCAGCATCGAGCCGAGCGAGGCCATCAGCTTGTCGGCGATATCGCGCGCGCCCGGCAGGTTGTGATCGTCTTTTTCGGGCAGCACGGTGCCCAGCACGGAGACGCCTGTGCGCATCACGTCCATCGGGTGGGCGGCGGCGGGAATCCATTCGAGCGCGGCCTTCACGTTCGCGGGCAGGCCGCGCAGCGCCTTGAGCTTTGTCTTGTAAGCGGCGAGTTCGGCGACGTTGGG
>NZ_FNDI01000023.1:0-87988 GCF_900100565.1 Paraburkholderia steynii | reverse complement strand
GCGGGAATCCATTCGAGCGCGGCCTTCACGTTCGCGGGCAGGCCGCGCAGCGCCTTGAGCTTTGTCTTGTAAGCGGCGAGTTCGGCGACGTTGGGCAGCTTGCCATGCACGAGCAGATGCGCGATCTCCTCGAATTCACAGGCGCCCGCGAGATCGAGAATGTCGTAGCCGCGGTAGTGCAGGTCGTTACCCGTCTTGCCGACCGTACACAGCGCGGTGTTGCCCGCCGTCACGCCCGACAGGGCCACGGATTTCTTCGGCTTGAATGCGCCCGCGCTCGTTGCGCCGTTGTCTGCTTCGCTCATGTGTCTTCCTCCAGGTGCCATTACTTGTGTGCGGCGAACAGCGCGTCGAGCTTGTCCTCGTACGCGTGATAGCCAAGGTATTTGTACAGATCGTCGCGCGTTTGCATTGTCGGGACGGCGGCCTTTTGCGTGCCGTCGCGCAGCACGGTCTCGTAGAAGTTGAGCGCCGCCGCGTTCATCGCGCGATACGCGCCGCAGCAGTACAGCGCAATGTCGACATTCGCTTCGCGAAGTTCCGTCGTGGTGAAGAACGGCGTTGCGCCAAACTCGGTCAGGTTCGCGAGAATCGGCACCTTCACGGCGGCCTTGAAGCGGCGATAGTCGTCGAGCGTTTTCATCGCTTCGGGGAAGATCATGTCCGCGCCTGCTTCGACATACGCGACGGCGCGCTCGATCGCGGCGTCGATGCCTTCGGCGGCGGCTGCATCGGTGCGGGCCATGATGACGAACTGGTCGTCGGTGCGCGCATCGACAGCGGCTTTCACGCGATCCACCATCTCTTGCGTCGCGACGACTTCCTTGTTCGGGCGATGCCCGCAGCGCTTCTGGCCGACCTGGTCTTCGAGGTGAACGGCCGCGACGCCCGCCTTGATGAACGAGCGCACCGTGCGCCCGATGTTGAAGGCGCCGCCCCAGCCCGTGTCGATATCGACGAGCAGCGGCAGGTTGGTGGCGTCGGTGATGCGGCGGGCGTCGGTCAGTACGTCGTCCATCGTGCTGATGCCGAGGTCGGGTACGCCAAGCGAGTTCGCGGCGACGCCGCCGCCCGACAGATACAGCGCCTTGAAGCCGACGGCTTCGGCCATCTTTGCGACGTACGCGTTGATCGCGCCGACAACCTGCAGCGGTTGTCCTTCTGCGACGGCCTGGCGGAATGCCGCGCCGGCGCTGGTGGGTTGTTTGGCTGAGTTCACAGTGAGGCTCCGTTGTTTGCGCGGCTATATTTGCAAGTGGCGTGCCATGCAGCGTTATGTCGCTAAGTCTCTGATTTTGCGGGGCACACAACCGCACGAGCGTTCGTGGAAATTTCAAAAGTGAAACCCGCAGTTTCTGTTGTGAAATTTGACGCGCATAATGGAAGGCCCCGCCGTTTTTTGAACCGGATCGCTTCGATGAGCACGCCGTCCACCGCTTCGAACCCACGCCCGCGCATCTGGGCGATGGGTATCAGCCGCTTGCGCGACCTGTTCGTCGATATCGCCAGCGAGTACGCGGGCCGCGCGGACCTGCGCGTGGTCGCGCGCGGCTTCGACGACGCCATGCAGGAAATCGACGCCGCGGGCGCCGAGCGTCCCGACGTGATCGTCGCCGGCGGCTCGAATGCTGCGTATCTGAAAGGGCGCGTCAACGTGCCCGTCGTCGCGATCACGCCGACGGGCTTCGACGTGATGCAGGCGCTCGCCCGCGCGCGGCGCGACGGCGATTCGGTGGCGCTCGTCACACACGGCGAAACGCCCGACGAGGTGAAGCGCTTCACGGCCGCTTACGGCATCGACGTGATCTTCGCGTCGTACCGCTCGACGGAAGACGCGGAGAACTGCGTGCGCGAGCTGCACGAACGCGGCGTCGATGCCGTGGTCGGGCCCGGGCATGTGACCGATCTCGCGGAGCGCGCGGGCATGGGCGCTGTGTTTCTGTACTCGCGCACGTCGGTGCGCAGCGCATTCGATACCGCCCTCGACGTCGCGCAGGCTACGCGCGCCGAAGGCGTGCGGCGTCAGCGCCTCGATAACCTGTTGCAGCACCTGCGCGATGGCGTCGTCGCGCTCGATGCGCAGGGACGTGTCGAAGCGATCAATCAGCGGCTTGCGGACGTGCTCGGCATCGACGCCGCGAGCGCCGCGGGCGTGCCCTTGCAGAAGCTCGCGCCGGATCTCGCCAGCGCGCTGCCCGATGCCGACGGCGATACGCTGGTGTCGGTGCGCGGCGCGAGCTATCTCGTGCATCGCGGGCCGCTGGCGGGCGCGGGTCACGCGGCGGGCACGGTGCTGACGTTCCAGGAATCGCGTGCCGTCGAACGGCTCGATCGCACGCTGCGTTCGCGGCAGCGCGGGCAGCAGTTCACCGCGCGCTACCGGCTCGACGACCTAGTCGGCGAATGTCCGTCGATCGAACGTGTGCGGACGCTGGTGCGGCGCTACGCGAAGTCCGATGCGACCGTGCTGATACTCGGCGAAAGCGGCACCGGCAAGGAAATGGTCGCGCAGAGCATGCATCGGCTGAGCGCGCGGCGCGACTTCGCGTTCGTCGCGATTAACTGCGGCGCGTTTCCGGAGGCCTTGCTGGAGAGCGAGCTGTTCGGCTATGAGGAAGGCGCGTTCACGGGCGCGCGCAAGGGCGGCAAGGCGGGTTTGATCGAAGCCGCGCATCGCGGCACGCTGTTTCTCGATGAAATCGCCGAGATGCCGTTGCCGCTGCAAAGCAGGCTGCTGCGCGTGTTGCAGGAACGCGAAGTGGTGCGGCTCGGTTCGACGGAACCGACGCGTGTCGACATACGCGTCGTCGCCGCGACGCACCGCGCGCTGACGGAGGGTATCGAGGCAGGGACGTTTCGCGCCGATCTCTACTACCGCTTGAACATTCTGAGCATTGCGCTGCCGCCGTTGCGCGAGCGCACGACGGACGTATTGCCGCTCGCCGCCGAACTGCTGTTGCAGGCGGCCGCGCGCGAGCCGAGGCTGGTGGCGCGCGTCCCTGATTTGCAGGCCGCGACGCGCGTGCTCGGGCAGATCGGCGAGCCGTTGCGCCTTTATGCGTGGCCCGGCAATGTGCGCGAGTTGCAGAACGTGATCGAGCGGATCGCCGTCGAACTCGCCGACGCGGAAGGCGACACCGCCGACGTGTTCACGCGCGAGATGCTCGATGTCGTCGCGCCCGAACTGGTCGCGTCATCGGTGTCGCAAAAGAAGAATGCGTTGACGTTGCGCGAGCGCAGCCGTCATGTCCAGGCGGACGAAATACGCGCGATGCTGGCTGCGTGCGGCGGCGATCGCGACGCAGCGTGCAAGGCACTCGGTATCAGCAAGACCACGCTGTGGCGCAAGCTGAACGCGATTCAATGAGCAGCGTGCTTACCAGCCCATCAACGCGGTGCCAAAAAGACCGACTGCCACGACGGCCATACCGATCGTGAGCTTTTGCAACCAGCGCTTTCTCGTGAGCAGCGTGATCGCGGCGAGCGCGATCGAGATCTGAATCAGCGTCGTCGCCTGCGCCCAGCGGTGATGCTGATGCTGCAACGCCTCGCTCACTTCATTGTCCTGCTTCACCTGCTTTTCGAGCGTCTCCGCCTGCTGTCGAATCGGCTCTTTCTCGGTCTTGTAGCGCTGCGTGTCGGTGATGAACTTCGCGTGCGCGGATGACGCCGGATCGGTCAGCGCCGCACCCAGTTCGGCGAGATTCTGCTTTTCGCCCTTCGCCTGATAGTAGGCCCACTGGTTTGCGGCTTCCGTCTTGAGGATCGCCGCCTCGTTCTTGAAGAAGAGCGCCTGGTTTTCGTTGGCGCCGCTCTGATACGCGGCAATCGCGCCGACGCTCGCCAGGATGGCCGTCATGACAGCGAGGCGCGAAGCGTTGCTGTCGTTGCCGTGGCCGCCTGCATGCTCGATCGCATGATCGTGCGGGCCATGCACTTCGTATTCGTCTGACATCGTGGTTGGAGAAGTCGAAAAGCCGCCAGCATACCGCAGCGTGGGCCGGGTAAAAAAGCGGCAAAAAGCAGGTGTTGTATCCTGGCGAATTCGCTACGAGGCAGGGGAGAACGTGCGATTCAACATTGCAGCCTGCGCTGCGCGCGATACTCGGTTGGCGAAGTTTTCATATGCCGCCGGAAGCTGCGCGCGAGATGGTCGCCGCTGGTCAGGCCGGCGCGCTTCGCCACCTTGTCGACGGGCAGGTCGGTTTCGATCAGCAGATTGCAGACGACCTGTAGCCGCGCATGCATCAGATAGTCGGAAGGCGTCATGCCGAGTTCGCTTCTGAAGTGACGCAGGAGGCTGCGTTCGCTCATCGCGGCGACCTGTGCCGCGTCTTCTATCGTGACCTGACGGCGGCAATTGTCCTGCAGCCAGTGCGCGGCCGCGCGCACTTTCTCCGCCGGTGTGCTGCCGACCACGTCCTCGAAGATCGCGTTGAGCACGTCGTGCGAGCAGATCGACAGGCGCTCGGCCACGCGGCGCGCCATGCTGTCGCCCATGTCGCGGCGAATCAGTTTCAGCGCGCCCGTGAGCGCGTCGTGGAGACTTTGCGATCTCGTCTTGCATTCGCCGGAAAGGCGCGCCGCGCTCGCTTGCGAATCGCGCTCCCATCCATTCGGTTCGCTGCACGCGTGACCATCGAGACCGGGCAGCGGCGCGCCGACGAGCCGCACGTCGGCCGCCTTCGAGCGCGCGCGGTTGATCCACGCAATCAGCGGCGCGGAGCGTGCGTCGATGCACGCGTCGGCGCCGACAATCGCAAAGATCGCATCGAATTCGTGGCCGGCGTGCGTATCGAATGTTTCGGCGCTGACGAGCAACGCGGCGGAACTGGCGATATACCCGTCGTGGTCGGAAAGCGTGGTGATCTGATAGAACCACTGGATGGGGCCGCGCGCCGACAGCTCACTCGCGGCTTCGAATGCATTGGCAATGACGCTGGCGCTCAGCAGGTCGAAGCCGTCGAACAGCACGACAGCGACGCGCCGCAGTCGCCGGGGAATGACGTCCGTGCCATCGGAAGCTTGCGTTTCGGGTCTTGGAGCCGGACGTGTCGACATCATTTCTTCCCCAACCTGAATGAACAGGACCTGAACCTCGAGGACCGACTCCGATACGGAAGCATTCCGCGCGATGCCTATGCGAGGAAGGCTCCAGTTCGCTCGCTAAAAAGCCATGCTGCCTCGATAAATCGATCAGCGAATGTGGGCGAGCGCACGCAACGCGATGTATGTTCGAATAACAGCAGTGCTACCCCATGACAGTCAATCGCGCATTCACATGCATGCGCGCAATCTGCAGATCACTCGCTGACGGTTGGCTAACGTCTTTTCAGTTTTCGCGCGAAACGCAGCCTTCCTTCTGCGTCCCCATGATCTCGACGAGCATTGCCTGATAGGTCGAATGGCATTGCGCGGCGGCGTGAAAGATCTCGGCCAGTGCCGCGCGGGCGGACGCGGTGTCGTGGTGGCGCGTTGAGTCCGAGAGTGCGAGTAGGGTCCGTAGCGTGTTGCGTTGCTGGCTCACCAGCATATGGAGCGCGCTGCCGAAGCTGTCCTGGTGGTTGGATGTGAGGCTCATGTCGGTTCCGTGGGGCGTGTATGTAATAGCAAAACGTTTGAAGGACAGATCTTGTTCCCACGCTCACATCGATGATTCGTTGCTCTCCAGCGCTGATATCGACGATTCCGCGGCAATGCCTCGCGCTTTGTCTTTGTAAATGGCTTGCGCGATCTTCAGGTAGTTCTCTGCCGTGTCGTGCAACGTATAGCCGTCCAGCGCGCGATACGCACGGGGCACACGCAGCGCGTGCAGCAATGCGCGCGCATAGGTAGATGGATCTTTCGTGTCGACGAGCGATACGCCCGGAAAATCGCGGGCAAATTCGAATGCTGCAATGCGGCTCGCGACAACGGGAATACCTGACGCCAGTGCTTCGAGAAAGCCGATGCTGTGTGCCTCTCTGAGCGACGGCATCGCAAAGACTTGCGAGGCCTGCAGAATCGCCGCGACATTCGATGCTGGACCGCACAGCGTCACCCGTTCGTCCAGGTTCAAACGTTGCACGAGTTTCATGGCCATATCGTGATAAACGGGATCTTCGACGACGCCATACAACACCAGTCGCGCGTCAGGCTCCTGTTGCAGCACGATTTCAAACGCGTGAATGGTTTCCAGTTGCCCTTTGTCGACGACGTAGCGGCCCAGTTGGACGATCTGCTGTGAAGTGCTGCGATCGGCAATGACCGATGCTGAAGGTGCAGCTTGAAAGCGCGGCAGATCCACACCGTTGGGAATCACCGTTACGAGCGGATGCGGCCCGACTTCACGCAGATAGTCGAGCGTATTCTGCGACGAGACACCGACCACGGCCTTCGCGCGACGGGAAAGCACGCGCTCCGCCCATCTTAGTTTCGGGTTCGCGAAGTCATTGGAGCCGGAGTGCATCACATAGATGACGGGCGCGGCAACGGGAAGAAGACGCACATAGAGCGCGGCTAGCGTCGCGTGCGCAATGATCACGTCCGGTCGAAATTGCCGTATGCAGCGCCATAGGTGCATGAGACGCCCGATACGTCCTTGCGGCGATTCGGGAAAGTCGCACAGTACATCGGCTGCCGCTAGTTCGCTGCGGCTATGATCGAAGTCCGCCATTTGCGGCTGCATCGACGCGATGCAGACTGCGTGGCCACCCTCCCTGTGCTGGATTGCAAGACCCTTTGCCAGAATCTCCGCACCAGACAAACGTGGCGCATAGACGACCTGTAGTATCCGCACTTTTCACCGTCTCGAATGGGGCGTGATCTTGGAGAGCCGTGTCTCTCGTCTTTTCTGCAGCGTACGGTTGCCTGTGTCAATCGTCAATGTCGCAATCGACATATGTGCATATACCATAGCCAATCCACACATTGCGATTCGGTCAAGCACCAGGTGTTGCTGGACACGGGTACTCATTCAGAGAACTTTTCCATTTTCGCCTGGCAAATGATAGTGAGAGCAGTCCTCATTCGAGAGCGACTGCAATGTCTCTATTGAACCAGGCGATCGAGCCAGAGCGTTTCCGAGTAAACGGCTGGCAACGGAAAACCTTCCATCGGAATACTTTGCAAATTGTTTCCGTCGAACGCGTATCGCGCCAGAGCGGCAGTGCCCGCCGAGAAGAGCGTGTTGGCGAGTACGGCGTCTGTGCGTTCGTAGAAGACGAGTGCTGTGCGGTTGCTATCGCGGAGCAGGGCAGGCGCGGCGTCCTGCCACCGGAGATCGCGCAGATAGGCGAGTAAAACGGGCGCAGTCTCGCGATGCTGTACGTTCCACTTCCATACATCCACGCCGCCGGGCTCCTGGAAATGCGGCACGGTCATCACAATCGTTGCGTCGGCGCTGGCGTCGCGCGTAAAGCGTGTGGTGTCGCGCTGGAATTGAGCAGGCAGAAGAGATGTTGCGCCAAAGCTCCAGTGTTCTTTGTCGACGCTGAGTGTCGTGACGGCCAGGTGACGGTTATCGTCAGTAGATTGCACGGCAATGAACGTTGCTGTGTCTTTGCGAGTGCTGCTCACGGTGAGCAGTTGCACATTGGATTTCAAATAGTTCGTACCTTTGACTTTTGTCTGCTGGATCTGCCCGGCTTGATCGGCGCTGATCGTCCATAGATCGACAGCCTTGTCTGATCTTTGCACTGCAGCGAGGATCTTTTCGCGCGATGTTTCTTTGGTCGAAAAGACAAGGTACTGCTGCGTGTGTTCTGCAGGTATTCGGCCGTCGCTCTGAAACCAGAGAACTGGTGCGGCGAAGTGATTGCCATTGCTGCGCAACAACCAGAAGGCAGATCCGCCGTGTCTCGGCGTGACGACCATGAGATCCGCCCGGCCGTCGCCATCGAAGTCGCCAGTCAGAAAGCGCGCGCTGTCGAAACACAACGTGTCGGCGCCGCACGTCGGCATCGTCGCTCGGCTATCGAAGCGCACGGCATTCGCGTACCAGTTTTCGGGCTCTTCAGGTTTGCCTAAGATTGAAGTCTGAACATAGACGTCGAAGCCAGGGCCGTCGGAGCGTCTTTGCACGTAGACGGCCGAGAGCGTACCGTCGCCCGTCACGTCGCCGTACATTGCGCCCGTGAGACGCAAGTCAGTCGACCATGACGGACGCATTGTGGACCAGCGGTAACGCGTCGTCACGGACGCGCATCCTCTGATATGAAGGTGGTTGTTCTCCGCGCCAAGGCAACGACGCGAGGGCGTGAATATCAGACCAAAGTCCCAAGGTGTCCAGCGTTGCGACACATTCCATTCTTCACATGGTTCTTCCGCGAGTCTGCCGTCATGTTCGGCGACGCATTGCCCCGTCGCGACGGAGACGAGTGCCGCATTGTGCTGGTTGCCCGCATACGCAGCGCGTGGCTCCCATTTCCATTGCTGGCTGGCCGACTCATCGCAAGGCGCGAGTTCGGGGCCGCGCGCATTGCCTCGCGAAGTCAGGCATTGACTGGAACCGGTATTGAAGAGCACAGAGGGAATGGCGACGAAATCCGGCTTTGTATGAAGTGTGGTGTCGTCGCGCAAATAGTTGCGCAAAACCCAGTTGCCGTCCCATTGATACTCGCCGAACACATGCGCGATATCGCCACCGTCGATTGAGAAGTAGCTGGCCGCTATGTCGCGCTTGCGTTGCGCTTCTTCGCCGAACAGCGTCGCGGGCCAGGTTCCTGTCGGATACGTTGTGTAGAAGGCAATGGGAATAGAGCGCCCCAACGTTTGCGCGACGTGGCGTGTCATGCGGGCGGTGTAGATATGGTCAGGGTGCTCGATGAACGGCACTGTGTCTGGGTTCAGCGTGGCGATACGCGTTGCGTCCTGCAGTATCGTTTTGAGGACGACGGAAAGCGAATCGCGTGTGTAACGCGTTGCCGGCAGTTCTCCATGTCCCATCGGAAAGGTTGTGAGCGTTGCGCCCTGATCCCACAGCAGCGCGAGCGGCACGTGGCCGCCGCGGACTGCGCCGCCAGGAAGTCTGAGTTCGAGAAGCCGTACGCGTGGTTGCGCTTTCAATGTGAGCTGGAATACAGGCTTTCCGGCAATCTGTACCGTCGATTCATCCCACGCATTCCCGACTCCTGCAAGACGCGCATAAGCCAGTCGCGAAGCTTCCTCACGCTTTTGCACGTAGGCGAAATTCGCTCCGTTGGCGCCGCCAATCAGATGAACGGTGGTGACGCACCATCCCGCACGCAACCGCTCGCTGATTGCGGGCTCAACGAACAGCAGATCGTCATCGAGGTGTGCGACAACTGTCACGAGCGTGCCCGCACTGCAATCGGTGGATGACGCGCGTGCCGTCCCGATCAGAATGAAGCACATGCAAAGAAGAAACAGGACACAGCGGGACAATCGAAAATGCCCGAATGGCGACGTATTCATATGATTGCGATCGTCCCTTTTTTTCTTGGTGTTGTCCCCGAGAGCCGTAGTCGAACGGATGAAGTAGCCTCGGCTTGTTCACGCTTGCTATTACACCAGTCTTTTTCTTACTGTTTGAAAGACAAATCATCCGTTTTCGCGAAAAAGATGTTGAAGCGACCGCTTCCAGATAAGCACAAAAACCAGTCTATATTTGTGAGCCGTCCTTTAACAGAGCGTAGTTCTCCCGGTTCGAACGCGGGTTTTAGTGCGGCAAACAGCCTTTAATAGACAGAGTGCAGTTGTCAGTGGCAATCCATACAAACGTAAGCCTGCACCCGTAATAAAGTAAGTGGCCTCTGACGCAGCGTTCGTCAGTAGCCTGAGCAATGAAGACAATCCAATAACGGCATCCCGACGGGTTCGCGCGTCGTGCGTTTCTGCCAATAGCGGTGTTTTGAGGACGTCATGCGGATGCTGTTCGTTATCGGTCACCTCGGTGACTACCACGTGCCGCGCTATGAAGCGCTGATGCGGCTTGCAAGGAGGCGTGGCGACGAAGTCTCTCTGGTCGAGGTATTCGGGCGGTCGGGCTTCTATTCGTTTCCGCAAACCCGGCGCGCGTCGTTTTTCGAGCAACGTCACGAGTGCGTCACCACCCTGGAGAATGATGTCAGCGACGCTGGTGGACGCTGGCTGAATGTCTTCGCGCGTCTCACTGCGATCATCCGGCGAATGGAGCCGGATGTCGTCGTGACGTTGGGCTATGACACACCGTACTCATTGTGGCTCTGTTTCGTCAGAAGGTTCACGAGACCGTTTGGCCTGATCTACATGTCGGACTCGAAGGCCGACGACGGCCCGCGCAGCAGCATTAAGGAATGGCTGAAGCGCCGGCTGGTGCGGCGGTTCGACGCCGCGCTGGTCGCGGGAGAAAGGCATCGCGACTACGCGGAGTCTCTCGGCATTCCGCGCTGGCGCTCGCGAGTCGGTTTCGATGTGATCGACGTCGACCAGTTTTCGCGCCGCGCTGCCGCTGCGCTTGCCACTGTCGACGACGTTCGCCGTATGCGTGGCTTGCCGCAGCGCTATGTGCTCTGCGTCAGCCGCTTCGTGGCGCGCAAGAACGTGGATGTCGTGATCAATGCGTTTGCGCGTTCCCGTCTCGCGGACCATGCGATCGAACTGGTTCTGATCGGGCAGGGACAAGACGAGCCCATGTTGAGAACACTCGTATCGCAACTCGAACTCGAAAGGAGCGTGCGCTTTCTCGATGCACTGCCCAACGGCGAAATGCCCGCGATTTACGGCCTTGCCGATTTCGTGGTGCTCGCCAGCGAGTTCGATCAATGGGGACTGTGCATCAACGAAGCATTCGCGGCGTCGCGTACGGCGATAGTCACGCATACATGCGGCGTGGCGCGTGAGCTTGTCGTGAACGACACGAACGGCTATGTCGTCGAGCCAGGCAACGCGGAAATGCTCGCGGCGCGCATGCGAACACTGGCATTGGACGATGTGCTGCGCGAGCGCTTATCTGCTCGCGCACGGCTGAGCGTCGAGCAATGGAAACCGTCCACATTCGCGAGCAATCTGATGGAACTTGCCGATTGCGTGCTCGATTCCGATCAGGTCGTCTCGCGAGCTGAGCATGAGTAAAGCGCATCGTCGCACTATCGCGCGGGGAGAGAATCATGAATGAGCCGGAGAGCCTCGGGGCATGCACGCCGTTTCAGTTATGCATGATGGCGGAGGAACAGGACGAAGCGTTCGTGGATGTCATGGCGTTGGCAAAAGCGAACAGCGAACTCGATCTGAATGCGGCCGTCGCCACGCTCGCTGAGATCCACGAACTCGTGAAGGGCTATCTCGAACCTTGAGTCGAGAACATGCTGCAGATCGCATCGCGCAACCATGCAATGCCGGGGTCGGCGGAAAACTGCATGTGCGTGTGTACCTGAATTTCGATCGGTGGCAATGAAAAAGGCAACGGCAGGATTCGGAATGCCTTGTTTCGATTGAACCGCTGCGCAATGCTTTTCGGAAAGATGACAGCGAGGTCGGTGTTCTGGACGATCTCCGGCGCAACCACGAAATGCGGCAGCCGCAGCACGATATCGCGGCGCAGATTCAATTCCTCCAGCCATTGCTCGACCATCCGGTGACCGGTTGCATTTGTGCTCGCGTATACGTAACGCAGGGCGGCAAGGTGGTCCTTGGTCGGGTTGCGCTTGCGTAGCGGATGTCCCGCGCGCACCACGCACACGTGCTCGTCGACGAACAGTGTCGTGCTGATGCAGGCGGCGTCCAGTCCCGGCACATAACCGAGCGCGAGATCGATCTCGCCGCTTCGCATCGCGGTGCTCACGGCATCCACGGAGAAGTTGGCGACCTCTACACGTATGCCGGGCGCGGTGCTGTCGATCATCGCGAGCAGCGGCGGCAGAAAATAGAACTCTGACATGTCCGACATCGACACGCGAAACACGCGATGTGCCGTCGCGGGATCGAACTTCGCCAGTTGCTGAACCGCGACGTTGATGATGCCGAACGCCTGCGCGAGCGGCGCATGCAGGCGGACAGCGGCGTCGGTGGGCACCATGCCCGTCGGCGTGCGAACGAACAGGGGATCGTCGAACAGCGTGCGCAAGCGGCGCAACGCGTGACTCACGGCGGGTTGTGTGAGCCCGAGACGCGCGCCCGCTGCAGTGAGGCTGCGCAGATCGGCAATGGCCAGAAACACGCGCAGAAGATTCAAGTCCGTGATGCCTGGGGGCGTATTTGTCATGTCGTTCGAAACCCGGCCGTGGCGGCGCGCGACCCGCTTGCGGTCGGACGCGCCTCGCTGTTGGACCGAACCCGCATGCCCGCGTTCGGCGCTTTCACTCGCGCGTCAGATTACCGTAAATGCTGTGCATCGGGTAATGCGGCGTGGCTCCGCTATACGGTGGAAACGAATCGAAGTCCGCTTTCATTCGCGCACGCACGGGCGACGCGAGCGCAGCGTCGAGTGAAGCGACGTCATCGAATACGACCTTGTTGCGTTGCATGGCCGTCGCACGCGCGTGCTTCAACGCCGAGCGATAGTCGATGCGCGTATAGATCTCCAGTTCGCGAATGCCGGGCAACTGCGTCATCAACGGAGGATGATGAGTCAGATAGTGCGTGAGCCATGCATTGAAGTCGTCCGCTTCACCTTCGTAACTGACGAGGTAGGTGCAACGTTCTTCTCGCGTATCGATTGGATGCGGCGTCGAGAACTTGCGCACGGCCATTGCCTGCTGGAACAGCGTGCAATTGTCCATGCTTGCGGCGATGCCGTCAGCGGCGGCCTGTAGTACACCGCCCGGTTGCAGCGCGGCTTCGAGCCGTTCGAGATCGTCGAAATACCATTGCGTGACGCAGAACGGTCCCGACGCTGTGCGCTCGTCGCGCACGGCAGGAAGATGCAACACGAAGCGCCGCAAACCCTCCACGTCGTGCGCGGCCGACCGCAAGAGCGAGATAGTCGATCGATCGAATACGCCGTGCGCGTGACTGCTTTCGCCAATCAGAAAGAGGCAAACTTCCACGCTTACCTCGCGCATTGAGTGGAAGCGGATGCTGCCGCCGCAACCGGTCGCACGAGACGATGAAACTGCCGCGCGAAATAGATCAGTCCATCGCCATCGGAGCTGACCGAGATATCGTCGATACGTACGAACATCACCGAGTGAGACCCGACGCTCTTGATCTCG
Organism: Paraburkholderia steynii; assembly: GCF_900100565.1. Classification (NCBI taxonomy): domain Bacteria; kingdom Pseudomonadati; phylum Pseudomonadota; class Betaproteobacteria; order Burkholderiales; family Burkholderiaceae; genus Paraburkholderia; species Paraburkholderia steynii. The sequence continues at coordinate 74,858 of NZ_FNDI01000023.1, read as the reverse complement.
ACGATCGTGCCTTCGAGATTCGCAATCGCGTGCGAAAGCACGGGCACGGCCGAGCGTCCCGGCTTCCATGCGTGGCGTGCGAAGCGCTCGTCCATCGGGCACGATGTCATGCCCGCGAAGTCGCGCGCGAGGTCCTGATACTCGCCGGCAAGCACGTTGATGCAGACGCTGCGGTTCTCTCGCAGCACGTCGTGCATATAGCTGGCCTGGTTGATACAGACGAGCATCGTCGGCGGCTCGTCGGTCACCGAGCAGACGGCACTGGCTGTGAGGCCGCAGCGTCCGCTCGGGCCGTCGGTCGTAATGACGTTGACGGCGGCGGGCAGGCACGCCATCGCATCGCGAAAGCGCCGCTTCATCTCTTCATTCGTCATTGCTTGCTCCATGTGTTCGTTCACGCGCTGCATCACGGATACGGCGTGACGGGCGGAATGCCGACGAACAGCGCACCCGACGCGTCATACGAGCCCTCGCCGAGAAACGCATGCTGCGTCACGACGATCGAGTCGCGCACCAGACGCTGCAATCGGCTCTCGCGATAAATCGCGGCGATGCCCGCCATCTGATACGCCTGCATCACCACTTCGGCGCATACGTGGGCCGCATGTGTCGCGCTCAGGCGCATCAGATTCGCCTGGTCTGGCGTGACGGGATCGCCGGCAAGAATCGTGTCCCACGCGGCTTGCGAGGATTCGTAGAAGAACGCGCGCGCGCTGCGCCACTGCGCTTCCGCTTTCGCGAGACCCGAGCGGTAGTAGCCCCGGTCCGCGAGACGCGGGGCGCCCGTCGTCGTTTTTGTCGCGCCGGACATATCGGTCAGGAGATCGAGCGCGGCGCGCGCCAGGCCGACGTTCACGGCCGCATGCACCTGCGCCTGGTACGCGACGGCGGGGTAGCGATACAGCGGCTCGTCGATCAGCGCGTGACCGCCGCGCACGAAGGTCCATTGCGCATCGACGAACTTGTCGCGCAAGCGCAGATCGTGACTGCCTGTGCCCTGCATGCCGACGACGTTCCAGTTGTCGACGATCTCCACTTCGCTAGCGGGAAACACGGCGGTGAACGGTTTGCCCGCGCCCGCATCGCCCGAACTCGCGGGCGTGCCGCCAATACCGACGCCAATCCAGTCCGCGCCTTTGCAGCCGCTCGCAAACCGCCACTGGCCGCTGACCTTGAAGCCGTTCGGCACCTTGGTCGCAGGTTGCAGCGGATAGAGACCGCCCGCAAAAACCTGGTCCGGTCCTTTCGCGTAGATCTGCTGTTGCGTTTCGACGGGCAGCGACGCGAGGTACGTATTCGCCGATCCGAACGCAGCGACCCACGCTGTCGATCCATCGGCGATCGCAATGCGTTCGAGAATCGCGAGAAACTGCGGCGGCGGCAGTGCGTCACCGCCGAAACGGCGCGGCGTGCTGGCGCGGTAGATGCCCGCGCGTTTCATCTTCGCGATCATGTCGCGCGGCACATGCGAGAGCTGATCGAACTCGTCGCGCCGGCGTTCGATTTCTTCGATCAGAACCTCGAGCGAAATGGGCCCGGCGTACTCGGGATACGGCTCGCCCTGGTCGATGAAGCGCGGCTCGTGGGCGTACGTCGAAATGCTATGAAGGCTTTGCATGATGAATACGTGTTGAGTTGAATGGATCAGTCGATCAGGCGGTGACGGCTTCGGCGCTCTGCCTTGCCTGCAGCCGTGCCGAGCGTGGGAAAGTTTCTGGCGCGATCAAGGTCGCGATCACCGTGACCAGCGCAAGTGCGACGAGATAGATCGCGACGGGCGTGGCGCTGCGATAGTGAGCGAGCAACGCGGTCGCGATCATCGGCGAAAGGCCGCCGCCGAGTACCGATGAAATCTCGCGCCCAATGCCGAGTCCCGAGAAGCGCAGATGAACGGGCAGCAGTTCGCTGATGAACGCGGGCTGCGCGCCTTCGAGAATGCCGAGCGTGATGCTGTTGGCGAGAATCAGCGCGGCAATCACTTTCCACAGCACGCCCGAGGCGAGCAGCGTGAAATACGGATACGCGACCAGCACCATCGCAATGGCACCGACGAGATAGACCGGCTTGCGGCCGATCTTGTCGGTGAGATGTCCCATCAGAAGCGACACGGGAATCATCAGCAGCATCGACAGCGTGAGCCCGCCGAGTATCCATGTCGACTTCAGGCCGAGAAACTGACCGTACGCAATCGAGAACGCGAAGAAGATGTACGACGCGCCGCCTTCGCCGAAGCGGAGGCCGAACACGGTGAGCACTTGACGCGGGCAACGACGCAGCACTTCGATGATCGGCATGCGGCTTTCGCGGTGTGTCGCCTTTACTGCGACGAAGTCGGCGCTTTCTTCTACCGAGCGGCGCATCCAGAGGCCGAGCACGACGAGCACCACGCTGCACAGGAACGGCACGCGCCAACCCCAGCTGAGGAAGTCATCGGGCGACAGCGTTTGCGCGAGCAGGAACGCAGCCGTCGACAGCACGAAGCCGAATGCCGCGCCGCTCGGGCTCCAGGCAGAAAGTGCCCCGCGCCTCGATGCGGGCGCGCTTTCGTGAATCAGCAGAATGCTGCCGCTCCATTCGCCGCCCGCTGCGAGCCCTTGAAGAATGCGCAGTAGCACGAGACCGATGGGCGCCGCGATACCGATCTGTTGATACGTCGGCAGCAGTCCCATGCACATGGTTGCGACGCCCATCGTCAGGAGCGTGAGCATCATCACCGTCTTGCGTCCGTAGCGGTCGCCGATATGGCCGCACAGCACGCCGCCAACCGGCCGCGCGATGAAGCCGACCGTGAATCCGCCGAATGCCGCGATCGTGCCCGTCAACGGATCGCTGCCGACGGGAAAGAACAGCTTGCCGAATACCAGCGCGGCCGCCGTTCCATAGAGAAAGAAGTCGTACCACTCCAGTATCTGGCCGAGCACGGCCGTCGTCACCGCGCGGCGGACCGTGCTTGTCTTGCGCACGGGTGAGGAAGAGGAAAGCGTGGCTGTCGCGTGAGGATTCATGGCGTTGGGCTGAGCAAGACGTTGAAGTTTCCGCTTCCCGATCATGGGGACGGGCAGGGCGACCTGGCGAATCAGACAGACATGGGCGAACGATAGGAGCGCGCGAAAAGACCGTCAAATTCAGGCCAAAAATGCGCGACATAAATGGCATTCATGTCGCTCGTACCTTTGTCGGCGTGCATGCAGCCGCAAATAAAGCACGCTTATCGCACCTGTTCTATTTGACTGATTTGACCGCGCATAAAGGCGAACTTAGATTGCGGTCCTCGTAACAGCCGCGGCGCAGTCATCATTCACTGCGTTATTCAATCGAAGCAGTCGGGATGAACGGGATGACGAATCTATGAGAATCAAATTGGCAGCCGCATTGGCCGCATTGACGTTGGTCGAGTGTGCATTCGCTGGCGCGGCGCACGCGCAGAGTTCGGTGACGATGTATGGCATCGTCGACGATGGTTTCAACTGGACCTCGAATTCGGGAGGCCACAATCTGTACAACGTGTCGAGCGGTGTCATGCAGGCGAGCCGCTGGGGTCTGCGCGGCAAGGAAGATCTCGGCGGTGGGCTCGCCGCGCTTTTCGTGCTCGAAAACGGCTTCGATCTGAACAGCGGATCGCTGGGCCAGAAGAATCGCGGCAGCACGCAAGGGCTGATGTTCGGACGCCAGGCGTATGTGGGACTGTCGAACGCGTACGGCTCAGTGTTGGTTGGACGCCAATACGATTCTGTGGTCGATTATGTCGGCCCCTTTGAAGCAGGCGATCAATGGGGCGGCTATATCGCCGCGCATCCGGGCGATCTCGACAATATCAACAACGCGTATCGCGTGAACAATGCGATCAAGTACACCAGCGCCAATTACGCCGGCCTCACGTTCGGCGGCGTGTATAGCCTGGGCGGCGTGGCAGGCGAGGCGTCGCGCAATCAGGTGTGGTCGCTGGGCGCCGGTTATGCGAACGGTCCGCTTTCTGTCGGGGTCGGCTATCTGAATGCGCGCAATCCGAATGTCGGATTCTTCGGTGACAACGGCGCGAGCACGGCAGCGACGGCCAGCACGAACTTCATATCCTCTCCTGTGTATAGCGGCTATGCTTCGGCGCGAACGTATCAGGTGATTGCAGCGGGCGCCGCCTATACGTTCGGCGCGGCGACGTTCGGCGCAACGTATTCGAACACGCAGTTCAGGAATCTCGGCGATACAGTCGAGTCCGGTCCGAATCCGCGCGGCTATCGCGGCAACGCGACGTTCAATAACGCCGAAGTGAACTTCAAGTACCAGTTAACGCCTGCATTCCTGCTCGGCGCGGCATTCGACTATACGCACGGCGGCAGCGTCGATTCGACGGCGGGAACGAATCCTGGCGCACGCTACTACCAAGGCGCGATTGGCGCGGACTACTTTTTGTCGAAGCGTACCGATGTGTACCTGATCGGCGTTTATCAGAAAGCATCGGGCACGGACTCGACGGGCACGGCGGCCGTTGCGGCCATCAACAATCTCACGCCTTCTACGAGCGACCGGCAAAGCACCGTGCGCGTCGGCATCCGGCACAAGTTCTGATTGCTGCGTTAAAGCCGCCGGTTCATGCTAACGCGGCGGCTTTAACCGTTTTAGAACCGATGCCGCATCCCGACAGCAACGACAACCTGCTGATCGTTCGATGAAGGACTTTGCCCGCTGATATCCGCAGTCAGACCGGAGCCGTCGCTGGAGATATGCTGATAACTCGCCTGCACGTAAAGATCGGTTCGCTTCGACAGGAAGTAGTCGGTTTGCACCGAGACTTCATGCCACTTCGGATGATGCTGGCCTGTCGCGTTCGACATCGAACCCGACGTGTACGTGTATTCGCCGTTTAGCGCGATGGTCGGCGTGAGCGAGTAACTTGCATTGAGTTCGTAATTGCTGAAGCTCATACCCTCGCCATTCGCAACGAGGCCGAGGCTGTTCGCGCCGTTGATCGTCGCGAGCCCGCCGAGTTGCGTGCGCGTCCAGACCGCGCCAAACGTCGCCGCGCCGATCGAGTAGTTTCCGCCCGCGCCATACGTGCGCTGTCGCGCTGCGATAAACGTGCGATCGGTCAGCGTCAATGCGCCGTTCGTGTTGCTGCTGCCGCCGTTGTTCGCCTGGAAGTAGCCTGCGCCGAGACGCAGCGGGCCTGCTTCGTACGATGTGCCGAAGCTGTATAGCCGGTTGTCGTCGAAACCGCCCGCTTCGTTCGAGAAGCCGTACAACGCGCCGAACTTCACGCCCGCATAGCTGTTGCTGGCGAACTTCACCGAATTGTTCACGCGGAACGAGTTGTTCAGATTGTCGTTGTCATACGGGTGCGCGGAAAGATTGTTGCCGCCCGGATGATGACCCGTAAAGCTGAGCGGCGCGAGGTAGTCGACGACGGAATCGTACTGACGTCCCAGCGTCAACGTGCCGAACCGGTCATTCGAAAGCCCCGTATAAGCCTGATAACCGAACAGACGGCCGCCCTGACGCGAGGTGCCGTTCATCACGCTGAAGCCGCTTTCGAGTTGGAAGATCGCTTTCGTGCCGCCGCCCAGGTCTTCGCGCCCGAGCATGCCCCAGTGGCTGCCCGTCACGTCGCCGCTGCCCGCTTGCCACGCGCTGTTGCCTTTCTGGTTGTTCGTGTACGACAGGCCCGCGTCGATCACGCCATACAGCGTGACCGTGTTTTGCGCCTGCGCATGGCACGCGTAGCTCGCCGCGATGGCAGCCATGACGAGTGTCTTTTTCATTTTTTTCCCTGTTGTTGATTTGAACGATGTGACGATCCACGCAGCAGCGCGGCGCCCACCGGATGGCGGGCGTCGTGCGTTGAAACGAATGCGGCGTGGCGAGGTGGCTGGCTGGGACGCTCGACGAATGTCTAGCGGCTGGCGATGCCGTCCTGAACCGACAGACCGTCGATCAGGACTTGATGCTGGCCGCGCGAACAAGGCTCGATTCGCGCGGTGACTCCGAATACTTCTGCAAGGCTCGCCTGCGTGACGACATCGGCACTGGGTCCGAAGCCCGCGATGCGGCCTGCGTGAAGCAGCATCGCCTGATGGCAGGCGCGCATGGCGGTGTTGATGTCGTGCAGAACGACGACAGTGACGATGCCGCGTTCCCGCGTGATGTCGCGCAGCACGCGCATCACGTGGAACTGGTAGTTAAGGTCGAGTGCGGACAACGGCTCGTCGAGCAGCAGCACTTGCGGCTCGCGTACCAGCGCCTGGGCAATGCCGACGAGTTGTCGTTGTCCGCCCGACAACTCGTCGAGCGAGCGCGATGCGAGCGCATCGATGCCAAGGCGTTCAAGCACGGCCCGCGCATTCGTGAGGTCGTCGGTGCGGGCGCCGTGGGCGCGAAATGCGCCGCGCGTCGCGCAACACGCGACCAGCACGGACTCGAGCACTTGCAGCTTCACGCCTGCAGGCAACGATTGCGGCAGATAGACGACGCTATGCGAGCGCGCACTCGCTGCGGATAATTCGAGCGGCGCGCCGTCGAGCGTCAGTTGACCGGCATGCGCGCGCGTGAGGCCCGCCAGCGCGCGCAGCAACGTCGACTTGCCGCTGCCGTTCGGACCGAGCAACGCGGTGATCTGGCCACGCGGCAGCGGGCCCGCATCGAGCGATTTAAGCACCGCGCGCTTGCCGTATTGCACGCTGAGGCCGTGAATCGACAGGCCGTTCATTGCGTGGCTCCCTGCGAGCGCACGACGATCCCGAGAAAGAGGGGAATGCCGACCAGCGCCGTCACGATGCCGACGGGAATCAGCACGCCCGGCACGATGAGCTTCGATGCAATCGACGCGAGCGACAGCATCAACGCGCCGATCAGCATGCTGCCGGGCAGATAGAAACGGTGGTCCTCGCCGAACAGCGTGCGCGCGATATGCGGCGCGATCAGTCCGACGAAGCCGATCGTGCCGACGAACGACACCGCGAGCGCCGACAACACCGACACGCGCAGCAGCGTGCCGAGCCGCAGACGGCGCACGTCGATGCCGAAACTGGCGGCGCGATCTTCGCCGAGGCGCAGCGCGGTGAGCGTCCACGCGTTGCGCATCGAAAGCGGCAAAGCGACTGCGAGCGCGACGGCGAGTACCGCGATCTTCGGCCAGTCGGCACGCGCAAGTGAGCCTAGCGTCCAGAACACGAGGCCTTGCAGCGCGTCGGCGGAAGCGATGAACTGCATCAGCGAGACGAGCGCATGGAACGCGAACACGAGCGCGATGCCGAGCAGCACGACGCCGGACGTCGACATGCCTCGCCAGCGCGCGACGCCGTCGAGCATCATCGCCGACATGAATGCGAAGAGGAATGCGTTGGCCGACACGAGCCAGCTTTGCGCGATACCGGGCAGCGTGATGTCGAGCACGATTGCGAGCGACGCGCCGAACGCCGCCGCCGCCGACACGCCGAGCGTGTAAGGGCTCGCGAGCGGATTGTTGAGGATGGTCTGCATTTCCGCGCCCGATAGTCCGAGCGACGCGCCCACCAGCAGCGCCATCACCGCATACGGCATGCGGATCTGCCAGACGATCACATTCGTCGCGGCATCCGCCGATGCATGATGAAACACCGCACGCAGCAGCGTCGAAACGGGCAGACCGGACGGGCCCGACCGCAGATCGAGCAGTAACGAGCCGACGATCAGCAACGCAACCGCGCACAGCCACAGCACGCGCAGACGCGTGATGCGCAGATACGGCTGCAGGCTGGCGTCCGCGGCGCTTTGCCGGGCGCGCGCGGAGCGAATCAGGGAGACGGAATCGGACATCGCTGCGCCCGTTAATGCGAGGCGTCAGCCGTGGACTGCGCGAGCGGCGCGTCGACCCACTCGGCGCCTTGCGGCGGCACCGCGAGGAAGCGCTTGTACAGTTCGGCTTGCGTCGCATGCACGTCGAGATCTTTGAACTGCGCCGGATAGAACCACTTCGCAAACGCTTCGATCGCGAGAATGTTGTACGGCGAGTCGTAGTAGTTGTGCGAGATGCCGTGCGCGTTGCCGTCGTGGATCGCCTTGATCGTGTCGAAGCCGGGGCGCGCGATCAGTTGCGCGAGGCTCGCGCGCGCATCGTGCTCGCTCGTCAACGCGCCGACGCGCAGCGATGCGAGGCCCGGTTTCGTGCGGCTGCCCGTCGCGATGTAGACGTCGGGCTGCGCGGCGATCACCTGTTCCATGCTGATGTCGCCGAGCACGCCCGGCACGAGACCTTGCGCGATATTGCGTCCGCCCGCGGCCTGCACGAATTCGCCGAAGTTGCCGTTGCCCGCCGTGTGGCAGCAGCCCGCATCCCAGACGCCCGCGAGCAGATCGACGAATACCTTCGGACGCTGCGCTTCGGGCACACGGTGTACGACGCTCTGCACGCGCGCCAGATGCTGCTGATAGAACTGGATATACGCATTCGCCTGCTGATCGCGATGCAACACCGCGCCGAGCAGCTTGATGCTCGGCAGCGTGTTTTGCATCGGATGCAGGCGGAAGTCGACGAATACGACCGTCGTGCCCGTCGCTTCCAGTTGCTTGACGAGCGCGTTGTAGCGGCTCGGGCCGTGGCCGCCGATGCTGAAGATCGCCAGATCGGGCTTGAGGCTCAGCGCTTTTTCATCGCTGATGCTGTCTTCCGTCGCTTTGCCGATCAGCGGAATCGTTTTGATGTCGGGGAATTTCTGCGCGTACGCGTTGAAGGTCTGCGGGTCCATCAGCGGCAGATCGCCTTGCCAGCCGACGATGCGCGCGAGCGGCTTCTGGCCTTCGAGCAACGCGACGGCCGACAGCAGGCGGCTTTCACCGAGCAGGATGCGCTGCGGTTCGGCGACGGGTACGCGGATCGTGCGGCCGGCGAGATCTGTGAGGGTGGCGGGTGCAGCCGCGTTCACAGGCGCTGCGGCGCTCGCCGGTTGCGCCGCGAGCGCGGGTGCGCTGACCGTCAGCGTAAAGCCAGCCGCAACAACGAAAGCGGCGGAGGCGGCCACTGAGGAGGTGGCACGCGCCGCCGTCGAAACGGCCCGCCCGCAGGCCGATGAAAGCACGGAAATCGACATGATATAGTTGCTGGATGAGAATTATTTGCATTTACCGGCGCAACTTTAGCCACGAGATGTAATGGCGATGTGTTGAAACGGCGCACTTTTGTAATGGAATGTGTTGAGCCGCCTTTTTCCCGTTGCAATCCGGACAATGCGGGCTGAGTGGAAGAGAAGAAGAGCTTTTGATGGACCACATACTTGTCGTCGATGACGACCCGAACATTCGCCAACTGCTCGGCGACTATCTGCGCAGCATGGGCTATCAGGCGACGACGGCCACCAACGGCGCGCAGATGAAGCAGATCATCAAGGCGTCGCAGATCGATCTGGTCGTACTCGACCTGATGCTCGACGGCGAGGACGGACTCGAACTCACACGCGAGCTGCGCCGCGAGCGCGGCATGCCGATCGTGATACTGAGCGCGCGCGGCGGATTGCTCGACCGTATACTCGGCCTCGAAATGGGCGCCGACGATTACCTGCCCAAGCCATTCGATCCGCGCGAGCTGGTCGCGAAGATCAAGTCGGTGTTGCGCCGCGCGCGCAGCACGCCCGGCGCGCTTCCCGCCGATGCCGCCGCGTTCGTCAGCTTCGCGGGCTGGAAGCTCGATACGCGGATGAAGCAGATGCTGTCGCCCGAAGGCCTGGTCGTGTCGCTCGGCGGCTCCGATTACCGGACGCTGCGCACGCTGCTCGATCATCCGAACCGGCCGCTGTCGCGCGATTTCCTGCTCGACCATGTGTTCGGCAAGGAGCACACGCCGCTCGACCGTTCGATCGACGTGTGCATCAGCCGCCTGCGGCATCATCTGAAAGACGCTGCGCGGAGCGCCGCGCTCATCCGCACGGTGCGCAATGAGGGCTACATGCTGGTCGCCGACGTCGCGTTCGAAGCATGAGCGGCCGCGCGATGAAACTGCGTGCGTGGCCCGACTCGCTATTCGGGCGGTTGGTGATGATTCTCGCCGTCGGCATGTTCGCCGGCCAATTGCTCACCAGCACGATCTGGTTCGAAACGCACGACAACCGCACGCTCGAAATTCCCGCGCGCCTGTTCGCGAGCCGTCTCGCCGACACCGTCCGGCTGCTGCAGCACGCGCCCGATGCAACCGCGCGCGATGCGATCGTGACGCAACTGTCGGATGCACGATACCGTCTGCAATGGACCGACGCGCCGCAGCCCGTGCAGCAAACCTCGCTTGCGAAGCGCACGGTCAGCGACCTGATTACGGGCGTGATTCGCAGACGTCTTGGCGAGCCGATCGACGTGCGTCTCATCGATGCTGAACTGCGCGACGAAGAGCACAAGCACAAGGGCATCCTGAGTCTCTTCGATTCGCGCATGCCCACAGGCGATTTTCACGTGCAGATGAAGCTGCCCGATGGCAGGTGGCTCGACGCGCAGGCCAATGAAGGGCAGGCGGGCATGCTGAGCGAGCCGGGGTCGCTCGTGTTCGATTATCTCGTCAGGATCTATCTGCTGCGCTTCGTGGCGATCTGCGTGCTGGCGTTCGTCGCCGTGCGCTTTGCGGTTCAGCCGCTACGCGATCTCGCTCGAGCCGCCGATGCGCTCGGCCGCAATATCTATCGGCCGCCGTTGCCCGTCAGTGGTCCGCTCGAAGTGCGCAGCGCGGCGATGTCGTTCAATTCGATGCAGCGTCAACTGACGGAGAGCTTTGCAGGGCGCGCGCGGTTTTTGACTGCCGTGTCGCACGATCTGCGCTCGCCGCTGACGAGGCTGCGTCTGCGTGTGGAAATGCTGCCCGACCCGCAGTGGCGCGATCGACTGCGCGGCGATCTCGACGACATGGAGGCGATGGTGCGCGCAACGCTCGATGCCGTGCAAGGCATCGAAGTGACGGAAGCGCGGCACGAGATCGATCTCGATTCGATGCTCGAAGGGCTGGCTGAAGATGCGCGTGAGGCTGGGCACGCGGTCACGGTGGAAGGGCGGGCGGCGCGGCCTGTCGCGGGTTATCCGCGCAATCTGAAGCGCTGTTTGCAGAATCTGCTCGATAACGCGATTCGCTATGGCGGCGAGGCTTCTATTCATGTTGTCGATGATGGACGCGCGGTGCGTGTCGCGATTCGTGACAACGGCCCCGGTATTCCCGACGAAACGATGCTCGCGCGCGCGTTCGAGCCGTATTTTCGCGGGAATGCGGGGCGCGCGGATGGAACGGGTGCGAGCGGTGGCACCGGGCTAGGGTTGACGATTGCGCAGAGCATCGCGGCGACGCATGGCGGAACGCTGACGTTGCGCAATCGCACGGCGGGTGGGCTTGAAGCGGAGCTTGTGTTGCCGCGTGATGTATGAAGCCGATTGCGCCGGTGTACCGACGCGCGATTTCGATGGAATAAGCTTCTACGCCCAGCTGTTCTGGTAAGGAAAATCACAAAAACGTCCCCGATATTCCTCCAACCGGATCGCAATCATGTTTCCTTTCCGCTCGTACTCCAGCAACGTCATTCGCGCAATGTGCATTGACGCGCGGCAGATCGTGTACCGGGCCGCGCTAGGTTGCGTCGTTCTGATGTCACCCTTAGCGGCGAATGCCGCCGATGCAACGCCACCTTCGTTGGTGCCTTCCGGCGCCCAGCCGTTCGCCGTCACGACGGCAACAGGCGTGCAGATGTATTCCTGCGAGTTCGACAGTTCGCATCATCTGGGCTGGGTGTTCCAGCATCCGGAAGCCACGCTTTATGACGGCGCAGGTCAAGCGTCGATCCAGCATGGTGCGGGCCCGTCCTGGCAGGCGGGCGATGGCAGCAGGATCGTTGGTCGCATGGTGGCTCAGGCACCGAGTGCGAATCCGAACAGCATTCCACAACTGCTGCTCGAAACTCACAGCACCGCCAAAGGCAGTTTGTCTGGCGTGCGGTTTGTGCAGCGGCTCGACACAGCAGGCGGCGTGTCACCTTCTGAGCCTTGTGTGCGTGAGCATCAGGCGGGCAGTTCGCCGTATTTCGCGCGCTACATATTCCTGAAGTAGCGTTCTGCTTGTGTCGCGCGCACCTGCAAACTTCATCGCTCGGATGAAGCATGCAGATGCGCGCGACGTCGCCCTCGCGAGCGATGCGGGTACTAGGGCTTGTAACCGTCAGTCAGCGTGTTCATGAACGCAATGATGTCCTGGATGTCATCGTCGGTCATGGCAGGCTTTTCGCCCAGTTTGCGGTCAAACGGCGCGTCGGCGACGTCGATATTCGCCTGGTACTTCGCGGGAAGATCATCGTACTTTTCCGGCTTGCCTGCTGCATCGAGCGGATAGATCTTTTCGGGACTCGTATTGCGCAGGTTATAGAAGTCCATCACGTGCTTCAGGTCGTGGTAGACGCCATTGTGGAAAAAGGCGTGTCGCGTGGCGACGTTGCGCAAGGTCGGCGTCAAGAACATTCCACAGTATTGCGTTAGCGTAGCCGCGTCGTCACGGAAGGGACCGCATACGCCCATGTCGTAGAAATTCCGGTCCTTGTTGATGGCCAGATCATGGTTGCGCGGCACGCCCAGTGCCTCGTATTGCGTGTCGGTGAAGAGCGGCGGCAAATGGTCGGCCGTCGGCTTGCTCAGATGGCATCCCGCGCAGTTTGCCTTGTCAGGATCGTTGAACAGGCGCAAGCCGCGCATCTCCGCTTGCGTCAGACGTGCCTTGCCCTGGAGCCAGTAGTCGTACTTGCTCGTGAAGCGGTGGAAGGATGGGTCTTCGAACTGGTAGCGTCCCACTGCGAACATCGCCTCGTCGACGAGCAGATCGGGCTGGCTCACGATCCGGTCGCCAAACAGCTGCTTGAACTGGTCGAGATACTTCGCATTCAGCAGCTTGTGGAAGACCTCGCCGGTGCTCTTGTTGGCCATCTCAACGGGATTCAGCATCGGGCCGATCGCCTGATCCTGCAGCGTGCTCGCGCGGCCGTCCCAGAACAGGCCGCCCTGCGGGACGAGTGCGGGTGCCGCAGGCGCAACGCCTGCCGTTTTCACCGCGCGCTGCGTGCCGCTTGCTGCCGTGGCCAGTTGATCGAGCGTGACGGGCGCGGCGTCCATGTCGTTTTGATCGGGGCCGATCGAGAACGGCGCCTGGCGGTACAAGTATGCAAGCGACGGCGGCGGCCGGTAGCCGGCGTCTGTCATATGCGGACCGCCGAGCTGTACGGACAGGTCATTCGGTGGCCCGTAGGCATGCTCAGGGCTGTGGCACGACGCGCACGATTGCTTGCCCGACGCCGAGAGCGACGGGTCATTGAAAATCTGCTTGCCGAGCAGGGCTACCGCGCTCAACGGCTGGCTCGGTGGCACGTGTAACGCGACCGGCTGCGGATTCGCGCCGGTGATGTCTTCGACGATGGTGCCGATCGCAAGAGGCATCCGCTCCGGATAGATTGCCGCATAGGCGATAAAGGCGGCGCAGCCGGCCGCAACGGCGGCAACGGCCCAGCCGAGTACTCGCAGAAGCTGTCGTCTGGCGTTCGCTGGGTGCGAGGGATCGCCGGCAGGCAGTGAGGGCGGCAATGCAGGGTTTGGAGAGCTCATGGCGATGATGGCAAAAATAATCCGGAAAAGACGTCGAGCCAGCACGTTGCCGCGCTGGCTCGACCCACTTCGAGTTATCTGGCGTCCCGCTGTCAATTGCGCCGGCCTAAGCTGGCGATGAGTGAAAACAAACGGGGCGGGACGCGCGTCGGGTTAGTTGGTTGCCGGCGCAGCTGCGAGCTTCGTACCAACGGTCGGGTCGAGGAAGACGGTCGGGCTGTTGCCCGCGCCAGTCAGGTTCAACATGCTGCGGATATCGCCGGCCGTTGCGTCGAACGAACCCGCGCCGAGCCGCTTGCCGCTGAGCCAGTTGTCCTCGATGAACTTGACGACCGACGCCTGCGTGATTTGCGTGTGGTCAACGTAGTTCTGTTTTGCCCACGGCGAAACCACAAGGAACGGCGTCCGTGTACCCGGACCACAACGGCCGTTTACCGCACCGCCGTTGATGCCAAGCGGCTGCGTTGCGCTCGCCGACGTACATTGGCCCTGGCCCGACAACTGGTCGGCGCCCGTGAAGGTTGCCGTGCCGACGTGGGTGACGAGCGTCGTATCGAACGACGAGCTCGTGATTGCCGGCGTAACGTGGTCGTACCAGCCGTCGGAGTCGTCGTAGGCGATCACGACGAGCGTGTTCTTCCAGTCAGGTTGCTGCTGCAGGAAGTTCGTGACCTTCACGACGAATGCCTGCTCGTCGAGCGGGTCCGAATTGCCCGGATGGCCGTCGCCGATTGCCGGCGCCTTCAGGAAGCTGACCGACGGGAAGTTACCCGCCTGCACAGCCGCGAAGAAGTCGTCGGTGTCGTACTGGTGGTGAACCGGCGTGGCCGTATTGTCGAGCGTCGGTTCGGTGGAGCCGATCATCGCCGTCGAGGTCGGGCGCTGGTGCGTCGGATTGGCCGTCGAAGCGTAGTACTGGAACCAGGCGTGGTGCTGGACATAGTCAGCCGGCGCGCTGCCAAGCACGTCCGACCACGTCGAGCGCAGGCAGCCCGTCGTACCGTTCGCGTTGACGGTCTGCAGGTTGAAGCCGCCCATGAAGCCGCCCCACGTGATGTTCGAAGCGTTGAGCAGATCGCCGATGTTCTTGCCGTTCATCATGCCCGTCGGGCCGGACGTGGCGGTTTGCGCGGCGGCCGTGCAGGTGTCGGTGGTCGGATCCAGGTCGCCGATCATCGTGAAGCTTCCCTGGCCGTCAGGAATCGCATTGCTGCTCGTCGTGACGGTCGGGTTCTTCGGATTAGGCGTGACCGTCACGCCCTGATTCTGGCCCGAGATCACTTCGATGGCACCCGGCGTCGACGGACCAAACGTATCGGTCCACGCGTTGTCGTTCATCGCGAAGTTCTGCGCGAGGTTCCAGTACGCGGTGACCGTGTTGCCGTCGAAGTAGCCGAGCACCTGCGCCGACGAACCAAACTGGCCTGTGCTGCCTGCAATGATCGAGCTGGCCGAGGTGAAGAGCGGGAACGCGTCCATCTTCAGGTTGTCATCGGCGAGCTGTTCAGGCCCATAGCTGTGGTTCTGGCTCTTCGTGTTCGCCTGGGAACGGTCGAGGCGAAACGGTTGCGCAGTGGTCGTGGTCAGCGCGGCGCCCAGCGTCGGCGGCGCAGTCGTCTGGCCGTTGACCGTGGCGGCGACGATGTTCGGCGAAGTCGCCTGCGCGTTCGGGTTAGCCGCGCCCGTCAGCCCTGCGGCGGCGAGCGTGGCGATATCCGTTTGCGTGCCGGTCGCTGCGGTGAATGCCGGCTCGCCCGCCACGTTCTTTGCGCTCGGATACGTTGCGAAGTAGTGGTCGAAGGAGACGTTCTCGCCGAAGATCACAACGAGGTGCTTGATGGGCGTCGCGGTCGCGAGGGCATCTTGCGCGGAAACAACCGGCGGGGTCGACGTCGTCGTGTTGTTATGCGAACTGCCGCACGCGGCGATGGTCAACAGCGCCGCTACAGCTATCGCGCTGGGTAGTATTGTCCTGTAAAACATTTCTCGGGGGCTCCAGATTGCCGTTCAGCGCTCCGTTATGCGTGGAGTTGCTGGGTTTTTTTAGGTGGAATTGCAAGCTCACTTCAAGATGGAGGTGAAGCAACGGGATTGAATCATTCCCATATTGCGTAATCGAGAAACATTCCTTACCGACCTATTACATACATTTGCATTGCCATTGCTTTCGTTTTTATTCGATGTGAGATGGAGCGCGTCGTCGGAAGCCGCTACGGAGTTGGATGATCCCGAGGTTCGGTGATTTATTTGCAGTTCATTTTTAAGCGTGATGATCGGGATTTCCCAATTCAATGCTTAGTGATGCAAACATTTTGAAAATGGCTGAAAGGCGGCATGACGCCGAGTGCATTCTTTGCGCCGGCTACTTCAAGACCTTCTGACAAACCAGTTAACTCAATTCCGTCGGCAGGTGTGGTGCGCGAGGTTTGGTACGTCATCGAGAGTGACTTGCCGCGCGCCTACAGCAGTGACCACCGTTTGCCCCAGTGCTTTTCACAAAGTCGTGCGAATCATCAATTAAGTAGATAAAGTCGTTGGATGAATTTACGGGAAAACCCTAAAGTAGGGGCTTCCCCGTCCCATCGCACAACGCCGTCATGCCGTCTCCCATCACCCTCGACCGCAAATCACTGGTCCGCCTCGCCGTCGTCACCGTGTTGACGGGCGTCGGCGCGGGCCTCGGCGGCATGCTGCTCGCGCTGCTGCTGCACGCCGTCCAGCACATCGCGTATGGCTACAGCCTGAATGCGATCGTCGGTGGCGAAAGCTTTCTGCAAGGCGTCGATGGCGCGTCGGCCGAACGGCGCGTGATCGTCATGGCGATCTGCGGTCTGATCGCGGGATTCGGCTGGTGGGCCGTGCGCCGTTTCGGCAGTCCGCTCGTCAGCATCAAGCAGGCGGTGAAATCGCCCGACACGCGCATGCCGATGCTCAGCACGCTCGCGCATGCGCTACTGCAGATCGTCACCGTCGCGCTCGGTTCGCCGTTGGGCCGCGAGGTCGCGCCGCGCGAAGTGGGCTCGCTGGTGGCAGGTTGGCTCGCGCGCGTCGCGGGCCTGTCAGCGAACGAAACGCGCGTGATGATCGCCTGCGGCGCGGGCGCCGGCCTCGCCGCCGTGTACAACGTGCCGCTCGGCGGCGCGGTGTTCGTGCTCGAAGTGCTGCTCGTCACGTTCGATGCGACCACGGTCGCGATTGCGCTCGTGACGTCGGTGATCGCCGCCGTGGTCGCGTGGATGGGACTTGGCGACGAGTCGCAATACGCGATTCCGTCGTTCGCGCTG
The DNA here is from genome assembly GCF_900100565.1 of Paraburkholderia steynii. NCBI lineage: Bacteria > Pseudomonadati > Pseudomonadota > Betaproteobacteria > Burkholderiales > Burkholderiaceae > Paraburkholderia > Paraburkholderia steynii. The sequence goes on along the minus strand of NZ_FNDI01000023.1, from coordinate 58,002 downwards.
AGCGGCAGTCTGGTTGCGTGGTCGGTGGCGGCAGGGCCCCTGTTCGGCATCGCCGCCTATGCGTTCTCGCGTTTCATGGATCGCGCGCGCAATGCCGCGCCGGGCGCTGGCTGGCTGATGATTCCGCTCAACGTGCTGAACTTCGCCGTGATCGGTTTGCTCGCCATGCACTTCCCGCAGTTGCTCGGCAACGGCAAGGGCACCGCGCAGCTTGGCTTCGACGGTCAGTTGAGCATTGGGCTCGCGGCGGCGTTGCTCGCGTTGAAGGTTGCCGTGAGCGCGAGCAGCCTGCGCGTCGGCGCGCATGGCGGTCTGCTGACGCCGGGGCTGACGGTGGGCGCATTGCTTGCCGTCGTGCTCGGCGGCGCGTGGAATCTGATCGGCGCGAGCGTGCCGACCGGCGCGTTTGCGCTGGTCGGCGCAGCGGCGTTTCTCGCTTCGTCGATGAACATGCCGATTACGGCGATCGTGCTCGTCGCCGAGTTCACGCACCTTGGGCACGACATGCTGTTCCCGGTGGTGTTCGCGGTCGCGGGCTCAATCGGCGCGAGCCGCGTGTGCGCGATGCTGGCGAGCCGCGCGAGCGCCGGGGCGAAGAATATGCCGACCCATGTGGCGGCAAGCGTGACGGCGAATGCGGCGCAAGAGCGGGCCGCGGGGATGAAGCTGTTGCCCGTCACGCACAAGTGAAGACCGAACGGCGCATCACGCAAAGCAACGGGATGCGCGGCGATTCAGAACGTCTCCCAATCGGCTTCGGCGCGGCTCGCGGCCGTTTTTTCGGCAGTCGGTGATGGAGCGACGAGCGGTTTTGCAGAAGCCGGGTTCACCGCTTTCCTGGGCGCAGCCACGGCGGCGCGCGCGACAGTCTTCGGAGGCGTAGACGCAGCGCTCATCGCGTTTGCCTGCTGCCCGCCTGGCAGCCTGAACACCGACACAAGTTCACGCAGCGTCGCGGCCTGAGACGCCATCGACTGCGTCGCCGCCGAAGCCTGCTCGACGAGTGCCGCATTCTGCTGCGTCACCTCGTCCATCTGCGAGATCGCGACATTGACCTGCTCGATGCCGCGATGCTGCTCGCCCGACGCCGCGCTGATCTCGCCCATCAGATCAGACACCTGGCGCACCGACTGCACGATTTCGCCCATCGTGCGACCCGCCTCGTCGACGAGCGCGGTGCCGCTGTTCACGCGGCTCACCGATTCGCCGATCAGGTCCTTGATCTCCTTCGCCGCCGCAGCGCTGCGCTGCGCGAGCGTGCGGACCTCGCCCGCAACGACTGCGAAGCCGCGTCCCTGTTCGCCCGCGCGCGCCGCTTCGACGGCCGCGTTCAGCGCGAGGATATTGGTCTGGAACGCGATCCCTTCGATCACGGAGATGATCTGCGCCACCTGCTGCGAACTGGTCGAGATGCCGTGCATCGTATCGACCACGCGGCTCACGACCTCGCCGCCGCGCGCCGCAGTTTCCGACGCGCGCGCCGCCAGCGCGTTGCCCTGGGTCGCGTTCTCTGCGTTCTGCTTGACGGTCGCCGTCAGCTCTTCCATGCTCGCAGCCGTTTCTTCGAGCGATGCGGCCTGTTCTTCTGTGCGCTGGCTCAGATCGGTGTTGCCCGCGGCGATTTGCGACGAGCCCGTTGCGATGCTTTCGCTGCTCGAACGCACGCGGCTCACCGTATCCTGCAGACGTTCGTTCATGTGACGCAGCGCGCCGAGCAACTGGCTCAGTTCGTCCGCGCCCTCGACGTGAATCGCCGCGGTCAGATCGCCGCGCGCGACGGTCTCGGCCACGTCGACGGAGCGGCGCAGCGGCCCGACGATCGAGCGCGTGATGACGACGGCGATGAATGCGCCCGCAAGCAGCGCGAGCGCCGACAGCACGACGGTCCAGATGCGCGCACTGTGGAACGCGTCTTCCGCTTTCGCGACTTCTTCGACCGAGCCCTGGTGATTCAGCTTGATGTCGCTGTCGATCTGATCGAGCGTCGCCGTGAAGCGCGTCGACCCGTCGCCCGCCGCGACTTGCCGCGCTTCGGCTGCGCTCGCTTCGCCGGCGTCGATCAGCTTTTCAATTTTCGCGTCGACTTCGAGATAGCTGGCCCACGACGATTTGATGTTGTCGCAAAGCTGCTGCTCTTCAGGCGACGAGATCAGCTTCGAATAGGCGTTCAGCGACGACGCGAAAGCATTCACGGCATCCGCGTGCTGAGCGCGCGTGGCGCGCACCTGGTTTGCGTCGGTGCTCAGCAATTCACGCAGCGACAGGCGGCGCACGTCGTCGGCATGGCTGCGCATCGTGCCGAGCGTTTCGACGCTCGGAAGCCAGTCAGTGCCAATCCGACGGGTGCCGTCATAGATACGCGACGATTGAAGCAAGCCAACGCCGCCGATCGCGCACAGCAGAAGCAGCACAATTCCAAAGCCCGCGCCGAGACGCGGACCAATCTTGAGAGTGTTGAGAAACGTCATTGACCGTTGTGGTGGGAGAGTTATGCGAGAGGACGAATAAGTTCTCTTATCGACAACGCGGTCAGCGTTCTGTAACTAAGTTTCAAATATGACGAATGGCCGACGAAGGTGCTACTGCGGCATTACGGCGGCTCAGTGCGTGAAAGGTCGCGCAGACACGTTCAGGCCGCGTGTCGTCAACCGTCAACCATCCGTCAATGCATTGCCGCGCGCGAACATCGACATCCTGCGCAAGATCCATTCGAGCAGTTCATTCGCCGCAGCCGCGAGAGGCCGCCCCGACTTCACGAGCAAGCGCGCCTTCGCGCCCTGAAACAACGGATGATCGATCGGCACGATGGCGAGTTCTTCCGACACCAACTCGCGATACGCAGCGAACTCGCCGATCAGCGTCACGCCGTCGCCATGCGCGACGAAGCGCTTAAGCGCGGTCAGCGAATTGCTGGTGAGCGTCGCGCGGATTTTGATGTTCTCCGCGAACTCCAGCATTTTCGCGGCGTGGCCGATGCCGAAGGTGGCCGGCATCAGCGCGAGCGGCCATTCGAGCAGATCTTTCACGCTGGCGGGCGTGCCCCGCAACGCGAGCGGATGGTCGCGCCTCACCAGCAGCACGACGGGCTGCGCCGAACTCGCGCGGTATTCGATACGCGGATGCGGCGGCGGATTGTACGCAAGCCCGATATGCGCGCGACTCTCGGCGACCTGGTTGAGCAGATCGTCGACGGCGAGACTTTCGATGTTGATGTCCAGCTTCGGATACTTCGCGCAGAACGGCGCGATCACTTCCTCGATCAGCGGCTCGACATAGCCTTCGCTGACGGCCAGTTGCACCTGGCCTTGCTGAAGCCCTTTCAGCAAATGCAGCTGGTCTTCGAGCTTTTCCTGCTGCGAACGGTAGCCGCGCCAGAATTCGAGCAGATGCGTGGCTGCCTCGGTCGGCTTGACGCCGCGCGCCTCGCGCTCGAACAGCGTCGTATCGAGTTCCTCTTCGAGCAGCCTGATCTGGCGCGTAATCACGGAAGGCGACGTGTTCAGGCTGTCCGCCGCGCCACGGATGGTGCCGTGCGACAGCACTTCGTGAAAGTAGCGCAGCCGTTGCTGGTTGATTTCGCGCATGTCGGAGGTCTCCAGAGCGTTGTGTGGGCTGCCGTTGCCTTGCAAGCAACGAAGTGTGAACTTAGTTGCTCTTGCTCGCGCATTTTTACCCCGACACCATGCTGGAACGCAAGCACGGGATTCAAACCCGACACACCGGAGACGAACATGACAGCACTACAGACCCTACGGGAGAGCGACGCGGTTCGCGCCCTCTACAACCGGCTCAACTGGCGGTTGCTGCCGTTTCTTCTTGCCTGCTACATGTTTGCGTATCTGGACCGCGTGAACGTCGGTTTCGCCAAGTTCCAGATGCAGAGTGACCTCGGTTTCTCCGATGCAGCGTACGGCGTCGGCGCGGGCATCTTCTTTCTTGGTTATGTGCTGTTCGAATTGCCGAGCAATCTGCTGCTGCCGAAAATCGGCGCGCGCAAGACGTTCAGCCGCATTCTCGTGCTATGGGGCATCACGTCGGCGTGCATGCTGTTCGTGCGCAACGTGCCGATGTTCTACGGCATGCGCTTTCTGCTCGGCATTTTCGAAGCGGGCTTCGCGCCGGGCATGATCTATTACCTGTCGTGCTGGTATGGGCCGACGCGCATGGCGCGCGCCATCGCGATCGTGTTTCTGGCCGGGCCGCTGGGCGGGATCGTCGGCGGGCCGTTGTCGGCGTGGCTGATTTCGGCGCTCTCGGGTGTTCACGGGCTGGCAGGCTGGCAATGGATGTTTCTCGTCGAAGGCTTGCCGTGCATCGTGCTTGGCGTGGTCACGCTGTTCGTGCTGTCGAACCGTCCCGCCGACGCGCGCTGGCTGAACGCCGATGAAAAGCAGCTGCTCGAAAGCGAAACGGGCGTGGCGCACGCGCACAACCATTCGTTCAAGGCCGTGGCACGCGATCCGCGCGTCTATCTGCTGGCGTTTGCGTACTTCTCGATCATCTTCCCGATCTACGCAATCAGTTTCTGGCTGCCGACGCTGATCAAGGAGCAGGGCGTGACCGACACGTTGCGTCTTGGCTGGTATGTCGCGATTCCGTATGTCGCGGCGGGCATCGGCATGTACGTTGCGGGACGCAGTTCGGACCGCACGGGTGAACGGCGTTATCACTGCGCGTTGCCGGCGCTGACGGGCGCGTTGTTGCTGATCGCTTCGATTTTCACGCAAGGGCATCTGTTCGCGACACTCGCGCTGCTGACGGCTGCGACGGCGATGATGTGGATGGCCTATACGGTGTTCTGGGCGATGCCTGCTGAGTACATCAAGGGCCCGGCGGCTGCGGGCGGCATCGCGCTGATCAATACGATCGGGTTGTCGGGCGGCTTCTGGGGGCCGGCGGCGATCGGCTGGGCGCGCACGGCGACGGGCAATTCGCAACTCGCGCTGATCTTCATGGCGTGCATGCCGGTGATTGCAGGCTTGCTGATTCTCGCCAACCGGTCGACGCGCAAGTCGGTTCATGAAGCGCCGGAGTTGACGCTTAGCCCTGAATCGAACTGAGTTCGCTGAACAATAGGACGAACGAATCATGAAGATCCTGATCGCCGGTTTTCAACACGAGACCAACACCTTTGCGCCGACCAAGGCGTCGTACCAGAGCTTCGTTCAGGGTGAAGGCTTTCCGCCTTTGACGCGCGGCGCCGACGTGCTGACGCTGCGCGACGTGAACGTGCCGATTGGCGGCTTCATCAAGGCTGTGGAGGCGGCGGGCCACGAACTGATCCCCGTCATCTGGGCGGGCGCGAGCGCGTCGGCGCATGTGACGGAAGACGCATACGAGCGCATTGCCGGCGAGATCGTCGATGCCGTGCGCGCGGGCGGCTTCGATGCGATCTATCTCGATCTGCATGGCGCGATGGTCGCCGAGCATATCGACGATGGCGAAGGCGAACTGCTCGCGCGCGTTCGGGGCATCGTTGGCGATGACATGCCGCTCGTTGTGTCGCTCGATCTTCACGCGAACGTGACGGACAGGATGCTGCAACTCGCGGATGCGATCGTCGCGTATAGAACCTACCCGCATGTCGATATGGCCGAAACGGGCGAGCGTGCCGCTGCGTTGCTCGAAAGGCTGACGCAAGATCGACGCCCTTTGAAACGCGTGTCGCGGCGCATTCCGTTTCTGATTCCGGTGAATGCGATGTGTACGCTCGTCGAGCCCGCGCTCGGCGTGTACGAAATGCTGGCTTCGCTCGAAGACGGACCTGTTGCTTCGCTATCGTTTGCGCCGGGGTTTCCCGCTGCGGATTTTCCTGAATGCGGGCCTGTGATCTGGGGCTATGGCTATGACGAAGACGCGCTCGCGAAGGCTGTCGATGCGCTTCACGCGCGCATGCTCGCCGATGAAGCGCAATGGGAAGTGCGCTTCCTGTCACCCGATGAAGCGGTGAATGAAGCGTCACGTCTCGCGCAACATGCCGACAAGCCCGTGATCATCGCCGATACGCAGGACAACCCGGGCGTCGGCGGCGATTCGAATACGATGGGGATGGTGCGCGCGTTGTTGCGGCATCGCGTGCAGGGCGCGGCCGTTGGTGTGATATGGGACGCTGAGGCGGCGGCAGCGGCGCATCGCGCGGGCGTCGGCGCGCGCATCGAACTCGCGCTGGCGGGGCGTTCGGGTGTGCCGGGCGACGCGCCGCTACAAGGTGTTTTCGAAGTCGAGCATCTGTCGAATGGGCGTTTTCGTTTTGACGGTCCGATGATGAACGGCATGCAGGGCGATCTCGGGCCGGTTGCGTGTTTGCGTATCGACGGTGTGCGGATCGTGGTCAGCACGATCAAGATGCAGATTTTCGAGCGCAATTTTTTTCGCGTTGGAGGCGTTGAGCCTGAGCGGATGAAGGTGCTTGTGGTGAAGAGTTCGGTGCATTTTCGCGCGGATTTTCAGGCGGGCGCGCATGCGGTTCTGGTAGCGAAAGCGCCCGGGCCGATGGCCGCTGATCCGGGGGATTTGCCGTGGCGGAGGCTGGATGAGGATATGCGGGTGCGGCCGATGGGGGTGACGTTTGGGGAATGGTGTGGGTGCGACATCAATCGTACAGCGGATGAGGCAGCGCGTCTTACTGATGCGTTAAACGGCCTTGAATGAACCGCAGACGTTCGGCTGAATTCGTGACTCCCGATACACTCAAACGCAGTTGAACGCATTCTGATCATTGGAATGCGTCAACGTTGACCTAGCGGCACTTAGAAGCCATCCGGGCGCGCCCGTACCGATCGCGAAATTGCGTCCCAGAGTGTGATGGCGTCGGTTTCACTTAAGGAGGGAGACTTAAGTGGACCATTGAAGAAAGCATTCGTCGTCCCTGTTTCCATATCTAGTGTAAGAAGCGGGGATAACGCGCTGCTTGTAGTGGAATTCGCCTCCAAAGTGAATGTATTGCCAATCACGTTGAGCGGTGTCTTCCCGGAAATGAGCCATTCTTCCGCCCTCCCATTGACTAGATCCACCCCTCCTTTTCGGATCGTCCTCGCCCCCGAAATTTGCTGCAATCCTTGATGTATCACTGAACTTCTCTGAAGAAGAGTCTCGGCTTCACGAATACCCGCGTTGGTGTCAAAACCAACGCTAACATCGCGATTATTTGACAGGACAAACTGTACAGAGGGATTCTCGCCGACGTCCCCTGCATTTCCGGGAAGGAATCCACCTACGAAGCACATGCCGGGCTCAGTTGGAATAACGTCGTCCGGACGGCCACGCATCTTTTCGATGAGATCAAAGACGGTTCTTAGTTTGGGTGCAACGTCTGCCTTGATCGACATAACCTGCAGGATCTCGGGTGTCGCATATTTTGATTTTGTGAAGTCACTTGCATTAATACGTGCCTTGATGAGGTAACCCCGATCCCATTTGAATGCTTCGATGACCCGTGTGGCGTCGCTCGGCGCGTCTGCATCGCCCAACGAGACGAAATACTTCGAGTTCTTTATTCCGGGGACTTCACCGATCTCGTAGAGAAATTTGTAGCCGAACCGGCTTTTCGTGGTTGTCATCGTTGCTTGCCGGGAAGTCATTTCCTGACGGAACGATTCGTAAGACATCGCGACTGAGTCGATCGATACGCCTGTTACCTTTGCTGAGCCGAATACGACGCTACTATGCGGAATATCAATCAGGTAACGGCCCACACACTGCGTACGAAGTTCGTTAGGTTCATTCATTGTCGCGTTTTCCTGGTTATTTCTGGCGTGTGAGACTTGTCCGAATAATGTTAGCCAAAGGATGGCGAGCGCCAATGTATGACCGATCGGGTGTTTCATTTCGTGTACTCGAGCGTCGTTCCCTTTACGTTAGAAACGATCTTTGTCACGGCCCAAAGCGCAAATTTCTGCTGCGGCTCTTTTTTGTATGCCCCTTCGTGGTCAATGTCTGGATAGGGTATGCAAGCCTTCACTCCATCGAACCCTGAAGGAGCGGCGCCGGACCGGACCGGCACGGTGCCGTCGCCGCTGTCTGCGGCTGGCTGAAGGTCATATGTGCTTTCCGCCGGTGTCGCACTCGACTTCAAAACTACGCGCCCTCTCCCACTGTCGGAGGACATTTCGTCGTCAAGCGGATAGGTTGTGTTCCCAGCGGACTTTCTCTTCCAGATAATCTTTCCCCAAGTTGCATGCGCGATATCGTCCCCGTAGAACGCGTAAGTCGTTGAGTGGAACTTTGCTTGCAGCTGCTGGTGGAAGGTCAAAACATGGTTAAAGATCAATTTCTGATAGTTGCCCCAATCGTCATCGATGTTTGATGATTTTTCGTCAAAAGGATTGATAAGACGATCTACAACCAATCCCCACCACTTCCCACGTTGAAGGTATATCTCTGTATATGGGTTCGCTTTGGGGAGCGAAATAGACGAACCCGAACCATCGATGAACTGCAACCAGTTCATTCCATAGTCCGTGCCGGGCAAAAGCTGCAGGGGGCCGGGCGATTGTGCGAAAACGGGAGTCATTGTTCCCGCGGTCGGTCCAAGTACTAATCCGGCGATGCCTTCGGACCCCGAGCGGACGCGCTTATATGCGGTAGCTGACCCCGTTGTTGGCATCACGCCGTGCGCGATGCCCAATACACTCTCACGATTACCCATCACCTCGGAGAAATAGCGTGATACAAGACCCCCCATCGAATGGGTCACAATGATGACTTTTTCGCAGCGAAGTCCTTGATCGCGGTAATACTGTGCGAATTCGCGAGCGCGGGCCTCGAGGGTCTTGGCGGAACGGGCGTTTGATTGCAGCCAGTTGTAGCCGACCGCATGCACCGGCATCCTGTAGCGGTATGAAAGAGCGACCTCTTCTGACGTCAATGTACTAACGCCAGAAGCGTCAGCGACGAGATCGTGCATTAATTGTGACCGGAGACCGGTCTTTGCAATATGAGCGTCATTGAGTGCGTTTTCCAACCAGGGGAGGAATGTTCCGTAGCTCATTTTTCCTACAGTTCCCCAGCCGCGTCGTCGCAATTCTTCTTCGCTCTCTACAGTCCCTTTCGGAATGTCTCCACCCCCATACACGGCAGTGGTATCAGGATCGAGCTTCTGCTTTCTTGTTCTGGCGCCACGGAACAGCCAGGAGGCGGCCACACCAGCGGGGCCATTTACGAGCCATATTACTTTTCCGGCGTACGAACCTGACACAGCTTTGAGATTGCTTCCCATAACACCCGGTACAAAGATAACTGGGATCACGCGATCCGGCACCATGGGGCAAACGGCAATGCTTTCGTCAGGTGGTGACATCACCGATGAGTAGTGGACAGACCCATCGTCTGCGACTGCGGGCTGGATGATGCGTTCGATGATCGCCATGCCGCCTTGCTCCAATTGAAATTAAACTTTTGACAGACACGACGCGCGCACGTGAGGCGAATGCCGCACATGACCACCATGCCGGATTGACGTGCAAGCGCAGGCCGTCAACGAACAGGGTTTCTTGCAGATCGAATTTTTATTTCATAAGCAATGCTATTTAAATATGTCAGTCGAAGACGACAACACCTCTGGGTCGTGCATACGATTCGGACATTTTCAAGAATATAGATTAAAGGACGCCAGATGACTTGGAAAGCGTAGTTGTCCTGCAATTTGATGAACGTTGCTTTTCGTCATATTTTACAAATCTTGACGTTATCGAGTTGCGTGCCGTGATAATGGACAAGACCGATCGTGGACGAGTCGGCGATAAAAAGCTTGCGACACGATCGCGTCATTCGCAAAAGTCTTTAACACTTCTTGCGGGACGACGGTTGGCGTCGCGAGCCAACCGACCTTGCGCGACGCCGCCATTTCGTGCGAGATATCGCATCCCCATCACCTGATTTCGCATCTATGATCTCCTTCGACACCGACGGCCACCGCTTCAACTTCCGCGCCGTTGCCGTCATCACGACACGCGACCACGTCCTCCTGCACATGCTGGAAGGAGACGAATACTGGTCGTTGCCAGGCGGCCGCGTCGAGGCGGGCGAGGACGCGGCCACGGCCGTCGCGCGCGAGATGCGCGAGGAATTGGATATTCAGGTGAAAGTGGGGCGCTTGCTCTGGATCGTCGAAAACTTCTTCACGAGTGGTGGTCGCCCACATCACGAAGTCGGCGTGTACTTCGCCACCGAAGTACCGCCCGACGCCCGCATCCTCGATTTCTCCATGCGCCACGCAGGCAACGAACAGGGCCGCAAGCTCGAATTCGCGTGGTTCAACCGGCAGGAACTGGCAAGCATCGACGTGCGCCCCGCATTCCCGCGTAACGCGCTCGCGCAGAACCCGCTTCAATTCGCGCACGTCGTCAACCGCGAAAACGGAAGCGTTGCGTGAGCGTTTGTCACAACCTTGCTTAACCCTTTCTCCCACTGCCATGACACATACGATCGCTAAGGCTTGACGAACTTGAGCGTCATGCGATCCGATTCCCCGATTGCAGCAAAGCGTGACCTGTCGACGTCACCGCCTTGATAAGTAGGCGGCAGCGACCACACGCCGTGCGGATAGTCCTTTGTATCTTTCGGATTCGCGTTGATCTCGCTGCGCGCAACCAGAACGAAGCCGGCTGCCTGTGCGTGCTCGATGACGAACGCTTCAGTCACATAACCGGAATCGATCATTTGTTGCACAGTCGTTCCTGGCCGTGCGCGGTGCTCCTCAACGCCAAGTTCGCCGCCATGCTTCAACGCGCCGTTGAACGCGCGCAGATTCGCATCGAATTGCCCGTCCTTGATCCAGTTATGGATGTTTCGAAAGGTAAGGACACGGTCGAATCTCTCATTCGCATCGAAGCCGTTGAACTGGCCTGCGTGCAATGTGCCGACGACGACGTTCCCATAAACCGATGGAGCGTTGGCGAGCTTGCGCCGATAAGCCGCATCGGTCGCGCTGTCTTCAGCGGCGAGATCGGCGGACGTGCTGCGATATTGCGCCTCGTAAAGTTGGCCCGCGTTGCGCAAGTAGGGCGCAAGTATGTCCGAATACCATCCCCCTCCCGGGGCGATCTCCAATACCGTCTGCGTTGGACCGAGGTCAAAGAACTGCAGCGTTTCTTCCGGATGACGGTAGACGTCGCGCGCACGCGCCTGACTGCTACGCTGCGATCCACTGATGGCGGCATCGAGCGACATCGCGTTGGCACCTTGCGATTGCGAATCACGCGATGAGTTTTGCGAATCCAGCGACGAGGACGCGCAGCCTGTCAGTGTGAGCATAAAAAAGGCGGCGGCAATCGTGACCGCGCGCGCACGGTCATGGCGAGTAGCGTACATGGAACCGATTCAGGTTTGAGATGCGGGATACGATACGCGGTTCTTGAGCTATCTGCTTCCCGATCATTTCCGTCGCTCGCGCGGCGGTGTGCGCCCGCCAGCTTGATCACAAGCAAGCCACCTCGCGCAACCGATGCGAACGCACAACACTTCATAGTGGTCGGCAGGCTTACAGTCGCTTACTATCCCGTCTCCACAATAAGACGCTAACCCGGCGCGAATCGTTGAGACCACTCATGAACCCTGCACGGCAATTCGTAGTTCCGTTGATCGCATCATTGTTCGCTATCGGCATCGCCGCGAATACCGCCCATTCAGCGGAACCGGCATCGGATGCCACGCCCGATGCCGAAGTAGACATCTCCAAAAGCCACGAAGCCCCGACGAGCGATCTTCACAGCGACCTCGGTGAATTCTGTTTCTTCGCACACCTCCCGCCTGCGAGTCAGAAATACAAGGTCATCAAGAACATCAAGATCGGCAAGGGTTCGTACGGCAGTGTTCAGGACATTCTCCCGAAGATGGCGGAGTACGCCCAAGTACGAGGAGCAGACGCAATTGTCGAGTACAACGGATCACAGCGCTTCGGCTTCTGGCCTTGGCGTATGGTCCGGCCCGTCGTCCGTGGCGTCGCGGTGCAATGGACTGATCCGAAGCCTTCCAATTGCGAATCCATTGGCGGCACAAAGCTGAAGACGATACTTTCCTCGGGTCAGCCGCCCACACAGTAACAAAGGCAGCCTGCCGCTCGTGTGGCCATACTGCCGCCGCCGAATAGCGGCGGCAGTGACCGCTTATACCTGATGTCTGCCAACTTTCGCCGCACTTGTAGATTCAGGCCGCGCGCAATCTCCACAGTGCTCCCGCCCCACGAGTCATCGAATAAATAACGCTGGCTTGACCATATAAAAATTAAATTACACGCAAACCTTTGCGTCGCCTGCCGCAGGGTTTCTCAGCCTACAGTAACGCCCAACCGCGCCGTAATGCGAGATGCATAGGCGCGAAGTTTGTGTCCTGCGCTATCCGGGGTGCGTCTTCCAGGACACCCAACGGCTCGAATCTCCTGCTTGCGTACAACAGGCAACAACCAAAGTCGATATATGAATCTCAACACTCTGTCGGTAAAGGCAAAGCTCACGGGGGCTTTCGGCGTTCTTGCCGCCGTCGTTTTGATCGTGTCGGGCATATCGCTGAAATCGCTGAACGACTCCAACGACCGGTTCGCAGGTTTTTTGTCGGGCGTCTACGCCCGCGCCAATATGGCTACGCAGGTTCGAACTGCGGTTGACCGGCGCGCGATCGCAGCGCGCAACATGGCGCTGGTCACCACGCCGGGCGATTTCGAGGTGGAAAAGGCCGCCGAAGCGCAGGCCCAGATGGATGTGCAATCGAACCTCGCGAAGCTCAACGAGATGGTTTCGTCCGCATCCGATGCGACTGAAAAAGCCCGCAGCCTCGTGGGCGAAATCAACCGGATCGAGGCCGCGTATACACCCGTTGCCAACGCGATCGTTGGCCTCGCCGTTGCGAACAGGCGCGACGAAGCGGTCAAGAAAATCAACGACGACTGCCGGCCTCTGCTTGCCGCGCTGGTCAAGGCATCGAACGACTACGCGGAGTACACGCGCAGTCGTGCCGATGATCTGGTTCGCGAGTCGGAGGATCGTTATGCGACGCAGCGGAACCTGCTGATGGTGATTTGCCTCGCCGCCGTCGCGATGGCGATCGTGGCGGGCCTGGTCATCACGCGGGGCTTGCTGCGCGCCCTGGGTGCCGAGCCAGCCGAACTGGGTGCGGTCACGCAACGCGTCGCGGCAGGCGATCTGAGCCCGGTCGCGGGGGCGAAGAACGCGCATTCCGGGAGCGTGCTCGCCTCGATGGGGGAAATGCAGGCAAGTCTCGTCAGTTTGATCGCTCAGGTCCGCACCGCGGCAGACAGTATCGCGACTGGTTCCAGCCAGATCGCTTCGGGCAACGTCGATCTTTCGTCCCGGACCGAACAGCAGGCTGCGTCACTGCAGGAAACCGCCTCGAGCATGGAAGAGCTGACGTCGACGGTGAGGCAGAACGCCGAGAACGCGCAGCAGGCCAGCTCGCTCTCCGCCAATGCATCCGAAGTGGCGCTCAAGGGCAATGAGGTGGTCGGACGGGTCGCCGGCACGATGGGTGAGATCAGCGCGAGTTCCACCAAGATCGCGGATATCACCGGGATCATCGAAGGGATTGCGTTTCAGACCAATATCCTGGCGCTGAATGCGGCCGTGGAAGCGGCGCGCGCGGGTGAACAGGGCCGTGGGTTCGCGGTGGTCGCAAGCGAAGTGCGCAGCCTCGCGCAGCGTTCGTCCAGCGCGGCGAAGGAAATCAAGGATCTGATCAACGCTTCCGTGCAGAAAATCCAGGACGGTTCGGTGCTCGCGAATGAAGCGGGAAAGACGATGTCGCAGGTCACGCAAGCCGTCGCCCGGGTGACCGACATCATGGGGGAAATCGCCGCTGCATCGACCGAACAAAGCCGGGGTATCGAACAGGTCAATCAGGCCATCACGCAGATGGACGAAGTCACGCAGCAGAATGCCGCACTGGTAGAGGAAGCGGCGGCGGCCTCCAGGTCGCTCGAAGACCAGGGGCGGCAGCTTAATCAGGCGATTGCGTTCTTTCGTCTGGATGCCGGTGCCGATTCGCCTGTAACGCGTGCAAGCGCCCCGGCAGTCAGTCGCCCGGCATCCGCACGACCGACGGCGCGCAAAGCTACCGCGCCCGACAGGTAGGCTCCGCTTGCGGCGACACGGTGACGTACTACGGTGTTGCCCTGGTTTTGAACCGCCTGCCCGATGGCGCGACAATCCAACAAAGACAAAGCACGTCAGAGCACTGTACGCCGATGGTCCTCCCTTAATCGAAAAGGACGAGAACATGCGTCAATACCTCTATCTTGCGGCGTTACCCGCCGCCTTTGTTGCTGGCATGTTTGCATCCCATCTTGGCACCCCGGCGCAAGCCCAGCCGTCAAACGCGCCGCTAACGGCGCAGATCGTCGACCTGGCGGCCATGACGGATGCCGATCTCGGCGCACAGATCCCGAACATGGGTACCTTGCGTTCGAAGGGACTGGTAGTCACGCCGAGCGGGACCATCGCAGTGCAGAGCGGTAACGTACCCAAGCATACGCATCGAGGTTCCGACGAAATCCAGTACGTGATTTCGGGAAGCGGCACTTTCTGGCTGGGTAACGAACAGCGTCAGATTCACCCTGGCGACCTGATCATTATCCCGAAGGGGACGGTACATGCGGGGGCCGAGCCGACCAGCGGCGAATTCAAGGTCCTTTCTATCAAGCTGCCGCCGCAAGCTCCGGGCGATATGCAGATGGTTCCCTGACGTGTCGTCGATATCCGCGCTACCTGGTGGTTATGGCTGTGCGAGCGGATGCTGGACCTTGAAGGGCAAATGATCGGCCATCGCCGTCATTCGAGAACGGGCGCATATATGGCGGCTACGTGGCGCCGGGGGAACCCGCGTCTTCGTTAATTGACCTGCGCGGCCGAAGGAGCGATGGAAGGGGGACATGGCCTCCGACGTTAAAGTGTGCGGGTAACGCCAACGGATATCGCGTGCCTGTTGGGCGGCGGGCGTCATGAGGCATTTGCAGCACCCAGCCTCGCAAAGACAATTCCTTGTTTAATCAACGGCGTAGAGCGATACGACGAATTGGCACGTCGCATGCAATGTTGGTTTCAAGCCAGCGTTGCCTTGCGTCCAACGGCGTAAAACGGCATCGGGAGGCTTCGAAACACCGGGCGCATCGGCGCCCGGTGTGGCTTCCGGGAGTTTCATATGCCGCTCGCTCGACTGCTCCTCTGCTTTATCCAGTGCTCGTTAGCGGCCGCGGTGCTGTTGCCCGCCGTCGCGGGCGCTACGAACCTGCCGCCCGCAACGCAACGCTTTGCATCCGGCACGCGCGACGCGGGTCCTGGCGATTCGGCCACGCCTCACGCACTGAAAGCGGGTATTGAGCGCCTGCGCACCGGGACGTGGTGGGAAGCCAACCGTAAGATCCGCCCGGAACTCGCGCAAGTCGGCGACCTGATGTTCCTCCTGCCGCTTGCCGACAAGCAGCTCGAACCATCGTCGGATGCGATCGGCCGCGTGCAGCGCCTGCGTGAAGCGCTGCGCAGCCACCTGACGCGTGCCCCCGCCGGCTGGGCCCGCCTCGTTGCGCAGGTGCAGGCAGAGCGCGCAAAGGCGGGCGAGGCGTCAGCCGTGCTGCTCGCCGACGCGCTCGTCAACGAGGTCCGCTACCGCGACGGAACCGACGGCAGCTACTACGCGCCGTCACGGTTCTTTGCCGAAAGCGGCGTGTGCAAGGATTTCGCCGTCGCCAAATACCTGCTGCTGCGCGACGCGGGTTTCGACATCGCGCGGCTGCGTCTCGTGTCGCTCGCGCCGCGCTACAACAACACGCCGGACGACTGGCACGTCATCCTCGTCGTGCAGATCGACGGCGCGAGCGAACCGCTCGCACTCGATTCCCCGAGCGCGCCGACCGCGAAGCGCGCCAGCGATACGGCCAGCGAAACATCGCCTACGAGCGGTCCGTCCGCGCTGCTCGGCGCGATCCTCGCGGGCCGCGAGCCCGCCAGCGCTGTGCTGCGCGCGCCCGCAGGACCGCTTACCGCGCCGCTCAGCCGATCGGGCCAGGCGCGGCGGCCGCTTGCGACAGTGTTCAACGAACAGGGCAGCCGGTCGTTCGAACGTGCCGCGCCGGGCGCAGTGCGGCGCGCGTCGGCGGCCGGGCGAGGCGCGAACGCGATGTATGTCGACGAGATGGGCGAGTCGTGGAAAGTCGACGGCTCCGCAACGTTTCCGAAGTGGCGCGTCGTCGTTGAGCAGGCAGATGCGCTGGCGAAGCCGGGTCCGGCGCCAGGGCTGATACGCGTCGTGGCGGCACGCTGAACGAGGCGTGCATGGCGCGCCGCGCCCGACGCCGTCGCGACCAGAAAAGCACCGCCACGCGATCGACCCGCAGAACACGCCGAGGTGCTCTAAATCGCCGTGTGCGCTGACTCTCTTCTGCTGTCGCTGGCGCTGAGCAGTGTCATGTCCTCAGTGGGGAACACACTGGGACTTGCCTCGTCGAGCCTTCGCCGCAAGGCCGTGATCAGACACAAACCGACAACAATGAATTGCCCTGATCGTGCTCACATCTAAGCAGTTGCCGATTTACACTGCATTCGCTGAGGCAGCAAAAGGCTGCGCGCGAAACACTCCCTGGAGAAAACACATGAAACTCGTTCAGTTCATCGTCGCTGCATCTATGTTGGTCCCGGCTGTATCTTCGTTCGCTCAGTCGACGCCGCTGACGCTGAATGACGACGTTAGAACACAACTAGCCCACGACAAGATGACATACCGATTTTCGGATTCCAGCGATCGGGAGCAGGCTTCAATCAGTGATGCCAAACGTAGTGCGACGCTACCGCACCAGATAACCGGAATGGACATGGGTCGCTACTCGCTATCAGTAGTGCGCCCTTCGTTTTAACATCGTCGATGATTACCGTCACGTCGCTATCCCAGTCAGAGTCGAGGATAGCGGCGACGAGGTTGTCGACCTTCACGTGTGGTGGACGGCGCTTGGCCAAATGAGCGCTGTCAGCGGCAACAGGCCCAAAACGATCTATCCGACGCATCGAAGCGGCCGTTCAAAATCAATTGAAACCCATTGCGCCAGGCACACATACGCCTGACTGCCGCACCCGATGCTAACTGGCGTCGTACTGCAGGTATTTGTGGGCGAATGCGATTGCCATGCTGCCCTCGCCGACGGCTGAAGCGACACGTTTGACAGGGCTCAACCTCACATCCCCACAGGCAAACACGCCAGGAACACTCGATTCGAGCAGATAGGGATCCCGGCTATGAGACCAGTGTCCCGCCTTGACGACGTCGTCCCCGGTGAGAACGTATCCACGCGCATCGCGAGCGATTTCCGTTGGCAACCACCCGGTTTCTGCATCGGCGCCAATGAACACGAACAATCCACCACAGTCGTGCCGGCTCACCTCCGCGCTCAGCCCATCGCGTATGTCGATCGCCGTCAGATGGGTATCGCCGTATGCGCCGACAACTTCCGAACGCAGTTGCACCGCCACGTTTGACTTGCTGCGAAGCTGCTCGATCAGATAGCGAGACATGCTCTTCTCAATTGAATCGCCTCGCAAGATGAGCGTCACCATGCGTGCATGATTGGCAAAGTACAAAGCGGCCTGGCCGGCCGAGTTTCCACCGCCGATCAGATAGACGTCGAGTCCATGCGTTGCGCTAGCTTCGCTGCGTGACGCACCGTAGTAAATTCCTTTACCGATAAACCGGTCGAAGCCATCGATCGCGAGGCGGCGCCACGCGACGCCCGTCGCGAGAATGATTGTTCGCGCATGGATAACGTCGCCTCCGTCGAGGTACACGTTACGCCCGTCGACATCGATTCGAGCGATTGATCGTGTCACCAGAATCTCGGCACCCAGCCGCCTTGCTTGCTGCAAGGCACGGCTCGCGAGTTCGTCGCCTGACACACCGTTTGGAAAGCCGAGGTAATTCTCGATGCGCGAGGAAGTCCCGGCTTGTCCGCCAGGCGCTTCGCGCTCAACCACCACCGTGCGTAAGCCTTCCGACGCACCATACACCGCCGCAGCAAGACCTGCCGGGCCACCACCGATGATCAACGTGTCGTATCCGGCAAGGCGGGGCTGCGTCTGCAGACCCAGCAATCCGGCGAGTTGGCGTGTCTCCGGCCGGCAAAGCACCGTCCCGTCGACCAGCCGCAAGGCCGGGCAATCCTCCTCTGGCGGGCGAGTACCCGGCCAGCGCGCTGGCAGTTCAGGCGCATCGGGCGTCATCCAGTCGCAGCTGATCTGGTTGCGGGCCAGGAACTGGCGCAACGCGGTACAAGCCGTGTCCCAGCGATTGCCGACAAGGGTCACGCGGGGCTTGGGCGGCTCGGCGGAAAGGCCCTGCAGTCCGCCGATGCGCTCGCGGGCGAGGGCGCCCATCTTCAACGCAACTTCCGGTGACGCAGCAGCGAGTGTGTAGTAACGCTGAGCGTCCACACGCATGACACGCGATGGCTCCGCAGCCCGATAGGCGCCTGGGAACGGGGAACTCAGCGCGAGCGGCACTTCGCCAAAGATGGTTCCGGGCAGTCGCCAGCCCAAGGTGCGCTCGATGCCGTCGAACGTCTTGATGACTTCCATCTTGCCGGCCAGAACGGCATACAGCGCTCGCTCTCCACCTTCATGGACCGCGAATTCACCCGCGCACAGATGCAGGTCTGCGGACGTGTGCGCGAGATGCTCCAGCTCGTTGTCGGAGAGTGTCGAGAAGAGTGGTATCGCCCGGATGTCATCGATGGTGAGCATGGCTTCGTCCAAACAGGGCAGATGAGGTGAAGCTCGGTCCACGGACAGCAGGCAGACTCAGCCAGTATATGACCTCGCGTGACAGACGCAAGGCGCCAGGCTAACTGCTCGCCGATGACAACTCGAAACGCTTGCGCTGCAGGAACCGGCGCACGGCGGGATCGCGCACGAGGCCGATCGCAAGATCGTACGCGCAGAGCGCTTCGGCCGTCGCGCCGGCACGCGCGAGCAGATCGGCGCGCGCGGCCCAGTACGGCTGGTAGTCGGCCAGTCGCGGATCGTCGGCATACGGCTCGAGCGCGTCGAGCGCCGCCCGTGGACCGTCCCGTTCCGCCAGCGCGAGCGCGCGGTTCACGGCGACCACCGGCGACGCTGCAATCGTGAGCAGGGCATCATAAAGTTGTACGATCTCGTCCCAGTTCGGACGATGGGTGCGGCAACGGTATATGTGTGCCGACTGCAGCGCGGCCTCTAGCTGAAAGCGTCCGATTGCGTTGAACGCGTTCGCGCGATGCAGCATAGCGTCGGCTGCGTCGATCATCGGCGTGTTCCATGTCGCCGGATCCTGAGCCGACAGCGGAACGTAATCGCCGGCCGCATCGCGTCGCGCGTCGCAACGTGCTTGCGCATACAGCATCAGCGCGAGCAGCCCCAGCGTCTCCGGCTCCTCGGGCAGCAGTTCGACGAGCAGTTGCGCAAGAAACAGCGCCTCGCCCGTGAGATCGCGCCTCTCGGTATCGCCGCCAACCGGGTCGGCCCATCCTTCCGCGTAGACCGCATAAACCGCTTCCAGCACCGCATCGAGCCGACCGGGCAACTCCTCGCGCTCGGGCACGCTGAACGGAATGCCTGCTTCACGGATCTTGTTCTTTGCTCGCACGAGGCGCTTGCTCATCGCCGCGGGTGACATCAGGAACGCGGACGCAATCGTCTTCGCTTCGAGCCCCAGCACCACCTGCAGCATCAGCGGCGTGCGAATCGCAGCCTCGAGGGCAGGGTGCGTGCAGGCGAACAGCAGCGCAAGCCGCCGGTCGGGCAACGCGCCTGCTTCACGCTCGTCGATCTCGTCGGCGAGGATCGCGAGCTGGTTCACGACTTCGTCGCCGACGCGGCGATGGCGCGCGCCGTCGATCGCACGGCGGCGCGCGACCGTCATCAGCCACGCTTCGGGATTCGCGGGGCAGCCGCGCTCCGGCCAATCGGCGAGCGCGGCCGCGAACGCGTCGGCGAGCGCGTCCTCGGCTGCGGCGACGTCGCGCGTGCGCATCGCCAGCAGCGCGACGAGCTTGCCGTAACAGCGGCGGGCGACCGCCTCGGCAATCGAACGTGCCTCGCCGTCGGCGTCACGGTCGCCGCCGGACGGACTCATGCAGCGGATGGCGCGTCGTAGGGAGCCGTCCAGATGGGGCGAACTTCCATGGTGCCGTACCCCGCGCCGGGACAACGTGACGCCCACGCGATCGCCGCGTCCAGGTTAGGCACGTCGATCAGGTAGTAGCCGCCGAGCTGCTCTTTCGAATCGGAAAAGGGTCCGTCAAGCACCTGCGGCTTGCCGTCGACGAGCCGCACCGTGGTGGCCGCGTTCGTGTGCTGTAGCCGGTTTGCGCCCGCCAGCACCTCCGCTTTCTTCAACGATTCCGTGTACGCCTGATACGCGGCGACGCCTTGCTGACGCTCGCTGTCCGTCATCTGGTTCCAGCGGCCTTCTTCCGAATAGATCATCAACAGGTATTGCATATGAGTCTCCGTCATGAGGTTGAGGCGGGTGAATTCATCAGGTCGCCATCACAATGACGCTCGGACCGCATGCTGACGGACATATTGCGTCGAAAAGTTGCGGACGGCACAGCCGCTTTACTCGAACCGACTAAAGTGTTCCATGCCTCACTGCATTGTTCGGTCTTCATGGCACACTCCTACAAGCAAGAGGAGAGTTTCATCTTGAAGCCACGCTCGGGCGAAGCTAAACAATCGTGCCGGTTGTTGCCGCGCAGCATTTTCAACCGGCGTGACTCGGCGGCTGGTCCCTGCCAACACTTGCTGGATGGGTAACGGGGGCGTCTCGGCCGATGGCGTTGCAGGTGGCTTTCGTTAGAATCTGTTTTCGATTCGTTTATTCGATTATTACCGGAGGCGAATGTGCCAGGTCTACTTCCCGATGTCGACCGCGAGGGGCTCCTCGAATATTCGGTCGTTTACACCGACCGATCAATCAATCATATGTCGCAGCTCTTTCAAGGAGTCATGCGCGATATCTCCGCCTCACTGAAAAAAGTCTACAACGCAAAGTCGGCTGTTGTCGTCCCGGGCAGCGGGACGTTCGGCATGGAAGCCGTTGCCCGGCAGTTCGCGACAAACAAGAAGTGTCTGGTCATCCGCAATGGCTGGTTCAGTTTCCGCTGGTCGCAGATTTTCGACATGGGCGGCATTCCGTCTGAATCGACGGTGTTGAAGGCGCGTCCCGTCGAACAAGGAAGGCAGGCCGCATATGCACCGGCTCCGATCGAAGAGGTGGTCGCTGCGATCAAGGAAAACAAGCCGGATCTGGTCTTTGCGCCGCATGTCGAAACCGCATCGGGGATGATGCTGCCGGATGACTATTTGCGCGAGGTGTCTGATGCCGTTCATGGCGTCGGCGGCACGTTTGTGCTGGATTGCATCGCCTCCGGTACGGTCTGGGTGGATATGCAGGCCAGTGGCGTCGATGTGCTCATCAGCGCACCGCAAAAGGGATGGAGCGCGTCACCGTGCTGCGGATTGGTCATGCTCAGTCCACTTGCTCGCGAAAGAATCGACTCAACGACTAGCACCAGTTTCGCTTGCGATCTTCGCAAATGGCTGCAGATTATGGAGGCCTACGAGAACGGTGGGTTCGCGTACCACGCCACGATGCCCACGGACAGTCTCGCGATACTGCGTGATGTCATGAAGGAGACTGAGGCATACGGCTTTGACAAAGTTAGAGCGGAGCAGATTGAACTCGGTAAGCGCGTTCGCTCACTCTTGACGGGTGCAGGTTTTAAAAGCGTGGCGGCGGAAGGTTTCCAGGCTCCGGGTGTTGTGGTCAGCTATACGGATGATGACGGTATGCGGTCCGGGAAGAAATTCGCCGATGCTGGCTTGCAGATCGCGCCTGGCGTTCCTCTTCAATGTGATGAGGGGGAAGACTTTAAGACGTTCCGGGTGGGGTTGTTTGGCCTGGATAAACTGCATGACGTCGAAGGCGCGGTCGCCAGGCTCGCTAAGGCGTTGGATAGAATTCTTTAGGGCGCTTTTGCGGAGTGTGTGCGCATGGCGGGAAGACTCCGGAACCTGCCGGATTAGCTATGCGCACGTTTCGGCCATTGCCGACTTTCGCCTATCGGCACGGCGAAGGCCGCTCAACGACTCAGACCGGCGATTCGTCGCGTGTCGACTTCGAATGGCAGCTTCATGCATCGATCAGTGGGTGAATTCGACCCGGAGCGGCCCTTCAGGCAGCTCAAAAGCAGTCGTTCTTGCCGCATCCGACGCCCGCGCTCATGCCCCTTGGAGTCTGAAAAAGAATGTCTCGGATTGACGATCCGTTTCCCATGGACAAACGCCGAAATTAGTGAGCAACGCCTCATATAGTAAGCGCTTCGTCAAGTCGTATTCTGCGATGCGTATTGCACCATTGTCCCGGGTAAATATCTTCTGCCATTCCTCCCGTGGACAATCGTCTTCCTCAAAATATGTTGACGCTGAAAACCAGTGAACCTCGAAGTCCTTCGGCGTGCCGCATTCGAGTATCGGAGGCAATCCTCGGACCCCGGTCGTCTGAAGTCTTGACCGAGTTCGTGCGCCACGCTCGAAGAAGGTATAGCCATAGCTCCCGCCTGAGTCGTACTGACAAAAAGCAAGCAGAAGGTCTGGTGATCCGGTCACTGGGATAAGTGGCTGACCATCGATCGTTGGATCTGACAGTATGTGCCAAACAAGATCGTGACTATAAACAAAGCAGACGTTGTCGAAGAATTGCACCATGACATCGCCTCGAGACCTAATGTCAAATTCACCACGGTCCGGCGCTTCTATTTGCGCGACGTTCTTATTGAACAGCTTGGAAACGAGTTCTGCTGTCGATTCAGTTTGGATTTCCGTACGAAATCCAATGCCTGCGAGTGCAATTCCCATTGTGTCGTCACTTCTTATTGTGAAAACCGGTAAGTCACATAGTCAATCTCGACGCCGATCGTTGCCTGACAAACCCGAGTGCCCACGGTTCGCTCACAACGAAAGACTGCGGCATTGTCGACGATTTGTGGAGCCATGTCGAATGTCCCAAACTGGCCGAACCCGGAACTACCGGTTCGGCGCAGTTGCGAGAGAGTTGCACGACCGCCGACCTTCCGGAGTCGACCCATTGCTGCCTTTCGCAATAAAACCTCGGCAAAAGCGGCTCTTGGTTCAGTAGCGGCCATTCGTCCGCGAGTTGGCAGATAGCGAGCGATCGTAGAAGCCATGCCGGAGGATGCTGCCCAAGGAGTTTCATACGTCGCGAGAAAAGGATGACTGAGATACCTTGGACTTGGGAATCTCAATCGACCGTTTTGCGCCTGCGAGAGAAGCACAACCAGGATGATGAAGCCGGCCATTGTTCAAGAATTCCCCCGACTTGCCGATATCTCATCCTGCCGCATCCTCGTCATGTATGCCGCTTGAATGAATCGGTGAGCCTGGGCGTCGGGTCGCCGGTTCAATGGCCATTTGAACATTCGAACAAGATGAAGCTAAAGACCAGTTTCTACGGGGTAGTGCTGTTTTTCACGGTAGCAAGCGCATATGCACTCGATATGCGAAGCACGCAGCCTGTTGCGCCCGAATCAGAAGCGCCGACAACCGCGCCGGTCAATCCCGCGGCTGTGACCAATGAGCGTATCCGCCAATTCTTAAGCCAGTCGGGACTCGATCCTGCTTCGGACAACGGCCGTTTGCTGGTGGAGGTGTTCACGCGGATCGCGGCCGACGCAGAATACCGCGAGAAGTTCAGCAAGTTTTCGCAATCGCGGGGGATGTTCGGCGGCCAGCTATCCCCCGACGATCGCTTGCGAGTGCTGCACTTGATGAAAGATCTGGCACAAGGCAAGAAAGGCGATTGCGACGCCCTCACCGCCAATGGGCGCGACTTCGTTCTGCTGGCAAAAACGCTTTCGCCACATGGCTTCAAGGATTTGTTGGATATCGTGGAGATTTCGATCGGTCGCAGCATGCCCGACTCGTACGACGAGCGATACACCACTGCGGAACTGCTAGCCGCTGAATCGGACCTCGAATCGGGACTCGTAGCAAAACTGACGCCTCAATTAAGCGCGAAGGTTAAGCCAAACTTCTGTGAATTGGTGAGCGCAGGTGTGGACGCGATCGATGCAATGCCACCGGCATCGCGCCAACGCGCAACCTACGAGTTTTTTCAGACTCTCGACCAGAAACCATCGGCGCGCGCGAAGGTGCTGGCCGACCCATCCGCGTATCTCGACGACATGTTCGACGAACGGCGCTTGCCCGATCCGATCCGCCGGAAGTTGCCGGCGAACGGCAGTCGCCCTTTGCCGTATGCGCGTCTCGTGATTGACGCCGAATGGCGTGATCAGTCGAACCCGAACAAACCTTCGCCGTTCAAGGACACGTTCGTGAACCGTCGTAATAATGGCGTGATCGCCGAACTCGTCACGCCAAGCGTGGACTCCCCCAGGAAGGACTGGTCCGACTTCTATCTGAGCTACGGTGTCGCAGACCTGCTGCGGCAAAACGTCGGGTCCGAACTGACGCCGCTCGGCACGTTGAAGGACGACACGGCCGTCGAGGTCGCGAGTCTGCAGCTTTTTGAAGGGCACAGCATCGCGTTCCCCGTTCCCCTGCCTTCGGAGTACGGCGAGACGGCCAGAACGTGCGAGGTCGGCAAGACGGTTCCCGCGTCGACGGTCTTCAGGTCGCTCGATGGAGACGCGGTCGAACTGCATTGCAAATTCGTGAAGAAGAGCGGCAGCACGGAGCTCATCAACGTCGCGTTGCTCGTGAACTATGGCATCCCATGGTGGACCTCGTATGACGACGAGGACGGCCACACCGACATCGTCATCAAAAACGTGACCGTGCAGTAGCCATGAAGGTGCGACACATGAAACGCGAAGGCGCGCGTCGCAATGTCGGCACGTTGCTGCGCGCTGCGTTCGCGGGGCTGCCCGTCGCGGCCATGGCGTTACCCGCGCCGCCGCACGCTGCTCCCGTCGCGCTGCTTTCCGGCACTCAGCTTCCTGCCGTGGCGCCATTAATGACGATCGAAGACAGAACGACGCCCTGCGCCCTGGCGTTCGACTATCGCTTCTGGAGCGCGTCGCCGCTCGACAAACCGAAAGACGAACGCACGCGTTGCAGGGACGAAGCCACGCGCGGCAACTTGACCGCGCGAGCGCTGTACGGCCAGATGATGACGTACGGCTACGGCGGGGAGCGCGACACCCAGCGCGGTGTCGCAATCCTCGAGTCAGCGGCGCTCGAAGGATCGCTGCTCGCGCACCGCATACTCGGGAACGTCTATCGCGATGGCACGGCGGTTCCTCAGGACTACGCGGCGGCGCGCAAGTGGTTCGAATCGGCTGCTGCGCAAGGCGATGCAGTCTCGGCCGATGTGCTCGGCGCGATGAGCGCGAACGGCGAGGGACAACCGGTCGATAACACGGCCGCGTACCGGTACTTCATCCAGGCCGCCGACGCAGGCTCCGCGAACGGCGCGGCTAACGCGGCGCAATTTGCTGCGTTCGGGCGCGGCGTGCCGCGCGACCCCGCCGTCGCCGCTTCGTGGATGATCCGAGGTGCGACCGGTGGCGATGCGGGCGCCCAGTTCCTGCTCGGCTTCGCGTTATTGCGCGGCGAAGGCGTGCCGCGCGATCCCGCAAACGGCATTGGGTGGTTGCGCGCGGCGATGCGCCAGGGCAACCTCGCTGCCGAGGCAGTGCTGGGCGATGCATATCTGGAGGGCGTAGGTGCGCCGCGTGACGGCCGCCGTGGATTCGCTCTGATGTTGCGCGCAGCAACGCGAGGTTCGGTCTACGCGCAGCGCAGGGTTGGCGATCTCTATGCAACCGGCACCGGCGTCGCAAAGAACGATGTCGAGGCGCGCGACTGGTACCGAAAGGCATCGCTCGAAGGCGATGCCGCCGCTTGTGCCGCGCTCTCCGGACTCTATCGCACCGGCCGTGGCGGTCCCGTAGACCTGGAAGCCGCGCTGGGCTGGATGCGTGGCGCAGCGGACGCCGGTTCGGCATCGGCACAAAATGATCTTGGCGTGATGTACCGCGAAGGCTGGGGCACGCACAAGGACCCAGCCGAAGCGCACAAGTGGTTTGCAAAAGCGCAGGCGCAGGGGCTTGCCGTCGCCTCGCTCAATCTCGCGGTGTATGCACTGCGCGGAGAAGGCGAGCCGGTCGATCCCGTCAAGGCATTCAGGCTGGCCAGACAGGGCGCCGAGCGCGGCAGCACCGCCGCGGCGGTCACTGCGGCCGCCTGGGCGTGGCAGGGGCAAGGCACGCCCGTCGATAAGAACCAGGCGATGCGCTGGTATCGCTTCGCTGCGGACCGTGGCAACGTAGAGGCGGCGCGCTGGATCGGCAACCAATATCTCGCGGGTACCGATGTGCCGCGCGACGAGTCTCTCGGGCTGCATTACCTGACGCTCGCGACGGACGCGGGCGATTCCGCGAGCAGCGTGTCGCTCGGCGTGTATCTGACGGAACATCATCAGTCTCTGGCGGGAAAGACGGGCGTCGAGTGGCTCGAAGCGGCTGCGACACGCCGTGTCCCCGCGGCTTACGGCGTACTCGGCTATACGTACGCGCGCGGCATCGCGGGCAAGCACGACGCTGGCGCAGCGCTGAACTGGTTCTCCCAAGGCGCGCAACTCGGTGATCCGGCGTCGCAAGCATGGCTTTGCAGCGCGTACGCGTTCGGGAGTCCGAGCGTGCAACGTCGTCCCGACTATGCGGCGCGCTGGTGTCCGGCCGCCGCACGCAGCGGCAACACGATGGCGATGAAAGCTCTTGCCGACAAGGGTAACGGCATCGCCAACGACACTGATCGTGTGTACTGGCAATGGACGGTCGCGAATCAAGGCGACGCGAAATACCAGTCGATGCTCGGCGACAGCTACGATCTCGGCGAAGGCGTCACGCCCGATCTGTCGGCGGCGACGTACTGGTTCCGGCGTGCTGCGGAACAGGGCAACACATCGGCTCAAACGTCGCTCGCATGGCATCTCTTCACGGGCCTGGGCGGCCGAGTCGACGAGTATGAGGCGCTCACGTGGGCATCGAAGGCGGCGCCCGCCGACGCAGAGGCCAAACGGATGGTGGGTGTTGCGTACGCCTATGGACGCGGCGTCGAGCGCAATCCCGACGCGGGCCGCGTCTGGTTAGGAAAAGCGATGGCGGCCGGCGACGACGGGGCAGCCAGCGATCTCGCGACCCTGTACGAAATCGGGCCGCGCGCGATGCGCAACCCCGCGCAGGCGATGCAACTGCATCAGCAAGGCGCGCGAGGCGGCGCGGAGCAATCGCAGATTGCGCTCGCTTTGCATGCGTTGGCGACGGGCGCGGAATCGGAGCTCGCCAGCAATCAGCGGCGTTGGCTGGTTCCCGCCGACGCGGCGTCGAATCTGTGGCGCAACGATTCACTCACGCCCGAGGGCGAACTGCGCCAGCGCTGGGACGGTCTGTCATGCCTGAACGAGGCATTGCTGGGCAATCCCTTGATGCAATATGACATCGGCATGCGTTTTCTGGCCGGCAACGGCGTGCCGCGCGACCGTTCGATCGGGGCAGCATGGATAACCCGCGCGCGCGCCGGTTTCGAAGCGAATGGTGGGATACCGGCGTATGCCGCTGCGATCAGGATCGTCGAGTCGAGACTGGCCGAGCGCCTGAGCGACGACGAGAAACAGCGCGCTCGCGAGATCGCTGCGAATCTGAGCGCGACGGTGACCGAATTGCACTGAAGCCACGGCACTGTCGTTTTGCTGAATTCCGATGGCGCAAGCAAGGGCCGTACGCCACTGCCCTCGTTACTTGCGGCCGCTTTCACATGTGGAACCGCCGCCGAGACGTCAATGTGCAGCGGGATCGACTGACCGTTCATGGCCGATTGCTGTCCGACGCGGTCGGCAGAAACTGTTAAACGTTGTTCGATGCCTGCCCTTGTCCGCTGCCCTGTGAGTGCATGATGACGCGTGCGGGCAGGCGTTGGACAACGCTTAACACAAAGGGACCTTCGATGTTCAGTCGTGAGCGTCCGGATCGGGGCGAATTACCGACTTCCCGATGATATGCAAAAGCATAACGAGCAACATGTTGCGATAGAGTCGGTGCCAACACGCCGCGAGATGTGCTCAAAATAATGCCGATCTCATCAGCAAGCTGCGTCGTGTGTATTGGCGCGACCAATTCGATGCGCTCGCTCTCGCGCCTATCGAACGCACGGGGAACACTAGGGCTTGCAGGAGCTCGTTGACTTGAGCGGATGCGGTACGGTGGAGGTGCCATTTCCACTTGAGACAAGTTCGCGCGCAAAGATCTCGTCAGGGCCATCATTGTCTTGCACCAGGATCTCATAGTCGTGCCCATGCTCGGGCACGAAGGTGCTAGCTGTCGCCGGATCGGTCACCCTGTACTGCTTTCCGTTGATCAACTGTTGGCTCGAAATCTGCGCACGAACGGTTATCGGCTGGCCGGCCGGGACAATGTACTCGTGAAAATAACGGGCGGCGTCGGGTGGCACGGGCATGCCCACGGTCTTGTTGGACAGGCTCGACAAGCCGGGTTTGGACGCGACGAAGTGCTTAGCCTCACCTGTAACGCACGCAGTGTTCAAGTAGAAAGTCACATTTGCTCCCCAATACACACGCACGCGAGCCTCCGTTTCCGGGCGATAGTCCTTCGCAGTCTGAGACGGCGTTCCCGCGCAGGCGCTCAGTAGCACAGAGCTCAAAATTGAAACGAACAGGATGGAAGTATGATGCGTCATTGGGTATGTGAGCGGACAATGAAGGCGAGCGCATGAAGCGATAAAACTGGCGTGACTGAGTATCTAAAGTTCGCATTATCTATATCGGCTTCAAGTCAAAAACCTTAAATTCGAAGGCGGACTCGCCATAGTTCGTACGCTGCCGTTCGCCGGACTGTTGAAACATCGGGTTTGTTTTAATACTGACAGTGCCTTGGGGGGGCTTTCGAGTACGCATTCATTCTCGCTCGTCACCGATCAACCTTTCCCGAGGTCCGGACGGTCGCCAGCGCCGCATCCACCGCACGCCGCGCCCCATCAAACCCCGCCACCACCAGTGCCGCGCGCACAGCCTGAAGTTCTGGCAACAAGGCATCACCGACGGAATCATCAAGCGCAGCAGCGAGCACTCGCCCGCGGGCCGCGAACAGTTGCGCCCATGGCAACGGTTCCGCACGCGTGTACTGCTCCAATGCCTCGACATACCGCAGCGCACCCACTGAATCGCGCACCGACAGCATCGCTTCGATCGCATCGCGGTAGAACCACAAATGATTGTGACCAACCGCACCGCGCCGCAGCAGATCGGCCCCCTCGGCAAGCAAGCGCACCCGCTCGGCATCATCATCGACAGCACAACTCAGCGCACTGAATGCCTTCGGCGCGCTGAACTGCATGCCAACTTCACGGCACAGCGCCAACGACTCCCACAAAACACGCGCCGCCTCCTCGCGCTGCCCGCTTTCGAGCAACACACGCGCCTGCATCTCGAGGTTCTGCGCCTCGAAGCGGCGCGCGCCGAGTTGCCGGATCAACCGCATTTCCTGTTCGAGATGAACCCGCGCCGCGCGCATGTCGCCCGTTTCGTAGCACGCGAACACGCCCAGCGTTTCGCATAGCAACTGCGCGCGCGGCTGCCCAACAAGCGCCGCCTCGCGCGACGCAGCGACGGCATCGACACAGGCCTCGCGCGCCTCGTTCAGATAGATACGGCTAAAGCCTTGCATCGACCGGTTGGCCACTTCGATGCGACCGAAACCATGTTCGCGGCTCAACGCGACGCAACGGCTGAAGTGCTCGAATGCCGTGCGCATCCGCCCTTGCGCATAGGCGGCATCGGCGAGACCGCCCAGCGCGCGTGCCTCCGCTTCGGGCAAGCCGAGCCGCTGCGCGTAAGCGAGCCCGCGTTCGTGTTCGATCCGGCAGTCGTCAATGCGTCCAAGCGGGAACAGGATATTGCCGCGTAGATGGTGCAGGCGCGCAAGTTCGCTCACGCTGTCTTCGCGTTCCGCTATCTGCTGCGCAGCGTCGAGCAACGCGAGCGCTTCGCTCAAGCCCTCGCTGACCCGCAAGCCTTCCGCGAGTCCAAGTTGCGCGACACAACGGCTAGCATCATCGGGCGCTGCATTGACGGCCGAGCGATACGTGGCCATCGACGCAGGAATGTCGCCCAGATCGCACTGCAACTCGCCCTTGAAGCACGTCAGCGCATGCTTGTCGTGCGGCGACTGCGCGATCCGAAGCCCTCGCTCGATCAGAAGCAGCGCGGATTCCGTGAAATGCGCGGCCCGCTGCGCGTGCGCCGCATCGAGGCAAGCCTGCGGCGCGCGCTCGTCTTCGGCGCGATCCAGGTGCTGTGCGCGCAGCACGGCGTCGCTATCGGCGAACCAGTCGGCGGCGCGACGATGCAACTCGCGCCGCCGCGCCCGCAGCAGCGTCGAGTACGCGCTCTCCTGAATCAGCGCGTGCGCAAACAGAAAGTCATCGCCTTCGGGCAGCACGAGTGCATTGGCGACCAGCGTGCCGCAGTCGTAGTCCGGCTCGTCGATCAGCCGTCTGAGCAGCGCGAGCCCGAAGCGCTGCCCGATCACCGATGCCGCCTGGAACGCAACGCGGTCGCGCGCTTCGAGCCGGTCCATGCGCGCGAGCACGAGACTCTGGATCGACGCCGGCACGGCATCGCCGCTGCCTTCTTCGGCGTTGTGCAGAAGCTGTTCGAGGAACAGCGGATTGCCGTCCGCGCGCTCGATGCAGGCAAGCGCCACGCGCTGCGTCGCGTCGATGAAATTGCCTGCGAGCGTCAGTGCTTCGTCGCGGCGCAACGGACCGAGATCGATCGTCGCGAGCGGCGTGTCGCGCATCCGGGCGCGCCACGAGGCATCGAGCGGATCACCATCGATGCGCGAGGTCATCACCAGCAGTCCCGTGCCGCCTCCAATACCAGACGCGAACGCAGACAGATAGCCCAACACTTCGGCGTCCGCCCAATGCAGGTCTTCGACGACAATCATGCTCGCGCCGCGCCGGCATGCGTCAGCCGTCAACGCCGCGACGACGGCCTGCTTGCCGCGCTTGCGCGCGCCGTGATCCATCGCGTCGTAGAGCGTGCGCCATTCGCCCGATTGCGGCAGATCGAGCAGATCGTCGAGAAAGACGCACTGCTCGGGCTGGATGACGCCATCGCCGACAAGGCGCGCGGCCACGGCCTTACGCTCTTCGATATCCGCCGCGGGTGACAGGCCTAGCAGGCTGTCGATGATCGCGCGCACCGGGTCCTGCCTCTTGCCGACGCCGAAGTCGAGCACGAGGCCCCGATGCACCGCGAAGCGATGCGTGTGAGCAAACACGCGCATCTCATCGACGAGCCGCGTCTTGCCGATGCCCGCATCGCCGCGCACATAGACGACGTGTCCGGCTCGCTGTTCGACGCACGCGCGCACGATGCCACGAAACTGTTCCAGTTCCGCTCTGCGCCCGACGAACCGGCTGCGGCTCGCCCGCGCGGGTTCGCGCACCACGCAGGAGAGGCGCCACGCGCGCGCGGGCACGTCGATGCCCTTGAAGTGCATCTCGCCGATCGGCTCGCAGACCGCGCTGTCGCCGAGCGCGCGCCGCACACCGTCGGACAACAACGTCTGTCGCGCGCCCGCCGCCGAGACGAGCCGCGCGGCAAGATTCACCGCGTCGCCATGCACCGTGTAGTCCTGCGCATCGGCACGGCTGACTGCGCCCGCAACCACCTCGCCGCTGGCGATGCCGATATGCGCCTGCAAGCTCCGCGCGCTTTTCGCGCTCAACTGGTCGAGCGCGTCGTGAATATCGAGCGCGGCGCGGGCCGCGCGCAGCGGATCGGTTTCGTGTGCCCGCGGCGCGCCGAAGAGCGCCATCACGGCATCGCCGATGTGCTTGTCGATGGTGCCGCCGTACGCGAGCACGATGCCGTCGACCAGCCCGGTGAAGCGGCCGATCAGTTCACGCAGTTCTTCGGGATCGAGTGTTTGCGAGAGGGCAGTGAAGCCGCACAGGTCGGCGAAGAGCACGGTGACCTGCCTGCGCTCTTCCACTGGCGCGCTGACAGCGGGCGCGACAGGTCTATCGGGGGCGGGCGGGGCCGCAGGCGGCGCGTCGGCTCCCGAAGCCGACATCTGGGCAATTGCCGCCAGCAGCCGCTTGCGATGCCCGAGCGAGCGAACGCCGAGTTCCTTTAGATCCGCGTCAGTGAGCCCGGGCAGCATCGCCGCGTCGATGTCGTTGTCGGCGAAGGCCTGTGTGTATTGCTCGAGCCCAAGTCCGCCCAGCCACAGTTCGATATCCATCGTCATCGCCGGAATCTGTTTCCCGTTGCGGGCTTAAAAAATAGAACGGCACTTGCCTTGTCTAGTGTAGGTGTTGCGTACGGTAGGGCGCTAATTGCGCGTTTCACCTTACGATTGCCTGAAGCCGAAGTGGACCGGACCGGTCGGCACGATCGCACGGGCGGGTCGCGCATCGCTCGCCCAGCCCTCGTGGATCGGCTTGAATCTCCGCTCGTTATCGGCGAGCTATCCCCGAAACTGCCCGCACCGCCCGGCGCCAACACGAGATTCGCCGACACCTGCCCGGCTTGGGCGTTGTACACATCCATTTGCAACTGGCGCGACACGACCACCAGTCCGTTTGCGATCACCCTCACGTCATGAGAATTGAATCACTACTGATGCGAGTATCATGCGATCCCGATTCCCGGGTACATACGTTTCGCTGGTACGCGGCCTGAACACGGAATCTCCCGGATCGATGCGCATGCCCGTCAACACGCAGAAGGACGGTCTGCGTGCGACACCTTTGCGCCACACCTGGTCAGCGTAGTATCCAGATTGCGGATCGCTCCAGCAGACACTGAGCGTTTGCGAGGTAGGCTGCTCGATAATGGAAATGCGAGCGGGGACCGGTTCGGCAACGACCGGCTCAAATGTCCTGGTTGCAGCGCGTCCGCTTCGGCGATACTTCTTTTTGCGGCTGTACGTGTTCGCAGTGACCTCCGACGCAAACGGCTTCGGTGCCAAAAGAGCAATCAGTGCGCGTCGAACGATATTGTCCTCATTTCGACAGGTCATAGATTCACCTTTTTCGGAAGTGTTCTGCCCATCGGGGGCAGTCGCCATGGTGTCGGCTGGCGGCATCTCTTTTAAGCCGCGGTCACTTCCAGACCGCGCTGCACCGCTGGCCGCGCGAGACCACGGTCGAGCCAGCGCCGCACATGCGTGAAGCGGTCGAAACCGACCAGTTCGCGCGCCTCATAGAAGCCGATCAGATTGCGCACCCAGCCGAGCAGCGAGATGTCGGCGATGCTGTAGCCGTCGCCCATTACCCAGTCGCGGATAGCCAGCCGCGAGTCGAGCACACCGAGCAGCCGCGCCGACTCACTCACATATCGGTCACGCGGCCGCTTGTCCTCATAATCCCTGCCGGCGAATTTGTTGAAGAAGCCGACCTGACCGAACATCGGCCCGACACCGCCCATCTGCCACATCAGCCACTGGATCGTTTCGTAGCGCGTGTTGGGATCGGTCGAGAGGAACTGGCCTGTCTTGTCGGCGAGATAGATCAGGATCGCTCCCGATTCAAACAACGCCAGCGGCCGGCCGCCCGGCCCGTCGGGATCGTAGATCGCCGGAATCTTGCCATTGGGGTTGAGCGCGAGGAAGGCCGGATCGTGGTTCTCGTTCGCCGTGATGTCGATGCGGCGCGGCTCGTAGGCGAGGCCTGTCTCCTCCAGCATGATGCCGACCTTCACTCCGTTGGGTGTCGGCAGGGAAAAGAGCTGGAGCCGCTCGGGGTACTGCGCTGGCCAGCGCGTGAAAATTGGATGATCGAGTGTCACTTTCTCCCTCCTCGGTGATTCCATCCGTGGTTTTAAATTCAACTCTGCGTCGGCCCTCGGACGATAAGCCTCCGTTCGACTGGGGACCTCCAGGGTTTAGCTTCGTGTGGCTGCCCGTGTGCTCGTGAACAATCGCAATGACAGCGACCTACGCCCGGACACGTTCCCGAAAATCGTTCCTGGGTGCATCCGGGCTTTGGCGTAGGCCTGCATCACATCAAACCTCCTGGGACTCTCGGAGAGGGTCGATTCGACGGTATCGAGTTCAGATCGAGCCAGCCGGCGTGACGGCGGGAAAATCCTTCTCCGGATCGAACACGTTGTTGATAAAGTTCGTCAAGGAGTACATGGCCGCCAGCGCGACGATCTCCATGACGTTCGCATCCGTATAGCCAGCTTCGCGGACCGCTTTCAGATCGGTGTCACTGACCTTTCCACGGGTCTCGATGACTTTGCGCGCAAACTGGAGGGCGGCGTCCCGCTTCGGGTCGCTTGCATGGCCCTTCCGGGCGAGAATGATTTCATCGGCCGGCAGCTTGGCCATATGCTCCGCCGTAAAGCTGTGAACCGTCAGGCAGTAGTTGCAGCCATTCAGTTCGGAGACAGCGAGCCCGATGCCGTCACGCGTCTTCACATCGAGTGCCTTGCTCAAGGAGCCGAGCAGGGCGGCCCATGCGTTGAACGCGATCGGGCTCTGCGCGAAGGTCGCCATCATGTTTGGGGTGAACCCAATGTTTTTGGTGAACGTATCGAGAGTCGGTTTCGAATCGGCCGGTACCTGGTCCGGCTTTAGAGCTGCAGTTCGTGGCATCGTAGTTTCCGTAAATTACTGGTTTCGCTAATTGGGGAAAGTCCGTGTGGGAACCGTCCCTCGGCTTACTTCGTGCCCAGTTCCTGGGTCGAAGCTGGTCGGGCCTTCACGTGGGAGGTACCTTTGCGGTTGCCTCCCGCCTGGCAGCCGCTTGGTCGTTCAACTCGGCCGCTATCGCGGCGACGCGCCTATACCAGATCCAGCACATCAGCCACCGGACGGCGCGGCTTCTGCGACCAGTTTCCTGGACGCTCCGAACCTACGGACAACAGCATGACGGGTACTTCGTCCTTAGCCAGTCCGAACTCGCGATGCACCGCTTCGGCATCGAAACCGATCATCGGCGTCGAACCCAGGCCCAGCGAGCGGGCCGCATAGATCATCGCCGCCGCGCCGAAGGTGCCGGTGCGTACTGCCTCGTCGCGTTGGCGCTGCGGGTATTCCATATATAGATCGCGAGCGGGGATTTCCCATTCCGGCACCATCGCTGCCGGCATGACGCCTGCTTCAACCAGCGGAGCCAGGCGTTCCGGTATCACGCTGGAATCGGCCAACTGGCCGCAGACGATGAAGGTAACGGCTGCTTCGGTGATCGCGGGCTGGTTCCAGGCGATCGGGCTCAGCCGAGCCTTGGCTTCAGGCGTGCGCACGGCGATGAAACGCCAGTTCTGCAAGTGGAAGGAAGTGGGCGCGGAGGTGCCGATGTGTACCAGCTCGCGAATCTGGTCGTCGCTCAAGGAGGCGGCGGGGTCGTAATACTTGGCGGCGCTGCGGCTCAGGATACATTCGATGACGGCATTGGTCCTGGTGATTCCGTTGGTCATGCTTACTCCTATGGATGAAGGGAAGGGTTGAGGCACAAGCGTGATTTCGTTCCAGGCGGACTGGCTTTCGTTAAAGTTGATGGGTGACGTTTTCTCCTCTGCTTCCGGTGGTTGCTAAACGGACGAGTCGCTTGCCGTTGGCCCGTGGTACTTCGGCAAGCGCGGATCGGCACGTACACGGAGAACGCTGTCACATTTGTTTCGTATTCCTAATACGACACGCCTCAACTTCGTCGAATCCTTCCACGCCTGTACCAGCGCGAGCTTTTCGACCCTTACACCTTTCTTCAGCGGGGCGCGATCGTGTTGAAGTCGAGACGCTTACGCATGTGTTCGCTTAACCGCGGAACAGATGTGAAGCGTGCGTGATGGCGCCGCCTGCACGAATGGCCGCCGCCACGAGCGCGGCTTCCGACAGTTGCGCTTCGCTCGCGCCTGCGTCGCGCGCAGCCTTTGTGTGCAGTTCAATGCAGTAGGGACACTGCGTCGTCAATGCGACGGCGATGGCAATAAGCTGCTTCTGTTGCACGCTCAACGCGCCTTCTTCAAAGACCGCCTTGTCAAATGCCCAGAAGCTTTTCATCGCTTCCGATGCGTTTTCGTCCAGCTTCTTGAGTCGGCTAAGATGCTTCATATCGAACATGGGTTTCTCCTGTAATCAATGGTCTGCATGCTTATAGTAGAGAGGTGCCCGTTCCATTTGGTCTCGATTTGGTTCGAATTCGTCCATGACTAATCGCCCTATCTTTGAGCTTCCCGTCCTCGAACGCTTCCTTGCCGCACTGGACATCGGTGTGGCGAATTTCACCCTGTGCGACATTCGCGACGGCTGGAGCGCCCGCTTCGACGCCAGCGCAACGGCAAGCCTTCACTACTGCATGGAAGGCAGAGGCGCACTCGTGACGCAAACGGGCGAGCGCGTCGCGCTGAGTTCGCACAGTTTTGTGCTATTGCCGCCCGGCATCGCTTACGCGATTGAAAGCGACCATCCGTCGCCCAGCAACGAAACGAACCTCAGACGTCTCACGGACTGGCCTTCGCGAGAAACCGTGCCGACAATCCAGGCGGGTGAAGGCTCGGCCGGCATCGCTACCGCATGCGGTGAATTGAAGTTCGACACGCATCACGGCACGGATCCATTTAGCGCGCTGCGTCGGCCGCTGATCGCGCAGTTCGACGGGCAGTCGGGTTTGAAGAACCAGTTCATCATACTGCTGGCAGAATGCGCGCAGCCGGGGCTCGGCTCGCGTGCATTGGTGGAAGCACTGCTCAAGCAGTGCTTGATCATGGTGATGCGGCGGCAGATAGACGCTGGGGGAATCGAGCTGCCGTGGGCGACAGGCTTTGCTGACAAACGGCTCGCAGGGGTGCTCGAAGCAATCTTTGAGCGCCCGTCATCGCCGTGGACCGTAGAGCGGTTAGCCGATATCGCCGGCATGAGCCGTTCCGCGTTTGCCGCCCAGTTCATGAAGGCATTCGGACAGCCGCCGATGAGCATGTTGAAGCTCGTGCGGCTACGAAAAGCGGCCGAATTGCTGGCGACGACCACGCGCCCCGTCGCTGAGGTCGCGAGGATGGTTGGATTCACGAGTCGAAGCAACTTCTCGCAGGCGTTCCACGCAATGCACGGCATGGATCCGACCGCTTTCAGGCGTCGTCCGGGCCTCGGCATGACGTCGCCGTAGACACGTCGAAACGCCTTGATGCCTGTGGGCGCGATCGGGTTGTAGTCGAGACGCTTGCGCATGTGTTCACATCCTTGATGTGCCTGATTTACTTGACCGGTGTGGTCAGGGGCTTGTCGTCGGAATCCGCCACGAACACCGCCAGCAGTTTCGCGGGCCTGGTCTTGCTGGCATTACGGCTCACACGATGAAGAGAGCCCGGCTCCTCAAAGAAGCTTTCACCTGCGTGATAGGTTCGCTTCGGGCCGTCGTTCACTTGTGACTCGATGGCGCCCGAGACGACATAGGCATAGATAAAGGCCGACTTCGCATGCTCGTGTGACGGTGACGCTCCGCCAGGGGCATAGTCGACGACGACGGCGGTCAACGACTTGCCCGGCATGTTGGGGATGGCATGCTCGAAGCTGGGTGTAACGGCTTCACCCGTCCCATGCGCAGTAGCAGACATTGCGACGGTGAAGGCAACGGTTACGCAGGCAGGAGCGAGGACAGATCGAATGTTCATGAGGATGCGCCTCCTTATGGCCCTTGTATTGTGGATGCACGCTGGGCCACAGGTAAGCACCAGGAATGAACATTTTTTATGTACCATGAACGCATGACCAAGCCGCTGCAAATACAGCTCGATCGGTCCGCGAAGGCTTCATTGGCCGAGCAGATCCGTAACGCAATCAGCACTGCAATAGAGAGCGGCGTGCTTGCGCCGGGAGCGCGTCTGCCATCGTGGCTGGACCTCGCTGCCCAACTAGGCGTTGCCCGGGGCACGGTGCGCGAGGCATATGACCGACTTGCCGACGCTCAACTCACCATTGCTTCCCGCGCGACGGGAACACGGGTGGCGGATCGGCCACCCGCTTCCGTTCAGGTGGAAGAACGGCCTGATCCGGGTTCGTTCATGGAGATGTACGGGGAACTCACGGCCGGGCCGGCGTTTTTCCAGATGGGCGTGCCCGCACAGGAAACGCTACCCGCCAGACTTTTCACAAAAGTTCGGTCATTCGCTTTACGCGCGGAATCCAGCGCATCAGTCGTTTATCCCGATCCTCGGGGCGAACTGGAACTGCGGCGCGAGATAGCTGCCTACCTCGCCATTTCGCGCGGCGTCACGTGCTCACCCGCACAGATCATCATCACGAGCGGGTTTAGCGGCGGGCTCGGACTGACACTCCGCGTATTGGGTCTGGAGGGCAAAAGGGCGTGGGTGGAGAACCCAAGCTTTCCGTTCACCCGACACGGGTTGGAACTCGCGAATATGTCCCTCTCGCCGATACCGGTAGATGCGGAAGGGCTCAATATCGAGTACGGCCTCCAGCATGAGCCCAATACCGATCTGGTTGTCGTAACCCCCGGGCAGCAGGCACCGCTCGGTCCCACGCTATCGCTCGCGAGGCGTCTGCGCCTTCTCGACTGGGCTGCGAAAGAAAAAGTCTGGATCATCGAAGACGACTATCTGAGCGAACTGCAACTGACGGCACGCGCCGCGCCGGCGCTCGCGTCGCTTGATCGTGGGCAGCGCGTCATACATATTGGCTCCTTTAGCAAAACGATCAGTCCAGCACTGCGATTGGGATTCGTGGTCGCCCCCTTGCCGCTTGTATCCCGGTTCGCTGAAGTGGCAGCATGCCTCGCTCCCGCGCCTTGGCTGTCTGTGCAACTCGCGACGGCGCAGTTCATGCGCGACGGACACTACATGCGCCATCTGAGACGGATGAAGCGCCTTTATGCCGCTCAACGCGACGCATTGCTCAAATGCCTCGAGGAGCGCGCTTTCGAGACCACGACTGCCGGTTTGGCCGTACTCGTGCGGTTGCCCGACGGCGTCTCGGACATCTCCATTGCGAGAGCATTGTTGGAGTTCGGATTGGGTCCGCCACCGCTGTCACCCTGGTATGCGTCGCCGGCCTCAGCGAGGTCAGGACTATTGTTGGGTGTCGCGACCTCACCAGAGAGAAACCTCGCCAGAGCCTGCGACCGGCTGCATGAGGTGATAAGACGCTGTACGTGAGGCTGCAATGCCATGTCAGAGCATAATCCGGCAGTGGTCGCTGTTCGATCTCTTTCAGGCGTCTGAGATATGCACACTACTGACTGCAACTGGTCGGTTTCACCCGCTCGACAATGACATCACAAAGCTGACGCTGGCGTGGACCAACGTTTTTGTACGACGGGTTACGGCGACGTCGGCGAGTCCGTACATTCGGCCAACAAGGGACGTTCGCGTCAATGCAACGAAACGTCCGCTTAGGGGCGATGGTCCGCCAAGGCGGGGTTTTCGGCGACGATTTTCACCAGGAAGTCCATGACGGCCCGTATTTGCGGCGAACGGCGCAGGTCTCGATGAACGGCCATCCAGATATCTCGCGAAAACGCTTCGCCACCGTACGTGAGGCGCTGCAGCTTCGCATCGGTATCTGCCAGGAAATCAGGGAGACCCGCCACGCCCGCGCCTGCCCGCGCCGCTACCAGATGGCCATTGATATCGCTGATTTCGCAGGCAATAGGCCTTTTCCCTGCAACGCTCGTCAACCACTTCTGCTGTGGCACGCCCACGAAGCCAGCGTCATAGGCGATGAACTCCCAGGCGGACGGATCGTGCAGATGAGGATAGTCCTTGCTCGCGTACAGACCAAACGACACGCGCCCCAGCTTCCGCGCGACGCTCGTGAGTTCCTCAGGCCGAGTCAGTCTCAGGACAACATCTGCCTCCCTTCGGCTTAGGGAGACCTGCCGTGCTTCGCACGAGACGGACAGTTGTACGCCTGGATTTGCACGACGAAAGTCTGCTAGATGCTTAACCAGAAAATTCGCCACGAGGACGGGCGGTGCGCTGAGCGTGACCTTGCCGCTCAGCGGCGAACGGCTGGCGTCCAGGAGTCGTTCGACAGCGTACGCGCCTTCTTCCATTTCCTGCGCCAATTCGAACACGCGCTGGCCGATCGGCGTGAGCCTGCAAGTCCTGGGCTGGCGCTCGATCAAGCGGGTCTTGATTTCGCTCTCCAGTGCGCTCAAACGCCGACTCACCGTCGCGTGATCAACCTTGAGACTTCGGGCGGCGCCCGACAGCGTCCCGATGCGAGCGATAGCCAAGAAATATCGAATGTTTTCCCAATCGAACATCGGTGCATTAACGCAAGGTAGGGTTGCAGATACGCGAATATTCGCACAAATCCGAAATCCCTATCATCGGACTATGCCAGCCGATAGGGTTTTTTCTGATGAGCATTTCCATGCGCCGCGACCGACGTCGCACGTTCACCGACGCATTGATCCTTGGGCCAGTGCTTTCGGTTGTTCTTCTCGCTGTTGTCGCGAAGGCGGCGCTCTTGACTGGCGTGTTCTACGTTCTTTTTCCCGAACTGGCCGCGTTGAGCTATGACGTGTTCACGCGCCCCGCGGGAGAGTGGGCACGCTCGCCGGTCATGCTGGCGATCACGCCCTCTGTGACCGCGGCACTGGGCACCGCGCTCACGCAAGCGATGGTGTACAGCCTATGGTCGGTGGCGCTGACCATTGCCGGCGCGATACTGATCATCGGTTTGATGCGTTCGCCGATCATGCCAGCCATTTCCGCAGCCTTTCTGCCTCTCGTGTTCGGTATCACGAGCTGGTGGTATCCAATCTCCATCGCGGCCGTGATGGCGATTCTGGCCCTCGTCTCCACGATCTATGGCCGTATATTGGCTTCGGGCGATGTTGGTCAGGCGCCCGCGCTCGATACCGTGGCCCAAACCGATGAAATTGAGCGTGCGCCCCGGCTCAGGACGTGGCTACCCATTTTCATTTTCTTCGGGTTTGTTCTCGTGGCGTACGGATTAGCCCGCGTCACCGGTCTACGGCTGATCCTGTTTCCCCCACTTGTTATGACCGCATTCGAGATCTTCACCAACGCCAACATCCGTCCATGGACGAAGCGGCCCCTCACTTTGCCCCTTGTCTGCACGTTCACCGCCGCTGTGGGGCTCGCCGCGCTTTTGTGGTTCGGCGCCGGCCCGTTGTCCGTCGTCGTTTCGTTGCTGGTCGGAATCGTGACATTGCGTGTACTGCGACTCCACTTTCCACCCGCGCTGACGGTAGGTCTTTTGCCACAGATCATGCTGCACCCTGATTGGCGTTTCGTGCTCGCGGTCACACTGGGTAGCTCGGCGCTTGTCGGCGCATTTCTGCTCGCTCGTCCGCTATTGCTCAATCAAAGCGCACCGCTCACAGCGGGTGACCGATCAGGTTAACCAGGCTTCACTCGCCATGCCGCCCGCTGTTCGCCTATTTTTTCCCACCTCAAAGGAATATGTCATGCCTCGTCTCCATACTATCGCAGTGTCTGAAGCCACCGGCCACACAGCCGAATTGTTTAAAGGTGTCAAAGCGACTGTCGGCAAGGTCCCAAATTCATATATTGGAATCGGCGGGAATAGCCCGGTCGCGCTGGAGGCGGTACTGAGTCTCGAGGCATCGCTCAAAAAGAGTAGCTTGAGCGCGCGGGATATCGAAGTCGTTAAACTGGTCGTTAGCCAGACAACCGGCTGCGACTATTGCCTCGCCGCACACACGCTGTTGAGCAAAAAGATGGGTCTTGACCGTGAAGCCATTCTGGCGTTGCGTCAGGGCCGGCCGTCGGGCGACGCGCACGATGATGCGTTGGCCAGGTTTGTGCTGCATCTAATCACAACGAGCGGCACGGTTCAAACCGATGTGATAACGGAGGTCAAACAGGCCGGCGTCACTGATGCACAAATCGTCGATGTCGCGATGGCCATAGCCAGCATTGCATTCACCAATCTGTTTAACCGTATCAACGACACTACGCTGGACTTCCCTGCTGCGGACTAGTGCGAAAGCATCGGCTCCTTCTATCTGATAGCACTTGCGTGACCCCATGCGAGCGCAAGCGCTGCTAAAAATTGCTCGATGTTCGCGCTGACGGCGATCAACGGGTAGCAACAACTGAGGACGCAACGTCTGTGGCGATAAAGCTTTCGTTTGAAGTTCTTGCGGTCCTGGACGCGATTGACCGCACTGGCACATTCGCTGAAGCAGCAACGTCGTTGCATCGAGTTCCTTCATCACTCACGTACCTCGTGCAGAAGCTGGAAGGCGATATGAACGTCGAGCTTTTCGATCGCAGCGGCAGACGAGCAAAACTCACGCAAGCCGGTCGCTTCCTTGTCGATGAAGGGCGGCACCTTTTACACGCTGCTCGACATCTGGAAATCAGAACAAAGAGAATACAAGACGGCTGGGAATCGGAGCTGCGGATATGCCTCGACGCAATCTTGCCTTCCGCATCTTTGTGGCCGTATGTACGCGCCTTCTACGATCTCGAGATGGTTACCCAACTACGCCTTTCCACCGAGGTGCTTGGGGGAGTCTGGGATGCGCTGATTACCCGACGGGCCGATCTGGCCGTGGGTGCATTTGGTGAGCCGCCGCATGCCGCCAACATCGTAGCTCGACCAATCGGCACGCTCCGACACGTGTTCGTCGTTGCACCGGACCATCCACTCGCAGGCATCCTCGAGCCGTTGCGAAGCGAGACGATCGCAAGATACCGAGGTGTTGTCATAAGCGACACTTCGCGCAAACTGCAACCTCAATCGGTGGCCAAACCCGATGGACAGATGATGATTGTCGTGTCGACACTTGGCGCGAAGGTTGAAGCGTTGTGCGAAGGTATCGCTGTCGGAATGCTGCCCGAGCGTGTAGCGGAAGGGCCGATCCATGAGGGGAGACTCGTCGCCCGACGCATTGTCGGCGTGCGTGAACTGACAAATTGCTACCTGGCCTGGCGCGAAGACAAGGTGGGGCGAGCATTGGAGTGGTGGATCGAGCAACTTGACGCATCCGATTTGGCTGAGCGGTTCCTGGCGGGACTTGGTGACACGAAAGAACAGCAATCGTCCGGTCAATAGGCACGACCCGGCCACGAGGAGACAGTCGTCCGGCGCTACCGAATGGCCGGTCATGGCGTGAGCGGACGTTCCTGTTTGAGGACGCAATGGCTCCTCAGGGTCGTTCACGGAATTTCGACACGGCAAGAGGGAGAGCGAGTCGAGGATAGGCGATGATCTTCCGCGACCGGCCAAAAGGTACCGCTAAACACTCGCCCGCGAACGACGGCTTCGTCGCGATCAGCAAACCTCAGCGCGATGCAGCAGTCGCTACAACGCGGAGCTTTCGCCGTGTAGCCAAAGACGGCATGCGACCGCCATGCCGGGCCTCGTGCGCCCGCGCGGCATGCGCTTTCGAGTACGAAGCGCTACTCGCGCGCATGCTGGCCACACCGACGCCTGTGTCGACCCTTAAGCGTTGGCACCACCGTCGACGGTGAGCGTGGCGCCGGTGACGTAACTGGCGTTGGCGCTTGCAAGGAAGACCACCGCCTGCGCAATGTCTTCGCCTTTGCCGTAGTCGCCTGTGGCCGTCAGTGATTTCAGCGTCGACGCGAACGGACCTTCGACCGGGTTCATATCTGTATTGATGGAGCCAGGCTGGACGAGATTTGCCGTAATTCCTTGTGGGCCGAGTTCTCTCGCCAGTCCTTGGGTGAACGCAACGA
Source organism: Paraburkholderia steynii (assembly GCF_900100565.1). Taxonomy (NCBI): domain Bacteria; kingdom Pseudomonadati; phylum Pseudomonadota; class Betaproteobacteria; order Burkholderiales; family Burkholderiaceae; genus Paraburkholderia; species Paraburkholderia steynii. The sequence continues at coordinate 14,244 of NZ_FNDI01000023.1, read as the reverse complement.
GAGCGGACTTCGAGCCAGCATAGATGCCGAGCATCGAGGCCGGTACGCGGTCGGCAAAGTAACTCCCGATCGAAATAATTCGCCCTCCCGTCCTCAGGTGGGGGATTGCGGCTTTTGCGGCCAGGATCGGAGCACGCACATTGACGTTAAGCGTCGCGTCGATGTCTTCGATGGAAATATCCTTTACATCGCCCATCCGAAGAATGCCGGCGTTGTTCACCAGGATATCGAGCCCACCCAATGCTTCGACGGTCTTCTGTACGGACGCCTGAACGGCCGTTGCATTTGCGCTATCCGCCTGGATTGCGATACTGCGGCGGCCTTCCGCTTCGATCGCCTTCACAACACTGGCGGCCTGCTCTGCCGAATTTTCATATGTGATCGCCACGTCTGCGCCGGCGGCGGCTAAAGCCTTCGCAATTGCAGCCCCGATACCCCGACTCGCCCCTGTGACCAGAGCGCGTTTGCCTTTAAGCATCATCAAAAACTCCATTGTGTGTTGAGTAATGAAAAGTGGTATGGGCGGACATCAGCACGTACCCGTGAATGCATGTATCGACCAGCACATAGTCGGATAGACAGAAGCGGTCGAAGTCTCGGGACACATCTGCTGCTCATGGATTCGTCACTCTGGCGAAGAGGTTCTGAATCTCGGAATACGGCAGGGGATTGTTATCGAGCGCTTCAGAACGACCATTGTCGAGAAAGTCTTGCGCGAGCGTCTTCGCTTTGCCGAGCACGACTTGCGAGATACCGCTACCTGCACTTAACCGCCGCACGCCCAGCTTTCCGAGGGTCGCTGCGTCGGCGAGCCTTGGCACGGCCATGACGTTAAGAGGCAGTCGGGTTGCGCCGACGATCGTCTCGATATCGGATGACTGCACGAGGGCCGGAAGAAAAAGACCGTCCGCACCGGCTGATGCATACAGATTGCCGCGACTAATCGACTCTTCCGGCTGCTTCGATTTTTCAGCGAGGCCTGCAAGAAAGACGTCGGAGCGTGCGTTGACGAAGAGATCCGAACCCGACTTCACAAGGGCGTCCTTGATCGCCTCGATCTTCAAGGCGAGAAGTGATGCCGGGTCTGAGCCGTCTTCGATATTGATGCCGGCGATGCCGAGCTCCACCAGTTGCATGACATGGTCCGCAACGGTCTTCGGATTGTCGGAGTAGCCATTCTCGATATCGACCGACAAGGGCACGTTCAACACGCGGACGATACGCCGAACCGAAGCGATAACCTCATCGAAAGGCAGTATGCGGCCGTCTGGATATCCCAATGCCCACGCAAATCCGGCGCTTGTCGTGGCAATTGCAGATGCACCCAACGCCTCAACGAGACGTGCGCTACCGGCATCCCAGACATTCGGCAAGCGGAGCGGGATCGAATTGTCGTGCAACTGACGTAATGTGCTTGCATTAGACATTGCTTTTTTCCTCGTAAAGGGATTGAAACTCAAGCCGCTACGGCGCCTTTTGCTGTTTTTGCAAACGATGCGATACGGCGCGTCGCGAGCCCAGAGACAAGGATCGCGATGACGACGGGAATGCTGGAGAGATACCCCAGGTTATGGCTGCCGATGACCGGGATCACAGCAGCACCGAGAGCCCCGGCAATGGACACACCTACATAAGTCGCTGAAGTGTTGAGACCGACCAACACGGCCGTCATCGGCGGATTCAGGCTCGCGAGACGGAACTGTTGCGGCACCAGCACACCCCATGCACAGGCGCCCCAGATCGTCACGGCGATCGCTGCACTCCAGAGATGTGCGCCGGTGATCGGCATCGTGAGGATGACGATTGCAACGATAGAGAGTTTGATCAGAACGACCTTGTGCGAACCGATTTTGTCGAGGATCCGTCCCGTCAGCAGATTCGAGAAGGTTCCTGCCAGTCCCCATAGCACAAGCAATCCACCCAGCACAGGGGCGCTGTGGCCGATCGCGCGATCGAACACGACGGAGAAGTAGCTGAAGATGATGAAGGTGCCGATCTGGGCTAGCACCGTCGTCGTGAGCGTGAGTCCTACGCGGGAATCGGTGAGGGGCGACAGGCGTTCGCGCAACGAGATGGCGGGCGGCAGCGGCACTTCAGGCAGGAACGCGAGAATACCGGCGAACGCGGCTGCACCGAGTGCGGCAACGAGAACCAGCGTCCAATGCCAGCTTGCGAGCCCGCCAATCACGGCACCGATGGGCGAGCCCAGCGCGGTAGCCGTCGTCAGTCCCGCCACGATGATGGACAACGCGTACCCGCGACGCTCTGGCGGCACCAGTGACGCACCCGTTCCGCTGGCAGTCGGCGAGAACATTGCTGCACCAAGACCTGCGAAAGCTCGTGTGGCTAAGGCGATGCCGAGATTCGGCGCCACGATGGTGCCGAGATTGGCGATGACGAACAATCCGATGCCGCTGAGCAGAAGACGCTTTCGTGGAACGTTCGCAGCAAGCGCTGCGATGGTCGGACCGAGCAGCGCGTAGCTCAGCGCATACACGCTGATCAACTGGCCAGCGGCGCCGATGCTGACACCAAACGAGTGGGCGATTTCAGGGAGGATGCCCGCGAAGACAAAGCTGTCAGTGCCGAGCGCGAACATACCAAGTGAGAGTGTTAGAAGGCGGCGATCCATGTCGGCTTCTCCAGAAAGTTTGCGAATTAAGTCTCGTGACGAAACTATAGGGAAGCCCACTGCATCGCACTACGGGCCGAATGCAGGAAGCTGTTCCCCAAAAACCGGTTAAGTCGTGAGTCGGAGTCAGTCCGTCTTGGCGACCTGCTGATGCGGAGCGTCCCATCCTCCGCCCAGCGAACGGAACGTTCTCACTGCAGCGCGGGCAGCGTCTGCCTTCGTTGCATCGAGATCGTCACGCGCATCGAGAAGTTGCCGGTCGGCGTCGAGCACATCGGTGAGCGTGATCGAGCCCGCGCGATACGCTTTCTCTGAAAGGTCGCGCGCCTTCGTCAATGCGTTCACTTCCTGCTGAATTTCCTGCGCACGAATCTCCGTTTGCGACAGCGTCATCAAGGCGTCTTCGACATCTTCGGTCGCCTTGAGAGCAGCCTCCCGATACTGTGCCAATGCCTCGGCGTACGATCCGCGCGCACTCTTGACCTCGGCGTCTACCTTGCCGAAATCGAACAGACGCCACTGCAGCGCACCTGTCCCGACTGGCTGGAACGACTTCGCGCTCAGGAAGTGACTGGCCGAGATGCTGTCGAATCCCAATGCGCCAGCGAGCGAAATCTTCGGGTAGTAATCGGCAAGTGCCACGCCGATCGCTTCGTTGGAAGCTGCCAGGTGGCGTTCGGCAGCAATGATGTCAGGGCGGCGCCGCAGCACGTCGACGGGCTGGTCCGTGCTGCCGATGGCAGGCACGTCCGGAATGAGACCCGCGTTCGTGCCGAGTTCTGCCGCATAGGTCCCCGGCTGTGTACCCATCAGCACATCGAGCCGGTTTAACTGCGCTTCGAGCGACACGCGCAAGCTCGGAAGGGTGGCACGTGCCTGACGCAACAAGGCTTCAGCCTGAGCCACCTCGCGTTCATCGGATGCACCGGCCTGTTTGCGCGCTTTCACGAGCTCCAGCAGACGCGCATCGGTATCCACCTGATCTTGGGTGACGGCGAGCCGCGCCTGCAGCCCCCTGATTTGCAGATATGCGTCGGCAGCGTCGGCAGCAACCGTCACGCGCGTGCCAAGTTGTGAGGCCTCGGCGGCCTGTTCTTCATCGGTGGCTGCCGCGTGTGCGCGCCGCAGACCGCCCGCCAGATCGATTTCCCAGCTTGCCGTCGCACCGGCGACATACTCCTTCTGGTCGCGGCTGTAATTGGGAAACGCGCTCGCAATCGTGCCAAGCGGGCTCTGCACGCTCTGGTGTGCTGCCGTGTACGACGCATTGGCATCGATGGTGGGAAGCAGGCGGGCGCCAGCCGCCTGGGCCGCCGCACGCGACTGGGCGACGCGTGCAATCGCAGCCTGGAGACTCAGGTTCTGATCGAGCGCCCGTTGCACCACCTTGACCAGTTCGGGGTCGTTGAATCCTGTCCACCAGCTATCGAGGTTCGGGGCCGGCAACGTGGTTTGCCGGTCAGCGACGACCTTCGCGTTGTGAAACGGCGCCATCTCTGTGTGGGGTGCAACATAGTCCGGCCCGACGGCGCAGGCCGCAAGCAAGGCGCTGACGATCAGACCACCGACGATCGCTTTCGAAGTTCTGGATACGAAGCCGTTCATTTCACTTCTCCACTACCGAGTTGCCGCATGGCAAGCGCGCCCTTGACGCCGAGCTTGCGAACGAAGGCGTAAAACGCCGGGGTGAATGCGAGCCCGAAGAGCGTCACGCCGAGCATGCCGAAGAACACCGTCGTGCCGAGTGATTGCCGCATTTCCGAGCCGGCGCCGCTGGCAATGGCGAGGGGTGCCACACCCGCGATAAAGGCGAATGACGTCATCAGGATGGGCCGCAACCGCACGTGTGCCGCATGGGTGGCGGCGTCCTCCGCATCGACGCCGTCTTCCTCCTGACGCTGTCTGGCGAACTCGACGATGAGAATCGCGTTCTTGGCGGCCAGTCCAACGAGCACCACAAAGCCAATCTGCGCAAGAATGTCGATCGGCATGCCTCGCATGTTCAGACCGATCGCCGCTGCGAGCAGACACATCGGCACGATCAGCACGATCGCGAGAGGCGTCTTCCAGCTTTCATACTGCGCAGCGAGCACGAGGAACACGAACAGTGCCGAAGCGGCGAAGATCACGAGTGGAGACATGGTCTGCTCCTTTTGCTGGTGAGCAAGGTCAGTCCATTCGTACGTGATGCCGTTTGGAAGAACCTGCGCTGCGAGCTGTTCCATGTGTTGAATGGCATCGCCGGACGAGTATCCAGGGCCCGCTGCACCCATGATTTCCGCTGCGGGATACATGTTGTAGCGCGGCACGCGGTACGGCTGCGTCGTGTTCCTGAAGGTCGCCACACTGCTGATCGGCACCATGTCACCCGTCGAGTTGCGCACCTTGAGCCGGCCGATGTCTTCCGGCGTCCGCCGGAATGCTTCATCGCCCTGAACACGTACCTGATATGTACGTCCCATGAAATTGAAGTCATTCACGTGCTGCGAGCCAAGGTAGAGATCCATCGTGGAAAACACATCCGCTGGCGTGAGACCGATCTTTTCTGCCTTGAGGCGGTCGATGTCCGCATAGACAGATGGCGCGCCCGCGTTGTAAAGCGTGAATACGCCGCCGAACACTTTGTCCTTGTTCGCTGCAGCCACGAGTACACGCGATGCGTCGGCGAGTGCCTGCGGGCCGAGTCCGCCGCGGTCCTCCAGCATCAGCTTGAAGCCACCCGCCGCGCCCAGTCCCTGCACGGGCGGCGGATTGATCACGACGACCACCGCGTCCTTGACACCCGCGACCCGCTTACGCAGTTCGACCAGCATCGACGCCGCGTTGACGCCAGGGACATGCTTGCCATACAGCGAAGGCAGCCCGTAGAACAGGGTTCCCACGTTCGGCGCAATCGTGCCCGTCGTGACGTCGAGACCCGACACAGGCGACGTATGAGTCACGCCTTTGAGTCCGGGCGTCTCGAGCACGATGTCGTTGATCTCGCGAATCACCTTGTCAGTGCGTTCGAGACTGGAACCCGGAGGAAGAAACGCGATCACAGCCTGATAGCCGATGTCCTGATCCGGAATAAAGCCGGTGGGCATTTTCGACATCTGCAAGGCTGTCGCGCCAATCAGACCGGCGTACACGATCAGCATGACGGTCGTCGCGCGAACGGCGCGGCCCGTCATCTTTCCGTAGCGCGACGACAGCCATTCGAACGACGAGTTGAACCGGCCGAAAATCGCATGATGGACGCGGCCCAGCGCGGTCGTTCCGCCGTGAGACTTCTCCATCTCGTGCGGCTTGAGAAGCACCGCGCACAGAGCCGGGCTCAGTGTCAGCGAGACGAAGCATGAGATGACGGTGGACGCGGCGATCGTAATTGCGAACTGCTTGAAGAACAGCCCCGAGATGCCGGACATCAACGCAGTGGGCCCGAACACCGCACACAACGTGAGCGCGATGGCAATAATGGCCGTCGAGACCTCGTTCATCGTTCGATGAGCGGCTTCTTTCGGCGACATGCCGAGCGCCATGTTCCGTTCGACGTTCTCGACAACCACGATTGCATCGTCCACGACAATCCCGACCGCGAGAACCAGTCCGAACAACGACAGGTTATTGATCGACGCGCCGAACAGCGAAAGGACCGTGAAGGTTCCGACCAGCGACACGGGAATCGCAACTACCGGGATAATCGTGGCACGCCAGTTCTGCAGGAACAGATACACCACGCCGACCACCAGCAGAATGGCGATGCCGATGGTTACGGCTACCTCATGGATTGACTGGGAAACAAACGTAGTCGGGTCGTAGATCTTGATGTAGTCGACGCCGGGCGGGAAGCTCTTCTTCAGTTCGGCCATTTTGGCCCATACGTCATGCTCGACCTGTACCACGTTCGCATCGGGCGTGGCAATCACGAACCACGGCGTTGCTGCATACCGGTCCGCGTAAGCCTTCGAGCCGTAGTCCACCGAACCAAGCTCGACACGACCGATATCGCGAATGCGTGTCACGCGTCCCTGCGTATCGGACTTGACCACGACGTCGCCAAACTGTTCGGGCGTGGTTAGACGGCCAAGCGCATCGATGTTGATCTGATACGCACCCGTACCATTGTTCGACACAGGCGGCTGATTGAGCACACCGGCCGACACGGCGGCGTTCTGCGCACGAAGTGCGGCCAGTATTTCGCTGGCGCTGATGTTGTACGAAGCAGCCTTGTCCGGATCGACCCAGATTCGCATCGCGTACTGCCGCTCGCCGAACAACTGAAAGTCCGACACGCCAGGCAAACGCGCGATCTGATCGCGAACCTTGAGCATGTAGTTCGACAGATATTCGGGACTACGGGAACCATCGGGCGAATAGACATGAACGCCAAGCAGCAGCGCCTGGATGGTCTTCTTGACCTGCACGCCCTGCAATTGCACTTCGGCGGGCAGGCGCGACAGCGTGTCTTCCACACGGCTGCGTGTCAGCAGAAGCGCAGTGTTCGGGTCCGTGCCGACCTTGAAGATCACGGTGATCGTCAACTGACCATTGCTGGTCGATTGGCTCGAAATGTAATCCATGTTCTCGACGCCATTGACGGACTGCTCAAGCGGCGTTGCGACCGTGCGGGCAATCGTATCGGCCGATGCACCCGGATACGAGGTCGTGATCTGAATGGTCGTGGGAACGATGTTCGGATACTGGGCCACCGGCAGCTTCATCATGGTTGCCAGGCCGATGAGCACAGCAAATATGTTGAGCACCGCTGCAAAGCGCGGGTGCTCGATAAAGAAGTGAGTCAGTTTCATGATTTGGCTCCTTCGTCGCCGTGCTCTGCCGAGAACTGGATCGTTCCTGCGTGCGGAGAAATCTTCGAGCCGGGACGCACAGCGGGGATACCGTCGATAACGATGCGGTCGGTCAGGGCGAGTCCAGATCGAATGACGCGCAGGCCGCCACGAAGGTCGCCAACCTCGACCTTTCTGGGAGTGGCCACGTTGTCTTCTCCCACGACGTACACCATGTGGTCGGTTTGATCCTGGAGTACGGCGGCATCGGGGACGAGCAAGGCCGGTTGCGGTGCGGTCGTTGCCAGGCGCAGGCGTGCGAAACCGCCGGGCGTCAACGACAGGTCACTATTAGGAATGGTTGCGCGTGCGTGGATGGTTCCACTCGAACGGTCCAGTGTGTTGTCGATAAAGTTGAGCGTGCCTGTGCGCGCATATCCACTGTCGCCTGTCGGCGAAATAGTCACTGCGTCTGCCAACGGTCCTTTCCGGTTTTCACGAGAGTGCTGGAATGCGGCGTAGTCGTTTTCGCTGATGTCGAAATCCAGGTAGATCGGGTCCAGCGAAACGATGGTCGCGAGTAGCGTGGTCGGGCCGCTGCCGGCGCGGCTGCCGGATATCAGATTGCCCGTCGAGACGAGGTGTGTGCCGATGCGTCCGGTGAACGGTGCCGTGATCTTGCAGCGATCGAGGTCGAACCGGGCATCGCGGACCAAAGCATTGGCGTTGTCGACAGCCGCTTGAGCCGCGCGTTGTTCAGCAACCTTCTGGTCGACGTTCTCGACCGTTCCCGCCTCCGAACGCTGCAGTTCCTGCGCGCGGGCAAGCTCCCGCGTGGCAAGAGCCAGCCGGGCATTCGCGGATTCGAGTCCAGCCGTCGCCTGGCTCAACTTGATCTGATAGGGTTCAGGATCGATCTCGAAGAGCACGTCGCCTCTATGTACGACGTCGCCGTCCTTGAAGTTGATCTGCGTGAGCGTGCCCCCGACCTGAGCACGCAATTCGACACGATTCACGGCCGAGAACTGGCCGAGGAACCCGAGCCTGCCCTCGATATCGCGTTGCAATGGCGCGCTGATGGCAACCGACGGAGGCGGCGGCGCGGCAACAGGCGCTGCACTCGACCAGTGCATGTGAGCCGCCGTCGCCGCTACGGCGACGATCACAGCGGCTGCCACACCTTTACCGACCCATCGAACGGAGCCGGACGTCGCCGGGTTGGCTGGAGTCGCGACTCCCACCTCGGCCTGATCAATACGGTTATTCATGGCATTCCTAAGTATGTTGACAGGCTGTACGACAGAGAGTCATGTCCAGCTCGCCCGTTAGATGATCAATCTTTGCCTTCTTGTATGAAGAAAGCGGGTTGGTTCAGAACCAGGCCGCGATTCCGGGAGACTTCCCCGTGAACGACTGCCGGCTAAGTTTCGTGACGCAACTATAGGCAACACCGTTGCGTCACACTACTGGCCGAAACAGGGAAGCTGTTCCCCGCAATCTGGTTAAGTTGCGTGACGAAACCTGGGCTACGATACGGTCCATCATGTATAGAAAACGCTTCGATGGAATGGACTGCTCGATCGCTCGCGCCCTCGATGAGGTGGGCGAGTGGTGGACGCTACTGATCGTTCGCGAATGCACGCAGGGCAGCAGGCGCTTCGACGAATTTCAGAGCGGGCTTGGTATCGCCCGGAATGTCCTCACGGCACGGCTCGAACGATTGATCGAACTGGAAATTCTCGAACGCTTCCCGATCGCGGAACGTGCAAACACCTTTGGTTACCGGTTGACCTCGAAGGGGGCGGACTTATACCCGGTGCTGGTCGCGCTGATGCAATGGGGCGACAAGTGGCTAAGGCCCAATGGCAAGCCGCCGATCGCATTGGTGGAGCATGCGAGTGGGAATCCCGTAGAAGTCGTAGAGGTACGCGCAACGAACGGGCAAGCGCTGACGTATCGGGACGTTCGCTTTGCTGCCGGTCCGGGTGCGACGAAGGCGACGCGGGACGTCATCGAGAACCGGAATGACCGGGTACTTGGTGACCAGAGCGAGGAGTCGTGAGCTTTGACGGCTGCCGGCCTTATCCGGGAAGCCTCGGGCACGCGGTCAGGCCGTGACGGCGTGCGGAGGGCGGCGAAACAGCGCTAGTGCCGCTTCTGCTTGCCGAATCTGGACAGCGATTGCCTGAGTTTGGGCGCCGCAAAGTCGATGAAATGACGCAGTTTGATGGCCATGAGATTTCTGGACACATGCACCAGATGGACGGGCACTGGCTCGATTTCAAACTGCGGCAGGAGGATCTCGAGTTGCCCGCTCCGGATCGCTTCATCGGCATCGTGCTCGAATACGTAGGTGATGCCTGCGTTGTCCACGGCGGCGCTGACTGCGGCGTCGGGTGTCGTGACCTCGAGCCGGGGTTTCACGCCGAGTACATAGGTTTTATTCGTCGTGGGAAGGCGGAAGCGCCACGGCGACAGATACGGGCTATTGAACACGACGCACGAATACTTCACGAGATCGTCGGGTTCGCGCGGCGGCGTGTGGCTGGCAAGGAACGCCGGACTCGCGCAGACGATCGGCCGCAATGAACCGATGCGCGTGGCGATCATGCTGCTGTCCGCGAGTTCTCCGATCCGCAACGCGAGATCAGCGTGCGAATCGATGAGGTCAAGATTTCGATCGGAGAGAAGGAGCCGAACGCTGATGTCCGGATACTGCGCGAGGAACTGATTGATGACGGGCAAGATATGCAGCCGACCGAGCTGCACGGGCGCAGTGACGACCAGCTCTCCTTTTGCCGTCGCGAACTCGCCCGTGGCTTCGCGCTCCTGCTCGCGAACGAGATCGAGGATGCGTCGAGCCGCCGCTACGTATGACATGCCCGCGTCGGTCAATGTCAGTTTCCGGGTGGTTCGTATCAGCAACCGGGTTCCAAGCAGCTCCTCGAGATCGGCGACTTTGCGAGTGAGCGTGCTGGCAGGTATTTTCAGTTCGCGCGCCGCCGCCGACAGGCTTCCTCTGTCGACAGCGGTCAGCAACATTTCCATGGCTTCTAGTCGGTCCAACGCGTTCGCTCACGTGGGAATAGGTCGCAGTATTGTAGGGGAAGTTGTCACTCAAAAGCTGGGGAGAGTCCGATGTATGCACAAGCTATCGCACAATGCGTGCAAGCAGTAAAAACAATGGAGACGTATCTCGACAAGGCGGAGCGCTTCGCGAATGCGAAGAAGTTCGATGTTGCCGTTCTGCTATCGACCCGCCTCGCTCCCGACATGGGCGGGTTGCTCTATCAGATACAAAGCGCATGCGACTATTTAAAGGGCGGCGCGGCCTTTCTTTCAGGGCAGCAGCCACCGCGACATGAAGACAATGAGCAAACGCTTGACGAAGCGCGTGCGCGCATCCGCAAGACAATCGACTTCGCTGAAAGCGTGGCGGTAGACCAGTACGCCGACGCAGCCAATCAGATCGTAAAAGTATCCTGGGTGCCAGGTAAGCTGACTGGCGAAAACTATCTGCTGCAGATTGTGATTCCGAATGTCTACTTCCATGTCGCCATGGCCTACGCAATTTTGCGCACGAATGGCGTCGGCGTCGGGAAGGTGGACTTCATTGGTTCGGTCGATGCCTTCGATGCCTGACTGGCGGGCCCTACTGACTGTTGCTCACGCGTGGCGGGCCTTCGGGCTTTTCTTGCCTTTGCGTGAGAACGAGCGCTGGCTGGCATTCTTTGTCAAGCGGTGAGGATTGCCAAGGAGCTCGACCAGCCGTGTCTCGCATTCGGAAAACGAGTACCCGCGTCGCTGCGAGACCATAAAGGTGAGGGGGCGCATATGCCATGCACGCCGTCGGAGTTCGACTAGTGTTCCATTCGCGAGGTCTTCCGCAACCAGATGATGCGGCATGTGCCCCCAGCACAAGCTTCCCCTGAGCAGATCATGCTTCGCGCCGAGGTCATTCACCAGCCACTGACGCTCGCTGGCGACCCCCTGTTGTGTCTTTTCCGCATCGGGCTGATTGTCGGTTACGACGAGCTGGATATGCCGGCCAAATTCCTCCCGCGGGATCGGCCCCGCGATCGCGGCCAGCGGATGCGACGGGGCACAGACGGTCACCATTTGCGCTTCACACAAATGCTGCCTTTCTATGGTGCCCGGGCTCACCTCCGGCACGTCCGTGATTGTCACCGCCAATGCGCACGTGCCTTCGAGAACCAGGCGCTCGCCGCCCTGCATGGTCGTCATGCGCAGATTGATTGCAACCGTTGGAAAGTCCGCCTGCAGGGTGCGCAGGCATTCAATCAGGTGCGCACGCGGAAAATAGGTATCCACGGCGATCGAGACCTGTGGGACGCCGGCTTCAGCGATCGAAACCGCGCGCATCTTCATTTCCTCGGTGCGTGAGATCACCCCGCGAGCATCGGGCAGAAGGCTGCGGCCCGCAGCCGTAAGCGTCGCTTTGCGAGCGTTGCGCTCGAACAGCAACACATCGAAGGCACTTTCAAGCGCGCTGATCGCGTGACTGATCGCGGACTGTGCGCGCATCAGCTCCCGTGCGGCCCCGGAAAAGCTTCCCTGGTCACACACGGCGACAAAGGCCCGAAGTTGATTGATGGTGACGTTGTCTAGCATAGGTATCTAAAAAGTAGATGGAACCTATAGATATTTAGTCAATTGGCTTCATGAATCAAGAGCTTCAGAATCGTGTCTGTCGCTTTTGTTTCGAAGGATGCATGACATGAACAGACTGAATGGAAAGACGGCCGTGATCACCGGCGGCGCTACCGGCATCGGCCGCGCCGCAGCAAAGCGCTTCATCGAGGAGGGCGCCTTCGTCTTTATCTTCGGCCGCCGGCAGGAAGCGCTCGACGCCGCTGTGGCCGACCTTGGGCCCAATGCCCGCGCGGTGAAGGGCTCGGTCTCCGATCTGGCCGACCTCGACCGACTCTATGCGGCGGTGAAGTCCGAGCGCGGAACCCTCGACATCGTCTTCGCCAATGCCGGGGCGGGAAGCCAGCTTCCGCTCGGCAAGATCACCGCCGGGCACATTGACGAAATCTTCGACACCAATGTGAAGGGTTCGATCTTCACGGTCCAGAAGGCGCTACCGCTGATGGGCGAGGGCGGTTCGATCATCCTGACGGGATCGAGCGCCGGCACCACAGGCGCCCCGGCATTCAGCGCCTACAGCGCAAGCAAGGCGGCAGTGCGCAACCTCGCGCGGACCTGGGCGGAGGACCTGAAGGGCACCGGCATCCGGGTGAACGTGCTGTCGCCCGGGCCGACGGCGACCGAACTCGCGAAGGAAGCACTGGGCGAGGAGGGCATGAAGGTATTCGCCTCGATGAATCCGCTTCAGCGCATGGCTGATCCGGCGGAGCTCGGGGCGGCGGCCGCCTTTCTCGCGTCGTCGGACAGCAGCTTCATGACCGGCAGCGAGGTCGCCGTTGACGGCGGCCTGGCGCAAATCTGACGCGCTATGCCCGGCCGGTCACTCCGTTCGATATCTGGAGCCCGTCGGGCGTGGTAAACCGAAGGAGAATATATGAGCTACGCAATCATTGGATTTGGCAAGATCGGCCAGGCGCTTGCCAAGGCGTTTGCCCGAAGCGGCATCGAAGTATCCGTTGCAACCACTCGCGACCCGGAAAGCTTTGCATCCGCTGCGGCCGCGATCGGACCCACGATCATTCCCAAAAAGCTGGCGGAAGCGGTCAAGGCGGACATCGTCTTTTTGGCTGTCCGTTTCGAGTCGCACCAGGATGTCGCGAAGGCGCTGTCCACCTGGCAGGGGAAGACTATCGTCGATGTGACCAATGCCTACGGTGTGCCCCCTGAGGAACTGGGGGGACAACCGTCGTCCAGGGCCGTCGCGCAGGCCTTCACCGGCGGCAGACTGGTTAAGGGCTTCAATCATTTGCCCGCGGCCGTCCTTGACCGGGACCCGGCCGTAAATGGTGGGAGAAGAGTTGTGTTCCTCGCGAGCGATGATGACCGCGCCGCAGCGGAGATTGCTGCGCTTGCGGAAAACCTCGGTTTCTCGCCGATCAAACTCGGCGGGCTTTTGGAAGGTGGATTGCTTGTGCAGGCGCGCGGAAATAGCTGGGGTCAACTGATCTTTAAGGACCTGGTCAAGTTCGATTGATGAATCGTGATCGCAAATTTCGATGCGATCTGATGAAGATCCGGGAGTACATCGACACGCAAGCACTGGCGAGGGCCTCAGAGATGGCGTGAGCCATTGGCCCTGTCAGATTGAGACCGATGCCACACAAACGATTCGTATGCCAGCGAGTATGGAATCGGTATTTGCTTGTTGCGGGGTAGCTGCATCGTCCCTGATGCTTTGGATGTCGATTCTTCGTCGTTGACGCGATCGCGTCGGGCGTGCGTTGCACGCTGGAGGTATCGCGTCCGCGGCCCGGCGTGGGATCGTGTGCGGCCGCTTACGGTCACTCGACAGGCCGCCGAAAATCGCGTGCCGTGAGCGCGCCAGTCGCTTGCTTTTGTTAGGCCGGAGACCCATTTTTTTAATCAGAAGGCGGCCAATTACCTTGACCCGCCGCCGTGACCGCCCCCGCCCCCGCCGTTCCCGCCTGAACCGCCTCCGCCGTGACCGCCGGCCCCCGAACCGCCCGCGCCTGCACCGCCTGCGCCTGCACCGCCCGCGCCTGCGCCGCCTGCGCCTGCACCGCCCGCGCCTGCACCGCCCGCGCCTGCACCGCCCGCGCCTGGACCACCCGCGCCTGCACCACCTGCGCCGTGACCGCCTGCGCCTGCGCCGCCTGCACCCGCGCCGCCTGCGCCCGCGCCGCCTGCGCCCGCGCCGCCTGCGCCCGCGCC
>NZ_FNDI01000048.1:0-46308 GCF_900100565.1 Paraburkholderia steynii | reverse complement strand
CCACCGAGAAGACCGGCTTGCCGCGCGGTACCGCGACTCCGAATTTCCGCAGGATTTCCTTACCCTGGTACTCGTGAATCTTCATGCGTGATTCCCTTCAGTCTGAGAGTTGGATTGAACTTCGCTTCCGGCTGGACCGCTTACTCCGGACGCGCCGTCTTCACGGCCTGTCCGTTGGGTGCGGCATCCGCGCGATCCGCTGAACGCGGCGCGTGGCCGTACCAGCGCGGATAAAACTGTCGCACCGCCTCGCCGTCGAACCGCAGCGCATGGCAGCGGCCCAACTGGAATGGCGGTTTGTCGTTTGATTGCTCGCTCGCCTGTTCGCTTGCTTGCCCGCTCGAAGCGTTGTCTTGGGCGTCTTGTCCCGTGCTGCCTTGCGTGCCTCGGGTTGAACCATCTGCCGATCCACTGGATGAACCCGCGTGCTCCTCGCTTCCTGGCCTGCCTTTGTCGGTATTCCACACGTCGCCCGCGAACGCCTGAATGGCGGCAGTCGGCAGGATTGCGCACAACTCGGTGAGATGGGTGCAGCCTGTCGTGCCGGCCAGCAAACGGGCAGCATCGCGACGGAAGTTTTGCAACAGATTGAGCCCGATGAGGGCGCGATAGGCGGGATTGGAGACTTCACACAGACCGGGATACGGAACCCAGTCGGACGACGCTTCAGCGTCGACGACATTGAGCTTGCGATCGATCGTGATGCGGAGCCAGAGTTCATGGATCGGCAGGCCGTTCGGCCGGACACCCGACGCAAGCTTCACGTCACGTGGCTTGTCGTCGGTGAGGCATGCCTCGATATCCCACAGGCCATCTTCACGCTCGTATGCGTCCGCTCGGATTGCGCGACGATGGCGCAACTGTCGGGACACTGGCGGGGAGAGCGGCATGCGAGAACAAAGGCCGGATTTAAGAACCGTTGAATTTTAGCATACTGGGTATTTGAGACTGGCCGAAGCCCGCAGAGGCTTGATGGGCCCGGGTTTGAGCGGTCTCGATGATGGCGTGGCAGCCTGATGTTTCGTGCAGTGCGTCATTTTCTTGCGCGCCACACGCCGCCCTATTCGGACGGTCAGTCTTCGTCGATTCCCTTGAGAATCTTCCCGATGATTCCCTGAGAAAAACCCCGCGTGGCAAGAAAGCGCACCTGCTTCGCACGTTCGTTGGGCGTTTCGGGCAACGTGCCGAACTTCTTGAGCCACACGGCCTGAGCCCGCGCCAGTTCGGTTTCGCGCAACTGCGCGCTCACCTCTTCGACCAGTTCCTGTCCGACCGAATGACGCTTGAGCTCATTGACGATCCGGCCCGCGCCCATGCGCGACGCACGCCGATTAAGCAGGCTTTCCGCGAAACGGGAATCCGACAGCCAGCCTTCGCTTTCGAGCGAATCCAGCAATGCGTCGATTGATTCGCCCTCTTCCGCGTACGGCGCGAGCTTGCGCGACAACTCCGCGCGACTGTATTCGCGACGCGAAAGATAGCCGAGCGCACGGCCTTTGAGAGAGCGTGTGGGACGTTGCGAGGCGCGGCTCGCTGTATCAGCGGGTTTGACTTCGCCTGGCTGGCGACGCGAGCGCGTATAGGTGACTTCTTCGCTGCTGGCATCCGCATCCGGGCGGTCACGCGAAGCGGCACCCAGACCGGCGGCACGATCGTGAGCATCGAACGATTCGAATGGATCGTAATCGTCGGATGACGAGTGCTCTGAAAACGATGCTGCCGTAGAAGCAGACGGGCTTGAAGACAAGCGTGACGACGATTCGAATGCATCGTCGTCACGCGGGCCGCCCCCGTTGCGTCCCGCGCCCGTAGTCGAGGAAGCAGAGCGGCCCTTGCGTATCACGCGACGATTACTCCTCTTCGCCCACTTCCTCGTCGGCACTGACGGCAGCGCCCGCCGGCATGGCATTCACGCCCAGCGATTCACGGATACGGTTTTCGATTTCGCGTGCAATGTCCGGATTCTCGCGCAGGAATTCACGCGCGTTGTCCTTGCCTTGACCAATGCGTTCGCCGCTATAGCTGTACCAGGCGCCCGCCTTGTCGACGATCTTTGCCTGCACGCCGAGGTCGATGATTTCGCCCTGACGTGAGATACCTTCGCCGTAGAGGATGTCAAAGATCGCTTCGCGGAACGGCGGCGCCACCTTGTTCTTCACCACCTTCACACGCGTTTCGTTGCCGATCACTTCGTCGTTCTTCTTGATCGAACCGATACGGCGAATGTCCAGACGGACCGACGCGTAGAACTTCAGCGCGTTACCACCCGTCGTGGTTTCCGGGTTGCCGAACATGACGCCGATCTTCATACGGATCTGGTTGATGAAGATCACGAGGCAGTTCGTGCGCTTGATCGTGCCCGTCAGCTTGCGCAGCGCCTGCGACATCAGACGCGCCTGCAGACCCGGCAGCGAATCGCCCATTTCGCCTTCGATTTCGGCCTTCGGCACCAGCGCCGCAACCGAGTCGATCACGATCATGTCGATCGAACCCGAACGCACCAGCGCGTCCGCGATTTCGAGCGCCTGTTCGCCCGTGTCCGGCTGCGAAACCAGAAGGTCGCTGACGTCCACGCCGAGCTTTTGCGCGTACTGAATATCTAGCGCGTGTTCCGCGTCGATGAACGCTGCCGTGCCGCCAAGCTTCTGCATTTCGGCGACGACCTGCAGCGTCAGCGTGGTTTTACCCGACGATTCCGGCCCGTAGATTTCCACCACACGGCCACGCGGCAGACCACCGACGCCCAGCGCGATGTCGAGGCCCAGCGATCCCGTGGAGACCACCTGGATATCTTCGACTGCCTCACCCTGGCCGAGCCGCATGACCGACCCTTTGCCGAACTGCTTTTCGATCTGCGCAAGCGCGGCCGCGAGTGCCTTGCTTTTTTCCGCAGTCAGTCCAGCCGAGCCTTTCTTGCTTTCTTCCATGAATCGTCCTTTGCTATGATGAACGGCGTCTGAGGCAGGTGTGCAGGCCGTTGTGAACCCGGTTCGACCAACCAGCACGCTAAAC
Source organism: Paraburkholderia steynii (assembly GCF_900100565.1). NCBI lineage: Bacteria > Pseudomonadati > Pseudomonadota > Betaproteobacteria > Burkholderiales > Burkholderiaceae > Paraburkholderia > Paraburkholderia steynii. The sequence goes on along the minus strand of NZ_FNDI01000048.1, from coordinate 43,296 downwards.
GCAGACACTGTATAAAAAAACAGTAGTCTTGGCAAGCCCGATTCGCATGCGGACGTCCACATGTGCAAACGGACAACACCGACTACCGACAAAATTTTTCGGAGACGCTGTGCGCCGGGCGCCCCGGTGCCGGCCGGGCAGGGCGCATCATGCGAATTCTCATTGCCGAAGACGACAGCATACTCGCGGACGGTCTCGTCCGATCACTCCGCCAATCGGCATACGCCGTTGACCATGTGAAGACGGGAGCGGAAGCGGATACCGCGCTGTCGATGCAGACTTTCGACCTCGTCATCCTCGATCTCGGCCTGCCGAAAATGTCCGGCCTCGAAGTGCTGCGGCGTCTGCGCGCGCGCAATTCGAACGTGCCCGTGCTGATCCTGACGGCAGCCGACAGCGTCGACGAGCGCGTAAAGGGCCTCGATCTCGGCGCAGACGATTACATGGCCAAGCCCTTCGCGCTGAACGAGCTCGAAGCGCGCGTGCGTGCGCTCACGCGGCGCGGCGCGGGCGGCGGACCGACTGTCGTCAAGCACGGCTCGCTGTCGTTCGATCAGGTCGGCCGGATTGCCTATGCCAATGAGCAGGTTATCGATCTGTCCGCACGTGAGCTAGGATTGCTCGAAGTCCTGTTGCAGCGGATCGGGCGACTGGTGTCGAAGGAACAGCTGGTCGATCACCTGTGCGAATGGGGCGAGGAAGTCAGCAACAACGCGATCGAGGTGTACGTGCATCGGCTGCGCAAGAAGATCGAACCGAGCGGCGTGCGCATCATCACCGTGCGCGGGTTGGGTTACTGTCTGGAGAAGGCCGCGCCCCAGACCCCGGCGCAGCAGTCCGAGCCGTCCGACGCGCCCGCTGCCATGCCCGCAAGCCACTACTTCAAGTAAAGGCGTTCCATGTCCGTCCGCGCACCGCGCGCCACGGCGCACGCGGCGGATCTCGATGAAGTCCGCGACGCGCGCTACGCGAATCCTTTCGCGCCGCCCGATGAAACCGAGGCGGCTGCGGAGACGCGTCCGCGTTCGCTCTTCGGCGAAATCCTCGACTGGATGCTCGCGCCGTTGCTGCTGTTATGGCCGATGAGCCTTGCCGTCACGTATCTGGTCGCGAAGTCGATTGCGAACGGACCGTTCGATCGCGCGCTCGAAACCGACGCCTACGTGCTCGCGCGGCAGATTCACCCCGTCAATGGCATCGCCGAACTGACGCTGCCCGATTCGACGCGTGATTTTCTTCGTGCCGACAATATAGATAGCGTGTTCTATCAGGTGCTCGGCACGCGCGGCGAGCTGGTTGCGGGCGACCGCGACATGCCGCTGCCGCGCGAGGAAGACCGGCCGCAGCCGGGCATCGTCGAGTTTCGCGACGACATGGTGCGTGGCAACGACATCCGTGTCGCCTACACCACCGTCGAGTTTCCGCAGACGCCGGGCGCGCAGCCCGTGCTCGTGCAGGTGGCCGAGACGCTCGACAAACGCAGCGCGCTCGCCAACGACATCATCAAGGGCGTGATCCTGCCGCAGTTCGTGATCCTCCCGCTTGCGATCCTGCTCGTGTGGTTCGGGCTGTCGCGCGGTCTTGCGCCGCTGCACGCGCTGCAGGCGCATATCCGCGCGCGGCGCCCCGACGACCTGTCGCCGCTCGAAGCACGCCGCGCGCCGCCGGAAATCGAGCCGCTCGTCACGTCGTTCAACGATCTGCTGACGCGTCTCGAACAGAACATGGAACTGCAAAAGCGCTTCATCGCCGATGCCGCACATCAGATGAAGACACCGCTCGCGGGCTTGCGCACGCAAGCCGAACTGGCGCTGCGGCAGGATGCGTCGGCGGAAGTGCATCGCTCACTCGAGCAGATCGCGACGAGCTCGGAGCACGCCGCGCGGCTCGTCACTCAGTTGCTTGCACTCGCGCGCGCGGAGAACCGGATGTCCGGCCAGATCTTCACGCCCGTCGAGATTGGCGACGTTGCCCGCAGCGCCGTGCGTGACTGGGTCCAGCCCGCGCTCGCGAAGCAGATGGATCTTGGCTACGAAGGCCCGGAGACGCCCGACGAAGCGATCGAAGTGGATGGCAACCCGGTGATGCTGCGCGAGATGCTGTCGAACCTGATCGACAATGCAATCCGCTACACACCCGCGGGCGGACGGATCACCGTCCGTGTGCGGCGCGACGACGTCGCACACATGGCTCATCTGGAGGTAGAAGACACGGGCCTTGGCATTCCCGCCGCCGAGCGTGAACGCGTGGTCGAGCGCTTCTACCGGATTCTCGGGCGCGAAGGCGACGGCAGCGGGCTGGGTCTGGCCATCGTCCGCGAAATCGCGACGATGCACGGCGGTACGCTCGCCATCGAGGACAACGTCTATCAGACGTCGCCGCGCCTCGCCGGAACCCTCGTTCGCGTCAGCTTAAGAATGATGGATCGTGTACGGGATTTACCCTAATCCGTCAGTTTCACGCATTTTAGTCAACACTAACATGTCACCAGTTTCGCCACAATAAAGCATTCAATAGCCGACGTTGCAAGCATCAAGCCCGACATTCCACGATTTTCGACACTCCCAAACAAACCTCTCCCGAGTCAGAACGCCGTAAGTTTCCGCTCCAATAATCGCAACACGGACACGCCCGACCTGGCGAGCCGCGACTTATATCAATACTGGAGACGACATATGGCTACCGTAAGCGGGCAAATCTCGCACGCGCCGATGACGAAAGAAGAGAAACGGGTAATCTTCGCGTCATCGTTGGGCACGGTTTTCGAGTGGTACGACTTTTATCTGGCTGGCTCGCTCGCGGCCTTCATCAGCAAGAGCTTTTTCTCAGGCGTCAATCCGACAGCCGCGTTCATCTTTACCCTTCTCGGCTTCGCTGCCGGTTTCGCGGTGCGTCCGTTCGGCGCGCTGGTGTTCGGGCGACTCGGCGATATGGTCGGCCGCAAGTACACGTTCCTGATCACGATCGTGATCATGGGTCTGTCGACCTGCGTGGTCGGCTTCCTGCCGGGCTATGCGGCGATCGGCATGGCGTCGCCGGTGATCTTCATCGCGATGCGTCTGCTGCAGGGTCTTGCCCTCGGCGGCGAGTACGGCGGCGCAGCGACTTACGTCGCGGAACATGCGCCCGCCAACCGTCGCGGCTTCTACACCGCGTGGATCCAGACGACGGCGACGCTCGGGCTGTTCCTGTCGCTGCTCGTGATTCTCGGCGTGCGCACGGCAATGGGCGAAGACGCATTCGGCGCATGGGGCTGGCGCATTCCGTTCGTCGCATCGCTGGTGCTGCTCGGCATCTCGGTGTGGATCCGGATGCAACTGCACGAGTCGCCGGCTTTCGAGCGCATCAAGGCTGAAGGCAAGACGTCGAAGGCACCGCTGTCGGAAGCGTTCGGCCAATGGAAGAATCTGAAGATCGTCATTCTGGCTCTGATTGGCGTGACGGCTGGCCAAGCAGTTGTCTGGTACACGGGCCAGTTCTATGCGCTGTTCTTCCTGACGCAGACGCTGAAGGTCGATGGCGCTAGCGCGAACATTCTGATTGCGATCGCGCTCCTGATCGGCACGCCGTTCTTCCTGTTCTTCGGTTCGCTGTCCGACCGGATCGGCCGCAAGCCGATCATCCTGGCCGGTTGCCTGATCGCGGCGCTGACGTACTTCCCGCTCTTCAAGGCACTGACGCACTATGCGAACCCGGCGCTCGAAGCCGCGACGCAGAAGTCGCCTATCGTCGTGATCGCCAATCCGGACGAGTGCTCGTTCCAGTTCAACCCGGTCGGTACGTCGAAGTTCACGAGCTCTTGCGATATCGCGAAAGGCGCGCTTTCGAAAGCTGGCTTGAACTATGACAACGTGGCGGCGCCGGCGGGCACGCTCGCGCAGATCAAGGTCGGCGACACGACCATCGATACCTATGACGGCAAGGCCGCCGACGCCAAGGACGCGGGCAAGGCGTTCGACAAGAACCTGGGCACCGCACTGAAGACGGCCGGCTATCCACCCAAGGCCGATCCATCGCAGATCAACTGGCCGATGACCGTTGTGATCCTGACGATCCTCGTGATCTACGTGACGATGGTGTACGGACCAATTGCGGCGATGCTGGTCGAGATGTTCCCAACGCGGATCCGCTACACGTCGATGTCACTGCCATATCACATAGGCAATGGCTGGTTCGGCGGCTTCCTGCCAGCGACGGCGTTCGCGATCGTCGCGGCGAAGGGCAATATTTACTCGGGGCTGTGGTATCCGATCATCATCGCGCTGGCTACCTTCGTGATCGGTCTGCTTTTCGTGCGGGAGACCAAAGACTCCAATATCTACGCTCAGGATTGAGCGCGGCGTAGGTAACCGGAGTTCTCGCAAAAAGTTGTCGCGCGGGGGTTGACAGCCCCCGCCGGCATCTTCATAATCTCGCTTCTTTCGGCGAATTAGCTCAGTCGGTTAGAGCGACGGAATCATAATCCGCAGGTCCGGGGTTCGAATCCCTGATTCGCCACCAGCTTCAAAAAAAGCCGCTGTTTCTCACGAAACAGCGGCTTTTTCATTTCCGGCTCAGCTCTAAACTCAGCCCGGAATATTCGAAGACCGCGCAACCGATCCAGACAAGCGCACACGCCTCACTTGTCGACGATCCTCGTCAAATTCCCCCGCACCTTCTGCAGCAACGAAATGAGCTGCTTCGTCTCCTCGTCGGTTAGCCCGCTCAGCCCTTCGGCCGCGACCTGATCGCCGACCCGCTTGGCTTCATCGAGCGTCCGTTCCGCCTTCTCCGTGATCCTGATCTGCTTCTCGCGCCGGTCGCGCGGATTGCCCAAGCGCTCGATCCAGCCGCCCTCCTCCATCCGGTCCAGCAACCGGCCAGCCGAAATCGGCGCGACTTCCAGCAGGTCCGCGAGCCGCGCCTGGTTGATATCGCCGTAAAACGACAGATACGCGAGCGCCCGGCACTGCGCGCGCGTCAGATCGACCGACAACCGCGCGAGATCGTCGAAACGCTTGCCGACCAGCCGGCCGACATCCGAAATAAGAAAGCCGAAGCGCTCGTCAAAATGGGTTTTCATCGCGCGATTATACGAAGCGGCGCGCCATGCCAATTTCCCCAGGGCACGCACTACGCCCAAAACCCGCAGCGTACAACGACTTCGGGAAACTCAGCGTATGCATAAGAATCTTCGACCTATACAATAAGCATGCTTACTATTTTGAAAACTCCGCCTCATGGCCTCCGATTCGCCGGCAACAAAACCCGCCGTCGAGCTGAACCGTCCGATGATCACGATCGCGATCATGCTCGCGACGCTGATGCAGACACTCGACAGCACCATCGCCAACGTCGCGCTCCCGCATATGCAGGGCACGCTGTCGGCATCGCAGGATGAGATCACTTGGGTGCTCACGTCGTACATCGTGGCCGCCGCGATCGCGACGCCGCTGACCGGCTGGCTGTCCGACCGGCTCAGCGTCAAGCGTCTGCTGATGTTCGCCGTGGGCGGCTTCACGATCGCATCGGCGTTGTGCGGGCTGTCCGAAACGCTGACGCAGATCGTCGCGTCACGGCTGTTGCAGGGCATCTTCGGCGCGTCGCTCGTGCCGCTGTCGCAGTCGATCCTGCTCGACATCAATCCGCGCGACAAGCAGGGCCAGGCGATGGCCGTGTGGGGCATGGGCGTGATGGTCGGCCCGATTCTCGGCCCGACGCTCGGCGGCTGGCTCACCGACAGCTACAACTGGCGCTGGGTGTTCTTCATCAACGTGCCGGTCGGCGCCTTCGCGCTATTCGGCATATTGACGTTCCTTCCGTCGCGCGAACCGAAACATGACGCCAAATTCGACGCGTTCGGCTTCGCGACGCTCGGCCTCGCGATCGGCGCGTTGCAGGCGATGCTCGACCGCGGCGAACAGCTCGACTGGTTCGGCTCGCATGAGATCGTGATCGAAGCACTGATCGCGGCGATCAGTTTCGCGTTCTTCATCGCGCATACGGCGACCGTCGGCAAGTCGTCGTTCTTCAAGTACGAGTTGCTGAAAGACCGCAACTTCGCGACGGGCACGTTCTTCATCTTCATCATCGGCGCAGTGATGTACGCGACGCGCGCTCTGCTCCCGCCGATGCTGCAGAACCTGATGAACTATCCCGTCGCGACGACGGGTCTCGTGACAGCGCCCAGCGGCGCGGGCACGATGATCGCGATGCTGTTCGCGGGACGCCTGCTCAAACATATCGACGCGCGACTGATGCTGCTCGCGGGCTTCGTCGTATCGGCGTTCGCGCTGTGGCAGATGATGCAATACACGATCGTACTGTCAGAGTCGGATATCGTGTGGCCGGGCGTGATTCAGGGATTCGGCCTCGGTCTCGTGTTCGTGCCGTTGAGCGCGCTGACGTTCTCGACGCTGACGCCCGCGTTGCGTGCCGACGGCACCGCCACGTATAGCCTGATGCGCAATATCGGCAGCAGTATCGGCATTTCGATTGTGCAGACGCTGCTCACGCGCAACACGCAGGTCTCGCACTCGGATCTCGCGGCGAACGTGACGGCGTTCAATCCCGTGGTTGCGCCGATCCTCGCGACGGGTTCGCGCATGGATATGGCCGTGCTCGATGTGTCGATCACGCAGCAGGCCGCGATGATCGCGTATCTGAACGACTTCAAGCTGATGTTCGTCGCGACGCTCGCCGTGATCCCGCTCGTGCTGCTGATACGTCCGTCGCGCAAAATCCCGGATGAATCCGTCGCGCACGCGGCGATGGACTGAGCCGCACGCGGTCCTTCTCGCGAAGATCAGCCTTCGATCCGCCCGCGCGTCACGCCCAGCAACGAAGCCATCGCGTGACGCGCGCGCGGCGCATCGCGATCGCGGATCGCTTCGAACACGGCCGTATGCTCGGCCAGCGACGCGTTGAACACATCGGCGCGCTTCGCGTTTAGCCGCAATTGCGCTTCCAGCGTGCGTTCGATCAAGGTGCCGAGCGGTATCAGCAGCTCGTTGCTGCACGCGGCAAGCACGCTCAGATGGAATTGCAGATCGGCACGCACCCATTCATCGACATTGCGCGCCGCGACCATCGCCGAATGCGCGGCGTCGAGCGCGCCGAAGGTCGCGTCGCTGTGTGAGGCGGCGGCGAGCGCGGCCGCATACGGCTCGATCATCTCGCGCATTTCCTGCAGCTTGAGCGCGAAGTCCATCGCGGGCGCCACGCGGGAATACCAGTCGAGCACATCCACATCCAGCAGATTCCACGCGGGCTTTGGACGCACACGCGTTCCCACGCGCGGCCGCGATTCGATCAGCCCTTTCGACGTCAACGTGCGCAACGCTTCGCGCAGCACCGTGCGGCTGACGCCGAACGCCTCCATCAACTCCGCTTCGCGCGGCAGGATGGATTCAGGCGCGTAGTCGCCGCGCAGAATGGCTGTGCCGAGCAGATACGCCACGCGGCCATGCAGATCTCGCTGAATGTCGGTTCTCCTGATGCTGATTGTGGGTTGGTCTTGTGCTTCGCACCGCGCGTCCTGCAAACGCGGACCGCCCGCGATTATCTTCGATCGCATCCGCGAAACCCATCACCGACGGACAAAACCTTTCGTTGAATAATACTATTAATAGTATTTAAAGGCGATTTTGTTGTAGGATGTGGCTCCTCAACTGCCGCGCCGCCAGCGTCCAATTAACGGGACGAACGGGCACGCCGCGGCCATCAACTGCAATCGGCTTTGCAAGCAAAGGAGACGCTCCCGCCATGAAGATCACCAAAATCGAGACATTCATCGTTCCGCCGCGCTGGTGCTTCGTGAAGATCGAAACCGACGAGGGCATCGTCGGCTGGGGCGAGCCGGTTGTCGAAGGCCGCGCGCACACGGTCGCAGCCGCCGTCGACGAACTCTCGGACTATCTGCTCGGCAAAGACCCGCGCAATATTGAAGATCACTGGCAAGTCATGTACCGCGCGGGCTTCTATCGCGGCGGCCCGATTTCGATGAGCGCGATTGCGGGCGTCGATCAGGCGCTGTGGGACATCAAGGGCAAATTCCACGGCGTGCCCGTGCATACGCTGCTCGGCGGCCAGGTGCGCGATCGCATCAAGGTGTATTCGTGGATCGGCGGCGACCGCCCGAGCGACGTCGCGAACAATGCGCGCGCCGTCGTCGAGCGTGGCTTCAAGGCCGTGAAGATGAACGGCTCCGAAGAGTTGCAGATCATCGACACCTTCGACAAGGTCCAAGGCGTCATCAACAACGTCGCGGCTGTGCGCGAAGCGGTCGGCCCGAATGTCGGCATCGGCGTGGATTTCCACGGCCGCGTCCACAAGCCGATGGCGAAGGTGCTCGCGAAGGAACTCGATCCGTTCAAGCTGATGTTCATCGAAGAGCCCGTGCTCTCGGAGAACGTCGAGGCGCTGCGCGACATCGTCAACCAGACGAGCACGCCGATCGCGCTCGGCGAGCGTCTGTACTCGCGCTGGGACTTCAAGCACATTCTTACTGGCGGTTACGTCGACATCATCCAGCCGGACGCGTCGCACGCGGGCGGCATCACCGAGTGCCGCAAGATCGCGTCGATGGCGGAAGCCTACGACGTCGCGCTGGCGCTGCACTGCCCGCTCGGTCCGATCGCGCTCGCCACCTGCCTGCAGATCGACGCCGTCAGCTACAACGCGTTCATCCAGGAACAGAGCCTTGGCATTCACTACAACCAGGGCAACGATCTGCTCGACTACATCAAGAACCCGGAAGTCTTCAAGTACGAAGACGGCTTCGTGTCGATCCCGCAAGGGCCGGGTCTCGGCATCGAAGTGAACGAGGAGAAGGTGCGCGAAATGGCGAAGGTCGGCCATCGCTGGCGCAACCCGGTATGGCGTCACGAGGACGGCAGCGTCGCCGAGTGGTAAGTAAGCAGACGCGACATCGCGAATGAAACACAAACGCCGCCTTCGGGCGGCGTTTGTCATCTGACAACCCGTAGTCTCTTCGAAGACGTTACGGCCGCATGCCGCGCGCGCGGCGTATCAGTAACGTTACACAGTTGACGCGCGACGCCTTTTTGCGCCTCATGCGGCGTTGGCGCTCAACGCGAAAACCCTTACCGGACAAGCGTTTCAGCCCGATACACTGGTGCTTCGCAACGCTTGGCCCAGTCCTTGCTGAATGGTATGCAAACAACCATTCGAACGGGGGCTGTCATGGGCGAATTCCTTCCCGACTATCTGATCCGTGAACAGGCCGCCATTGGCGCGCTGGTCGTATTCGGCGTACTGCGCCTGATCGGCGCGGTGCTCGCGTTTCAGCGTGGCTGGCGCATCTCGACGGTCGAGCAGTGTTTCATCGCTGCAGCATTTATCTATTGCCTGCCGCAGCTGCTGGATCTGCTCACGCACATGACGAGTTCACACGTGGCGGCAGCAGAACTCGAAGGCAAGGTCGCGGGCAGCGCGATCGGTCTGTTCTTCGCGCCCGTCGTCGGCCACAAGCTCGGTTACGAATGATCGCTTGCAGGCGGCGACTGACCCGACCCGCTTCGTCGCGCTCAGCCGAGCGCCGCGAAACCCGGCACGCTATGCGACAGGACAGCGGCGGCCGCGAAGATGCCGAGCATCGCGAGCGCCTCGAGGTACAGCAGGTTGGCGAACGTATGCGCGTCCATCGTAGACGCCGTGCGACGCAAGCGCGGCAACGCCGAAAAGCGGTTCAATCCGCCTAGCACCAGCGCCAGCGCAACCAGCGCGAGCTTGAGCATCAGCACGTGCCCCCAGGTACTCGTTTCGATCGCGAGAAACGAATTGCCCGAGCCGCGCGCCGCGTTGAACACGCCTGAGAGCAGCACGAACACGACAGCAACGAGCGACACATTCGACAACTGCGTCGCCGTACGGATCAGCACGCCGCGCGCGATCGACGTTCCGAGCGCCGGCAGCACCGAGAACCCGGCCGCGAGCACAAGGCCGCCCCATACCGACGTCGTAAGCACGTGCAGCGTGTGCATGCCGATGGCCGCCGACGCCACGCCCGCATCCGCCGCGTGACCCAAGGTCGCCTTGCCGCCCGCAATCGCGATCACGGCGAGCCACAGCAGCGCATTGCGCAACACGTTGGTCTGCCGTGCAAACGACACGAGCAGCAGCACGAGCGCGCCAGCAAACGCGACACTCCAGCCGAAGCCGACGTGCGTTTGCGACAGCATCGTCGGCACGACGCCGAACGCTTCCGGCAAGCGCACGCCCGCCATCTCGGCCGCCTGATAGAGCAGCCAGCCGAGATCGGCCAGCACCAGCACGATCGCGGAAGCCTGCATCGACCGCTGCGCCCGCAACCATGCCGGGCGCGCGGGCGCGATCTTCGCCTGCGCATCGTTGACGAGCCACGCGCTGAGCAAGGCCGAACCGACGGCAAACGCAAACGCGACGTTCATGAGCGCGGCCATCGCGACCTGCCCGATCCACAATCCGTCGACTCTCATTTGACGCTGAAGGCGTAACTGCCCTTCGTCCGATGTCCGTCTTCGGCGACAGCCGTCCATTGCACCGTGTAGCGCCCCGGCGCGAGCGGCTGCAGCGCGAGATGCATGGTCTTCGTGTCCTGCGGATCGACCTGCGAGGCTGCCGGTGCAGCCGGTTTGTCGTCGGCATCGACGAGCGCGAGCTTGCTGAACGCCGGTTCGAGCGGCTCGCTGAAGTGGATCGTCACAGCCGAGGGCGCGGCGACTTCAGCGTCAGGCGCGGGATCGCGCGACGTGGGCGTCGCGTGGGCAAAGGCGTTCGACGCGACGGCGAGCGACACGCCGCACGCCGCGAGCCAGCGAAGCGGCAAGCGGGAAAGCAAGGAGAAAGTCATAGGCTGGCTGTAGATGGAAAACGTGAGGACGGTCCGGATAGTACGCTTCGATGTTTTGCGGCCCTGTCAGTTCAACGACGACTGGGCCTTGCCCGAAGCAAAGCGCCTACACGAATTCGCTCAAAACTGGAACATCGAGAGGCAACAAAGCGACAACAGCCGTCGATGCAAAATGCGCAATCTTAAATTAATTGGAAGCGCTACCGCCAGGCCGGCACTCAAGCGGAGGCGCGCCAGGTAGGCGAAAGATGGCGGCGAATCGCGTCAACTTGTCGCATCGGGCGTGTCGCTCGGGCGCGTCAGGTATGAAGTTCGTCGCATGTGGCAAATAGTCATCATTACCCATCGATGATAGAATGCGAGGTCGCTGCGCACCGTCCGCCGCATTCATCGCGCTGCACACACCGATCCGTTCGAAGTTCGGCCAGGCCCCCGATAATGATGGAGTTACGCGTGTCTTCAAGACGCATTTTTCGACCGCTGCTCGCCCTGTTGCTGATCGGGTGTGCAGGCATATCTGGCGCTGTACAAGCGCAAACCCAGCCTAAAGCTCCGGACACGATGGAAGCGCGCGTGCAAGGCTGCACGGCGTGTCACGGTTCGAAAGGTCAGGGCACGGATAACGACTATTTTCCGCGTCTCGCCGGCAAGCCGGCCGAGTACCTGTACAACCAGTTGAAGAACTTCCGTGAAGGCCGGCGCAAGTACCCGCCGATGAACTACCTCGTCACGTATCTCTCCGACGACTACCTTCACGACATTGCAACGTACTTCTCGCAGCAGCGTCCGCCGTATCCGACGCCGTCGAAACCGACGGTCGCCGATTCCGTGCTCGCGCGCGGCAAGGAAATCGTGCTGAACGGCGACGCGTCGAGGCAGATTCCCGCTTGCGCGGCCTGCCACGGCAAGTTGCTGACGGGCATGGAACCGGCTATCCCGGGTCTGGTCGGCCTGCACATGGACTACATCAGCGCACAGCTGGGCGCATGGCGTTCGGGTTCGCGTCACGCAATCGAGCCTGACTGCATGCACACGATCGCCACGCGCCTGACGGACGCCGACGTGAACGCAGTCGCCGCGTGGCTGTCCACGCAGCAGGCGCCGCAGAACCCCGTGCCGGCACCCGCCAAATCGTTGAAGACTCCGCTTGCCTGCGGCAGCGAACCGCAATAAGGCACCGGGAGAGACAAACAATGAAACGCAAGTCTTTGTTCGCGCTTTCGGCCGTCGTCGTGGTAGCGGCTGCCGCGCTGGTTCCCGTACTGTGGTCGGGCAGCGACTATCTGCATAACGGCACCGCCGTCGCAGCCACGCCGGCAGACCAGGCTGCAATGATCAAGAAGGGCGAGTACCTCGCCCGCGCTGGCGACTGTATCGCCTGCCACACGGTGCGCGGCGGCAAGGAATTCGCCGGCGGCCTGCCGATGGCCACGCCGTTCGGCACGCTGTTCACGCCGAACATCACGCCTGACGACCAGTACGGCATCGGCAAGTGGTCGCAGGACGACTTCTATCGCGCGATGCACACGGGCCGTTCGAAGGACGGCAGCCTGCTCTATCCGGCCTTCCCGTTCACGAGCTACACGAAGGTCTCGCGCGCCGACGCGGACGCGATCTATGCGTACCTGCGTTCGGTCCCGCCCGTCGCGGTGCCGAGCCGTCCGCACGAACTGAAGTTCCCGTTCAACAACCGGAACCTGCTGATCGGCTGGCGCACGCTGTTCTTCCGCGAAGGCGAGTACAAGGCGGACCCGACCAAATCGGTGGAATGGAACCGCGGTGCGTATCTGATCGAAGGCCTCGGCCACTGCGGCATGTGCCACACGTCGATCAACGCGATGGGCGGCCCGGTGAACTCGGCTGCGTTCGCGGGCGGTCTGATCCCGCTGCAGAACTGGTATGCGCCTTCGCTGACGTCGAACAAGGAAGCCGGCCTCGGCGACTGGGACATCAAGGACATTTCCGATCTGCTGAAGACGGGCGTGTCGCAACGCGGCGCGGTGTTCGGTCCGATGGCTGAAGTGGTTCACAACAGCTTGCAGTACATGTCGGACGAAGACATCCACGCCATGTCGACGTACCTGAAGACCATTCCGCAGAAGGACGAAGCGCCCGAGCATCTGCAACTGGAGACGTCGCAACAGTTCGGCAGCGAACTGTTGAAGCAAGGCCAGAAGATCTACGCTGACAACTGCGCGAAGTGCCACGCGGAGAACGGTCTCGGTATGCCGCCGTCGTTCCCGCCGCTCGCGAACAATCCGTCGATCCAGATGCCGTCTGCCGTGAACCCGATCCGTATGGTGCTGAACGGCGGTTATCCGCCAAGCACGGGTGGCAATCCGAAGCCGTATGGCATGCCGCCGTTTGCGCAAGCGCTGTCGAATCAGGAAGTGGCAGCCGTTGTGACGTACATCCGCCAGTCGTGGGGTAACCACGGCACGGCTGTGTCGCCGCAACAAGTGTCCGATCTGCGTTCGGCGCCGCTCGACTAAGCGTCGTCTGCGGGTTCAGGGCGCGGCCTGCGATAATCGCGGCCGCGCCCTTCGCTTTTTTCAGGAGCGAGGTTTCGAAGTTGATCGACGTCGCAGACATCCGCATATCGGGCGTATAACGTTGGTCCCGTGTTGATTGTCGGATGAGATGGGCATCATGCAGGAGGAAGTGCCGTGCAAATCGGGGAGCGTCTGAACAGCATCACCCACCTCGTCGGCGCCGTGCTGTCGGTGGCGGGGCTGGCGACGCTCGTGACGATGGGCGCACTCGACGGCGATGCGTACAAGGTCGTGAGCTTCAGCGTCTATGGCGCAATGCTCTGCGTGCTGTACGGCATCTCGACGATGTATCACAGCGTGCGTCGTCCGCGTCTGAAGGCGATCTTGCAGAAGTGCGATCACTCTGCGATTTATCTGCTGATCGCGGGCAGCTACACGCCATTCACGCTGGTCACATTGCGTGGACCATGGGGATGGTCGCTATTCGGAGTAAGCTGGGGTCTGGCGGCGCTCGGAATCGTGCAGGAATTGACGCTCGGGCGACGCACCCGCAGCGTATCGATGGTGCTGTATGTGCTGATGGGATGGCTCGCGCTCGTTGCCGTCCGTCCACTGGTCACTGCATTGCCGGCCGCGGGTACGGCCTGGTTGCTGGCTGGCGGAATCATCTATAGCGCAGGCATCTACTTCTTCATCAACGACGAGCGCATCCGGCACGGACATGGCATCTGGCACCTGTTCGTACTCGCCGGCAGTCTGTGTCAGTTCGTCAGCGTCGCGCGTTATGTCGCATGAGACGCATGACGGCGGATGCAACTTAATGCCAGTCGACGTGTCTGCATAGCTCGTCGAGCAATTCGGCACGCATCTAGCGTGCCGCCGATTTCTCCGTGAACGGTGACTGTCGGGCGAGCGATCATGCGAGTCGCCCGCGAACGCGCCTTCTGGCCGCGTTCGACACCGTTTGCACAATTGCATTGCAAAGAGTTTTTATGTCTTTTGATTCCCTCGGCTTGTCCGAACAGCTGGTCCGCGCAGTCAACGAACTCGGCTATACATCGCCGACTCCGATCCAGCAGCAAGCCATTCCCGCCGTGCTCAACGGCGGTGATCTGTTGGCCGGCGCCCAGACGGGCACGGGCAAAACAGCTGGCTTCACGCTGCCTATCCTGCAACGTCTTCTCACCATGCCGCCCGCGCCGGGCGGCAAGCGCGTCGTGCGCGCCCTGATCCTCACGCCGACGCGTGAACTGGCCGCGCAGGTCGAGGAAAGCGTGCGCGCGTACGGCAAGTATCTGAAGCTGAAGTCGACCGTGATGTTCGGCGGCGTCGGCATCAACCCGCAAATCGACGCGTTGCGGCGCGGCGTGGATATCGTCGTCGCGACGCCGGGGCGTCTGCTCGACCACATGCAGCAGAAGACCATCGATCTGTCGCATCTCGAGATTCTCGTGCTCGACGAAGCCGACCGCATGCTCGACATGGGCTTCATTCACGACATCAAGCGTGTGCTCGCCAAGCTGCCGCCGAAGCGCCAGAACCTGCTGTTCTCGGCAACGTTCTCCGACGAGATCAAGGCGCTCGCCGACAACCTGCTCGATTCGCCTGCGCTGATCGAAGTCGCACGCCGCAATACAACAGCCGAATCGGTCGCGCAGAAGATTCACCCGGTCGACCGTGACCGCAAGCGCGAGATGCTCACGCATCTGATCAAACATCACAACTGGTTTCAGGTGCTCGTGTTCACGCGCACGAAGCATGGCGCGAACCGTCTCGCCGAACAGCTGACGAAGGACGGCATCAGCGCGCTCGCGATCCACGGCAACAAGAGCCAGTCGGCCCGCACGCGCGCGCTGGCCGAATTCAAGAACAACACGCTGCAGGTGCTCGTCGCCACCGACATCGCGGCGCGCGGCATCGATATCGACCAGTTGCCGCACGTCGTCAACTTCGATCTGCCGAACGTGCCGGAAGACTACGTACACCGTATCGGCCGCACGGGCCGCGCGGGCGCGACGGGCGAGGCGGTGTCGCTGGTGTGCGTCGATGAGCTTCAACTGCTGAAGGACATCGAGAAGCTCATCAAGCGTGCCGTGCCGCAAGAAGTGATCGCGGGCTTCGAGCCGGATCCGAATGCGCGGCCCGAGCCGATCCTGCGCCGCGGCCAAGGTGGTGGTGGCGGCCGTCAGCCGCGCCAGGGCCAAGGTCAAGGCCAGCGGCAAGCTCAGGGGCAGCAAAAGCGCGAAGGCTCGGCCAACGGGAACAATGGCGCATCGCGCGGCGGCCAACGGGCTTCGGGCGACAAGCCCAAGCAGCAACCCAAACCGCAAGCGGCCAAGCCCGCGCAGGCGCGCACCGATGGCTCGCGTCATCAGGACAACAAGCCACGTGCCGTCGCGCATGACGGCAACGCGCGTGCTCCGCACGCACCGCGCAAGCCGCACGGCGCCAATCCGGGTGCATTGCTCGGCGGCGGCGGCAAGCCGCGCTCTGGCGCGCCGCGCGGCGGTCAGCGCGGCAACTGACGCAACACGGAGACGCCCGGCATTTTCAATGCGGGCGTCTCACACTTGTCCGTCTGCTATCTGCCAGCCGCCGCGCCGCCAGCGGCTTTCTTCAGGTACTCGATCTGCTGCGCCCAGCGCTCGAGCACTGCATCTCTCCCCTCTTCCAGGTCGAACGTGATGCCCGCCGTCAGGCGCGCATAGCGCACGCGATGCGCTTCGCCCGATTCAATCGACCCAGCGAAGCACGCAAGGCCCGCAGCATCCGCGCTCAATGGCGCGAGCGCGAGCTGAATCTGATAGAACGCCTCATCGAACACGAACGTCAGCGCGGCACGGCCGCTGCGCGCAATCGCCTGCGCGGCGCGCGACTGCGGCCACAGCGCGACGCATAGCGTGCGCGAGTCCGGCGCGTACAGTTCGCCGATGCCGAGCAGCGACGTACGCAAATGCGCGCCGCTTTCGTCGACGGTCAACAGCGATGCCGTAAAGCCGACCTTCGATGCGAGTGCCGAGCCGTCGAATAGCGCGCGCAATTCGACCGGCCATTCGTCGAAAATCTGTTGATCGAGTGCGCGGTTTTGCTCCGCGGATGCTGTCATGGGTGATTCCTCCATCGTAGGCACGCTCGCGCGCGGCATTCAGCGCAAATGCAAATGGCCCGCTTGAAGGGCGGGCCATTCATGCGTCGACAGTCCAGGCCTTCGGCCCGGCTGCGTGTCGCGACGCTCAGCGGAAAAAGACGTGCTGCGTGATCTTCGCGAGCGGGTAATGGACGCCTGGCTGAATCTTCGCCGGCAAATCGAGCGGCTTGAGCAGCATCTTCACACACATATCGGCCGACAGGTTGTGCCGCACCAGCTTGTTCACACGCGCAGCCTTGTCGCGGTTATACACGGGATCGTTGACGCGCTCGGGATAGCGAATCGCGAACACGTGACGCAGTGCGATCTCCGAGTCTTCGTTCTTGATCTCCATCACGCGCCGCATCAACGCGCCAAGCACGGCGAGCCGGCCATTGCCCTCGATCTTGTTGTACTTCTTGAAGTACTTGAAAAAGTGCTTGTAGTGACGGACTTCGTCGGTGCGGATGTTGTCGGTGATTTCCTTCAGCACGGGTTCGTCCGAACACACGCCGATCGCCCGATACAGCGTAGCCGTGCCCGTCTCGACGACGCAGCGCGCGACCATCTCCAGCGCGCGGGTCTTCTCGAAGTCTTCCATGTCGCAGGTCTTCGAATACTCTTCGAAGAAGTTGTGGAACGCCGTGTCCCAATCGAACTCGGGCCACACATGCGCGATATACGCCTTCAGCGCGCGGCCGTGCTGCATCTCTTCGGGCTCCCACTCGTTGTTGAGCCACGCCGACACCTCGGGGTCGCCATTGAAGAACCTGCTCAGATTGCTCGTGTAAAGATCAGTACCGCTTTCGATAAACGAGGCTGCGCAAAGCAGTAACAAGAGGTCTTCATTGGCGACCGCGCGTTGACGGTCGATGCGATTGAGATCGATGTCTTCGATGCGCCAGGGCATCACGTGACCAGCCTCGTTGTGCATAAAAGTTCGCTCCGAAAACCGTAGCGCCTCGTGCGCGGGCTGAACCGCGCCTATCCCGGTTCGACCGCCGCCCTCGACGCCTACAGTGCCTTGCAACATTGAATTTTTATCTTCATCTTAGTCGCTGCTCTGCAAATTCGCAGACAACACAGCAGAGACCATGCCGGATCGACGCAGTTCCACCCGAACCTTGATTGATCGTGCGAATGCACAAAAGACTACATATCGGATGATTCGAACACCCTGGCAAGCGCGAAGTCGCACGACAAAGCTGCATTGCACAGGTGCCTTACGCTTCCTTTCGACCAGCGCTCCGCGCGATCGAAAAAATCCGAACACAAACCAACGACGACGAACACAACGAAGGTCTTACAATACGGCCAAGCCAACCTTCGCCCGCTTCAGGTGCGGCGCTCACAAAAACATCATGACACGAGACCCCCGCCTCACGCTTAACGCACGTCAACAGGAACTGCTGGAGTGGGTGCAACGCGACGGCTTCGTCACGGTCGACGATCTGGCCGCGCATTTCGACGTGACGCCGCAGACGATTCGCCGCGACGTCAACTGGCTCGCCGACATGAATCTGCTGCGCCGCTATCACGGCGGTGCAAGTCTGCCGACCAGTTCCGAGAACGTCTCGTACAGCGCGCGGCAGCGGATGTTCCATGACGAGAAGCGGCGCATCGCGGCGCTGGTCGCCACGCACATTCCCGATCAGGCGTCTCTCTTCATCAATCTCGGCACGACGACGGAAGAAGTCGCACGCGCGCTGAACCGGCATCGCGGGCTGCGCGTGATCACGAATAACCTGAACGTCGCGAGCATGATGAGCGGCTACCCGGATTGCGAGGTGCTGGTGACGGGCGGGATCGTGCGTCCGTGGGACAAGGGTATCGTCGGCGAACTGACTATCGACTTCATCCGCCAGTTCAAGGTCGACTTCGCGATCATCGGCACGTCGAGCATCGAAACGGACGGCACGCTGCGCGACTTCGACACGCGCGAGGTGCGCGTCGCAGAGGCGATCATCGAACATTCGCGCACGGTCTTCCTCGCCGCCGACCATTCGAAATTCGGCCGCCCGGCGCTCGTGCGCCAGGGGCATCTGAACCAGATCGACTCTCTCTTCACCGACGCGCCGCCGCCGCCCGACATGACGGAAACGCTGACGAACGCGGGCACGCAGGTCTATATTGCCGAGTGACCTTGGGCACGGGTCGCGACGCGAGGGCTGACGCAGGCCGGCGGCGTCGCAAGCCCGTTTCCGCCATGCTGCACCGCACGCAAAACCTCCAGTGAAATCAAGGATTTGCCGCGCCCAGTAGACCGCCTCTCACGCGCGGCGCTGTCAACGGGAAAATTTACAGGGGCCCATTTGGACTTCCGGCCGCCATTGACTACACTCCAGTTCCCCAACGTCCTTAAACGTCCCTGGACTGAGCGGAATGCATTGGACATGGGGTGAAGCAAGCACAACTTCAGGCCTGATCCGCGGGATTCGCAGCCCGCTGGATCCTCCGTCTGCCGGCAGGGCCGTCGGCGGGCGCAATGGCCACCCGACTACGCTTGACATGGAGAGAAACGATGCTGAGTCCGCATGAATTCGCCACGTTGTTGCTCGTCAAGGACGCCCCTAACCAGGTCGATATGGAACGCGAAGAACTCGACGCACTGCTCGAACGGCAGCTCGTGGAGCTCGAAAGACTCGCGTCGGGCTTGCAACAATGGCGCATCACGGAATCGGGAGATACGGCTCTTCGCGCGATCAAGCGCTTTTCCTGACGGCAATCGAGCGAATCTAACGCGCTTGCCAGTCAAATCACTGCGGCCGTAGGCGTGTTCGCAACGGACACGCAAGCATACGGACGCCTGGACGGTCACGCGGCTTGCCCGCCTGGCCGTCTTTATGTTTTCAGGCTTGCCCCGTCATCGTTGAACGGCGCGCCCGCGCGCGCCAGTCGCGGCCTTAGCCGCTACGCAGCGTCGGATCGACGGCTGCGCGCCAGCTCAGCGCCTTTACGCGCTGAGTGTTGAAGAACTCCACCCACTGACGACGCGCCTGCGGGTCCGTGCTCGCGCCCTGCGCCGCGTAGCGCTGCGCCAGCGCCGTCTGGAACGCGCAGTAATCCGCCTTCGACAACCCGCCGCGCTTGCTCGCCACATAGGCGTCGAACAGCGTCACGTAGACGGATTGCGCGTCGCTGCCGTAGTCGGCCGGCTGGCTTCCGCACATCGCCTGCAGATCCGCGAACGACGGCGCGCCCAGCGTTCCGTTCAGGCTCGGCGTGCTGACACATCCCGCCAGCACCGCCGCGATCGACAGCGCTGCCGCGCCCGTTTTCCAGAGTCCACGCATGAAATTCACCTCGTATCGCCGCAATCCGGCTCATTGCCGGAAGTATCGTCTGCGCGCGGCAAACGTGCCACCGGCGCGCGGAATCGCGCACCAATCCAAGGCAAGTCGAACTTTACTTTTTCGAATATGTTCATTAAAGTTTCGAAAACGAACATTACGACTTTACATTAACCCTACTTTTTCCTCCGTCAGGGGCATTCCGGGTGACGCAAGACTCCATTTATGACCTGCTCGTCGTCGGCGGCGGGATCAACGGCGCGGGTATCGCGCGCGACGCTGCGGGCCGCGGCCTGTCCGTGCTGCTGTGCGAACAGGACGATCTGGCTGCGCATACATCGTCGGCCAGCACCAAGCTGATTCACGGCGGCCTGCGCTATCTGGAATACCGCGAGTTTGGGCTCGTGCGCAAGGCGCTGCAGGAACGCGAGACACTGCTGCGCGCCGCGCCGCACATCATGTGGCCGCTGCGTTTCGTGATGCCGCATATGCCCGATCTGCGGCCCGCGTGGCTGATCCGCGCCGGTCTCTTTCTATATGACCATCTCGCGCGCCGCGAATTGCTGCCCGGTTCGCGCGGCATCGACATGCGCAAGCATCCGGCGGGCAAGCCGCTGATCGATTCGATCAAACGCGGCTTCGTCTATTCGGACGGCTGGGTCGACGACGCGCGCCTCGTCGTGCTGAATGCGCTCGACGCACAGGAGCGTGGCGCGACCATTCTGACGCGCACGAAGCTCACCGGCGCGACGCGCGTGAATGGCGAATGGCATGCGCAACTGCTGCGCGCGGACGGCTCCACTTCGACAGTGCGCGCGCGTTCGATCGCGAACGCCGCCGGCCCGTGGGTCGGCGACCTGCTGCGCGGGCCGCTTGCACGCGAAGCGAACTACAGCGTGCGGCTCGTGAAGGGCAGCCATATCGTCACACGCCGCCTGTTCGAGCACGATCACGCGTACATCTTCCAGAACCCGGACAAGCGCATCATTTTCGCGATCCCTTACGAGCGCGATTTCACGCTGATCGGCACGACGGACCTCGAATACAATGGCGATCCGTCGAAGGTCGCGATCGAGCCGTCCGAAACGCAGTATCTGTGCGACTCGATCAACCGTTACTTCAAGCAGCACATCGCGCCGCGCGACGTGTACTGGACGTACTCCGGCGTGCGTCCCCTGCTGGAGGACGAGAACGCGGACAACCCTTCCGCCGTCACGCGCGACTACCGGCTCGAAATCGATGCGCCGGCGGGCGAGGCACCGCTACTGTCGGTGTTCGGCGGCAAGATCACGACGTTTCGCAAGCTCGCGGAAGAAGCCGTCGACGATCTCGCGCGCGAGTTGCAGCACGACAAGCCAACCTGGACCGCGGGCGCGCCGCTGCCGGGCGGCGATATCACGCATGCGGACTTCGAGCGCTTCGCATCGCAGTTCGCACAACAGCACGCATGGCTTCCTGGCGCGCTCGCGCGCCGCTATGCGCGGGCTTATGGCACGCGTGCCGAACGCGTGATCGGCGCCGCGCGCTCGCTCGCCGATCTCGGGCAGCAGTTCGCGCCCGGGCTGTATGAAGCGGAACTGCGCTATCTGCGCGAAACCGAATGGGCGACGACGGCGCGCGACGTGCTGTGGCGCCGCTCGAAGCTCGGCCTGCATGTCGAGCCCGGCACGCTCGAAAACGTCACGCGCGACATCGACGCGTGGTTCACCCGCGCGACAACCAAGCAGCACGCCTGACGGGCGCGCGCACGCGGACATGTGGCAGCGCGCGGCGATTCCGCCGCGCCGCCGCGCATGCAACAATCCGCGCAGGCACTATCTTTCGCGTGACCTGAGCGCGCCGCCGCGCCGGTCCGACAAAAAACGCATGGAGAAGAGACGATGCAGGATCAGTACATCCTGGCGCTAGACCAGGGCACCACGAGTTCGCGCGCGATGCTGTTCGATCGCAAGGGCAATGTCGTCTCGGTCGCGCAGAAGGAATTTAAGCAGATCTATCCGCATCCGGGCTGGGTCGAGCACGATCCGCAGGAAATCTGGGCGACGCAGGCGGGCGTCGCAGCCGAAGCCGTCACGCATGCCGGCCTGAACGGCACGTCGATTGCCGCGATCGGCATCACCAATCAGCGCGAGACGACGATCGTCTGGGATCGCGAAACGGGCCATCCCATCTACAACGCGATCGTCTGGCAGGACCGGCGCACGGCCGACTTCTGCGATCAGCTGAAGGCGCAAGGTCTCGAACAGACATTCCGCGCGAAGACCGGATTGCCCATCGATTCGTACTTCTCCGCAACGAAGATCCGCTGGATTCTGGACAACGTCGATGGTGCGCGCGAAAAAGCGCGGCAAGGAAAGCTCGCGTTCGGCACGGTCGATAGTTGGCTGGTGTGGAATTTCACCAAGCATGAGTTGCACATCACCGACGTGACCAACGCGTCGCGCACGATGCTCTTCAACATCCACACGCTGCAATGGGACGACGAGCTCCTCGACGCGCTCGACATTCCGCGCAGTATGCTGCCGGAAGTGCGTCCGTCGTCGGAGGTGTATGGGCCGACCAAGACGACCGTGTTCGCGTCGAAGATTCCGCTTGCGGGCATCGCGGGCGACCAGCACGCCGCACTGTTCGGCCAGATGTGTACGCGCTCTGGCATGGTGAAGAACACCTACGGCACCGGCTGTTTTCTCGTGATGAACACGGGCGCGAAACCGATCGAGTCGAAGAACAATCTCGTGACGACGATTGCCTGGCAGATCGGCGATCAGGTCAACTATGCGCTCGAAGGCAGCATCTTCATCGCAGGCGCTGTCGTGCAGTGGCTGCGCGATGGCTTGGGCATCATCCGCAGTGCGTCGGAGATCGAGGCGCTCGCGCGCGGCGTCGAGCATAGCGACGGTGTGTACCTGGTGCCCGCGTTCGCCGGCCTCGGCGCGCCGCACTGGAATGCGCGCGCTCGCGGCACGCTGTTCGGCGTCACACGCGGCACCACGTCCGCGCACATTGCACGCGCGGCGCTCGATTCGATCGCGTATCAATCCGTCGACGTGCTCAAAGCGATGGAAGCCGACTCGGGCATTCACATCGACGAACTGCGTGTGGACGGCGGCGCATGCGCGAACAATCTGCTGATGCAGTTCCAGGCTGACATTCTCGGCGTGGATGCCGTGCGTCCGCAGGTCAGCGAAACGACGGCGCTCGGGGCCGCGTATCTCGCGGGACTCGCGACGGGCTACTGGAAGGACATCGACGAATTGCAGAGCCAGTGGAAGCTCGAACATCGCTTCTCGCCGTCGATGCCGGGCGATCAGGCGAAGGCCTGCCTCGACGGCTGGCAGCGGGCGATTCGCGCGGCGAAGGCGTGGGCCGACGCGCCCTGAATTGATGCACGTCCGTGCGCGGCGTGTCGCGCGAGCCGTCCGGCGCGCGCCGGGCCGCAATGCACGTATCATGTCGCTTTCGGCCCGCTGTGGTGCTTGCGTCCTGGCTCTCGCGGGCTGCGCTTTCGTTCCATTTTCCGCATGATCGATCATCTCATTTGCGACTGCGACGGCGTGCTCGTCGACAGCGAAGTCATCGCCGACCGCGTGATGCACGACACGCTCGCCGCCACTTTTCCCGCGCTCGATTTCCACGAGATCTGCAAGACCGCGTTTGGTCAGCAGACTTCGCGGTTCCTTGAGAGCGTTCAAGTGGCATTCGATATCGAGCTGCCCACTGATTTTTTGCAGACCGTCGAGGCCAATGTCGAACGCGAGCTTGCGTCGTCGCTGTCGGCGATTAGTGGCGTGCGGGATGCGCTGCTGCGCGTGTCGCTGCCTGCTGCTGTCGTGTCGAATAGCCGGATGATGCGGGTGAGCGCTTCAGTGCGCCGCGCCGGCCTGGCAGAGATCTTTGGAGCGCGGGTGTTTAGCGCTGAGCAGGTCGCGCGGCCGAAGCCTTATCCCGATGTGTATCTGTTTGCTGCTGAGCAGTTGGGCGTCGAGCCGTCGCGGTGCATTGTTGTCGAGGATAGCGTTGCTGGGCTGAATGCCGCGCGCGCGGCGGGGATGATGACGATTGCGTTTGTTGGGGCTAGTCATATTCCTGATGGCTATGCCGATGTGCTCCGGAATATGGGGATCACGCGGATCATGCAGCATATGGATGAGTTGCCCTCAATTGTTCAGGCGGGGATGCGGGGGGAGTTTGGGGGCGTGCAGTCGTAGCTGCGGTTTTTTTGTCTGCGACGCTTTGGTTTGAGGCTTGTCGCCGGTGTTCGTTTTTGCGGCTTCGCGGTGCGGGTGGTTTGGGTTTTTGTTTTGTTGTCTGCGACGCTGGGTGGTTTGCTTGTGGTTTCGCTGGCATCCGCGTTACGTTGTTTGCCGTTCAAGCGTCGCCCTTGTGCGTTTGCCTTTTCGCTGGCATCCGCGAGTTGTTAGCGTGCTTCATGCGTCGCCCCTGTGCGGGGCGGCACCTACTTTTCTTTGCCGCCGCAAAGAAAAGTAGGCAAAAGAAAGCGGCTAACACCGCCAACATTTCTTCCTGCCTGAGGGCCCCCAAAGGGTCTTACGCTTCACACGGCAATCACTTTGTTCGTGTTCGTTGCCAACGCTTTGAATTGACGCCTCACCCGCTTCAGACACCCGCACAAGGGCAAGCGGCAACGAATGTCGGTCTGTCATGTGCCGCCCAGGTGGCAAACTGTGTGTAGGTTGTCGCGGCGTATAGCTTGGCGCTCTTACGGGGTGGGACGCGTGCTCTATCGGTCCGAAGTGAGGCGTGCGAGGTACTACGGCCTACACACAGTTTGCCACCTGGGCGGCGGCAGAATATCTGGCACAGCATGCTGGAACGCGGGTGCGTGAAGCGGGTGAGGCGTCAAATTAGAGCGTTGGCAACAAGCATGGGTCACGTGATTGCCGTGTGAAGCGTAAGACCCGTTGGGGGCCCTCAGGCAAGAACAAGAATTGGCGGTGTTAGCCGCTTTCTTTTGCCTACTTTTCTTTGCGGCGGCAAAGAAAAGTAGGTGCCGCCCCGCACAGGGGCGACGCCTGAAGCACGAAGGCATAGCGCGGATGCCAGCGAAAACGCAAAGCAAATCACACCGCTTGCGCAGCAAACACCACCACCCGGATGCCAGCGCAAAACACAAGCAAACCACCCAGCGTCGCAGACAACAAAACAAAAAAAACATCAAACCTCGAAACAAGCCTCCCGCGCGAAGGCCATCGCGCGCCGAAACTCAACCAATTCCGCGATAGTAAGCATAGGCATATCGTGCTGAGCGGCGAAACGCTCAACATCAGCCCCTCGCATCATCGTGCCATCAGCATTCATCAACTCACACAAAACCCCAGCGGGCTTCAGCCCCGCCAAAGTCACGAGATCGACAGTCCCTTCCGTATGCCCGCGCCGCGCCAACACTCCGCCCGGCATCGCCCGCAACGGATACACATGCCCCGGACGCACAATATCCGCAGGCTTCGCGTTATCAGCAATCGCGGCACGAATCGTCGTGAGCCGGTCAGCGGCAGACACACCCGTCGACACACCTTCGCGCGCTTCGATCGACACCGTGAACGCCGTCGTGTTGCGACTTTCGTTATGAGCGGTCATCGGCGGCAATTCGAGCGCGCGCACCTTGTCGTCGGTCAGGCACAGACACACGATGCCGCTGCACTCGCGGATAAACAGCGCCATCATCTCGACGCTCATACGCTCAGCCGACATGATCAGATCGGCCTCGTTCTCGCGATCGTGATCGTCCTGAAGCACGACAGCACGGCCCTCGCGTAACGCGTCGAGTGCGGCGGCGATGCGCGGCGGAATGGGTTCGGTGGCAAGCAGGGGAAGATCGGCTGCCGCGTCCTCAGCAACGACAGACGGCGCAGGCCAAACGAATGCAGCAGGTGTAGAGACTACGGACATGTGAAACGCTCCTCGCAAGAGTGTGGGCGAAAAACGTTTCAGGGCATTGCAAACAGACAAACGCGTCCCGCGAGCCGCAAGCGGCTGCCATGCAATAAATGGACAGCGCATTCGCGCGCCGCTCGAAACGAGCAGCACGGCAGCGGCCATTCCGCACGGGACCGAAGTAAAGCGCACATGCGCCAACCCGGTCGACAGGAGACTCAGATGACTATCTGCACATCTTCTTCCATCCGGACTCTAACCGTCGGCTCTGGCCTCTCACCAGATCTGCTGACCCTGCAACTCAAACTACAACGCAGGCGCTCGCGGGCTCGCAGACTTGCGCTTCGTAAAGCGCCGCCTGCATACCGCCGGTGGGGAATTTCGCCCCGCCCTGAAGACGTACTGATTACCGGATCGATCCGGCTCGCAAAGCATACAACAACCGCGCGTGGCGTGCAGCCAGCGCGTGCTTCATGTTTCAGCCTTCGGAATGCGCGTGCGCGAGCGGCGCATCATGCGGCACATCCCAGCGCGGCGGCGTCTCCGCATTCACGGTCACGCGAAACGCACGCGCTTCCGTGTCGCCGGGATTGCGCAGGCTGTGCGGCTGGTCGGCGTCGAAGACGATCGAATCCCCCGTCGCCAGCAACTGGCGGCGATCATGCACGCTGACTTCGAGCGTACCCACGCTGACGACGAGATTCACCGTCGTCCCCGGCGCGCGTCGCGTGCCCGGCTCGGTGTGCAGCGGCGCTATACGCAGCTCGTGAAACTCGGCGGTCGACGGCTCGGAATCGGGGTGCAGCGCGCGCGTCCAGTAACGCCCATTCGACGTGACGACGCGCGCCGAGCGATCCGCCGGCAAATGCTCGAAGCCGTTCACGGCATGCTGGCGCAGGAACGCCGCGACCGACACCTTCAACGCCGCCGCGACCTTGCACAGCACCTTGATCGACGGCACGCTACGCGCCGACTCGATCTGCGCGAGCATCGCGCGCGACACGCCCGACGCACGGGCCAACGCATCGAGCGACAACTGACGCTCCGCGCGCAACCGCGCGAGGTTCACGCCGACGCGGTGTTCGAGCGCGTCGAAATCCGAGGAACGCGTATCGTCGTGGGCGTGGGCTGCGTCGTGACCTTCGGACGCGCGGTCGCGCACGAGCGCAAGCGGTGACTGCATGATGACCTCCAGAAGCCCCGCATCGGTGCGGAGCAAGCACTAATGGAGGCAAGCCTAGCACCCGGTTTTCGCGCGCCCAACGAAGTTATCTTCACACTGTTATCACGATCGCAGAGGACCCTTATGCGCTGGCGTGCGATGCGTTCAGCACGCAGCGTCGGTGGTAGCGCGCGTTCCCGGGCACGCGGAGTTCATCGGCACGAGACGCTAAGACAGATGCCCACGCATCGCCGCGTGGGCATCGGATACATCACATGAAGCGCAAGCGCGCTCGCCAGACTCAAACCCGCTCGCGCACATCCCGCGCGATGACCGCGGCGGGCGCATCCATCCGCGCCGCAATCCATGTCAGTGCCAACGCGGCCAGCGCGACGAGAGCGGCCACATACGGCAACGCGTCGAGCCCGTAGCCGTGGCTGATCGCCAGCCCGCCGAGCCACGCGCCGCCCGCATTGCCGACGTTGAACGCGCCGATGTTGAGCGTCGACGCAAGATTCGGCGCCGCCTTCGCCTTCTCGACAACGCGCATCTGCAACGGCGGCACGGTCGCGAACGCTGCAATACCCCAGATGAACACTGTGACGCCGGCCGCGATCTGCGAATGGCTGGTGTGCGCGAACACGGCCATCACCACGGCGAGCGCGATCAGAATGCCCATCAGCGAGGGCATCAGCGAACGGTCCGCCAGCTTGCCGCCGATCGTGTTGCCGACCGTGAGCCCGACACCGAACAGCACCAGAATCAGCGTGACGCCGTGCGGCGTGAAGCCGCTCACCTGCTCGAGAATCGGCGCGATGTAGGTGAACACGACGAACACGCCGCCGAAGCCGAGCACCGTCATCGTCAGCGCGATCCACACTTGCGGGTCTTTCAGCACGCGCACTTCGTGGCCGAGGCTTGCCGGGCCCGTGTCATGACGGTTCGGCACGAGCGCCGTGACGCCCGCGAGCGACAGCACGCCGAACGCGGCGACGATCCAGAACGCGACGCGCCATCCGAACTGCTGGCCGACGAACGTACCGAACGGCACACCGAGCACGTTCGCCAGCGTCAAGCCCGTGAACATCAGCGCGATCGCGCTTGCACGCTTTTCCTGCGGCACCAGTGACGCGGCCACCACCGCGCCGATGCCGAAGAACGAGCCGTGCGCGAACGACGTCACGACGCGCGCGATCATCAGAACCGAATAGTCGGAGGCGATCGCGCACAACACATTGCCGACGATGAACACGCCCATCAACAGTTGCAGCGCGAGTTTGCGCGGCATCTTGCTGGTGACGACGGCAAGCAGCGGCGCGCCGACGGCCACGCCAAGCGCGTAGCCGCTGACAAGCAGGCCGGCGGAAGGAAGCGAGACGGCAAGATCTTTCGCCACCTCGGGCAGCAAGCCCATGATGACGAACTCGGTCGTGCCGATGGCGAACGCGCTGATCGCGAGCGCAAGCAAGGGAATGGGCATGGAAAGCTCCAGACGACGATTCAGAAGGACGCGCGCCGGACATTGCGCGCCGCCGTCACGAACTCGATGACGACGGACGATGCCAGCGCGACGAACAGTTGCACTTCACCCGAAAGCGGCACATCAGCGGTCTGATAGGCGACGCCGGCCTTCTCCAGCCGCGCGAGCAGCGCCTGCCACTGCGTGTCGTCGTCGAGACGGAACGCGAGGTGGTCGATGCGCGGCGTCACATGACCCGAGTGACCCGGCAACGTCGAATCGACGAGGTGGATCACCGGGCGACCATCGGCATATAGCCAGTAGCCGCCGACGCCGAACGGCGGCCGTGCGCCCTCCTCCAGCCCGACGACATCGACGAAAAACCGTCGGGTGGCGTCGAGATCAGGGGTGACGATCGTCGCGTGGTCGAGATGCATGATGCGGGCTCCGGGTAAACGCGGATGTTGCGTTTTCAGGATCGGATTGTCCGCGAACCTCGCTGATTTGATAATTGGCGTACCATTTGAAGGATTTTCAAATGGTGTCGAATAATGACCGACAACCTGGGTGACATCCGGCTATTCGTCGAAGCGGCGCAACTGGGCAGCCTGTCGGCGGCGGGCCGCAAGCTCGGCCTCACGCCCGCGGCGGCCAGCGCGCGCCTCGCGAAACTCGAAGGCGGGCTGAAAGCGCGCCTGTTCGAGCGCACCACGCGGCAACTGCGTCTCACCGATGAAGGCCGCCTCTACCTGAACTGCTGTCAGCAGGCGCTGCGCGCACTCGACGACGGAGAAGCCGCGCTTCAGGCCGGACAGAACGCGGTGCGCGGCAAGGTACGCATTTCCGCGACATCGGATTTCGGACGAAATCTGCTGATGCACTGGCTCGACGAATTCAATCGGCTCTACCCGGACGTCACGTTTGCGCTGACGCTGTCCGATTCGCTACAGAATCTGGTGCAGGAAGACATCGACCTCGCAATCCGCTTCGGTGTGCCGCAGGACAGCTCGCTGGTCGCACGCTGGCTCGCGCCGAATCCGCGGGTGTTGTGTGCGTCGCCGGAATACATCGCGCGGCGCGGCGAGCCGAAAGATCCGCTCGATCTGGCGCGCTTCGACTGCATCGTGCTCGGCACCGCGTCGGGGCCCGTCAACGAATGGCGTTTCACGCGCGGCGACGAAACCGTCACGTACACGATTCCGCTCGAATCGGCGCGCGAAACCAATGACGGCGCGGTCGCCCGCGAATGGGCGCTGCGCGGCTACGGCATCGTGATCAAGTCGATGTGGGACGTCGAAGCCGACCTGAAAAGCGACGGCCTGCGCGTGCTGCTGCCCGAATGGCGTTATCCCGATGCGCCGTTGCACGCGCTCTATCACCGCAACCGCTTCATGGCGCCGCGTGTGCGCGTGCTGCTGGATTTTCTCGCCGAGCGCTTCACCAAGGTGACGGGCGAACTGGAAGCGCAACTTGGTTTACCGCCCCCGGGCGGCACTCGAAAGACGTCCGCGCGCACGCGCAAACCTCCCGCCAGCACGGAAACCGGCGCATGACGCCACCCCGGCACGCCACCAAAGCCCCACGCAGCAAAGGGCTATAATGTTGGACTACGCTGTAAAAACGCGTTTCGGGCGTTTCGGGCGTTTCGGGCGCTTCGGACCCG
Organism: Paraburkholderia steynii; assembly: GCF_900100565.1. Lineage (NCBI taxonomy): Bacteria > Pseudomonadati > Pseudomonadota > Betaproteobacteria > Burkholderiales > Burkholderiaceae > Paraburkholderia > Paraburkholderia steynii. Next base: position 13,377 of record NZ_FNDI01000048.1, on the reverse strand, counting down.
CTTACCGTCCGATTCTCCGCGCTGCGGCGCCACGCGTTTTTGTCTCTTCACTTTTTACTGACGCCCCCAGGTTAACCACTGCGACCGGCGAACACTCGATGACCAAGAAAGTTTATGTAAAGACCTTTGGCTGCCAGATGAACGAGTACGACTCCGACAAGATGGTCGACGTACTCGGTGCGGCTGAAGGCCTCGTCAAGACCGACACTCCCGAAGACGCCGACGTCATTCTGTTCAACACCTGCTCGGTGCGCGAAAAGGCGCAGGAGAAAGTCTTCTCCGATCTCGGCCGCGTGCGCGAACTGAAGGAAGCGAACCCGAATCTGCTGATCGGTGTGGGCGGCTGTGTGGCGAGCCAGGAAGGTGCGTCAATCGTTTCGCGCGCGCCGTATGTAGACCTCGTATTCGGCCCGCAAACCTTGCACCGTCTGCCGCAGATGATCGACCAGCGCCGCGCGAGCGGCCGTCCGCAGGTCGACATCACGTTCCCGGAAATCGAGAAGTTCGATCACCTGCCGCCGGCGCGCGTCGATGGCCCGAGCGCGTTCGTGTCGATCATGGAAGGCTGCAGCAAGTACTGCAGCTACTGCGTCGTGCCGTACACGCGCGGCGAGGAAGTGTCGCGTCCGCTCGACGACGTGCTGACGGAAATCGCCGGTCTCGCCGATCAGGGCGTGCGCGAAGTCACGCTGCTCGGTCAGAACGTGAACGCCTTTCGCGGCGCGATGACGGTCGGCTCGACCGAAATCGCCGACTTCGCGACATTGATCGAATATGTCGCGGAAATTCCGGGCATCGAGCGGATTCGCTACACGACGTCGCATCCGAAGGAATTCACGCAGCGCCTGATCGACACCTACGCGAAGGTGCCGAAGCTCGTGAGCCATCTGCATTTGCCCGTGCAACACGGCTCGGACCGCATCCTGATGGCGATGAAGCGCGGCTACACCGTGCTCGAATACAAGTCGGTGATCCGCAAGCTGCGCGCGATCCGTCCGGACCTGTCGCTGTCGACGGACATGATCGTGGGCTTCCCCGGCGAGACGGAAGAAGACTTCGACAAGATGATGCAGCTCGTACACGACATGAGCTACGACACAAGCTTCTCGTTCATCTACAGCCCGCGTCCCGGCACGCCCGCCGCGAACCTGCACGACGACACGCCGCGCGAAGTGAAGCTGCGCCGTCTGCAGCATTTGCAGGCGACCATCGAGGAAAACGTGCAGCGCATCAGCCAGGCGATGGTCGGCAAGATCGAGCGGATTCTGGTCGAACGCCCTGCCCGCAAGGACCCGAACGAACTCGCAGGCCGCACCGAGAACAACCGCGTGGTGAATTTCCCCGCGCCCGTTGATTCGCACGCGCGCCTGATCGGGCAGATGATCGACGTGAAGATCGTGCATGCGTATCCGCACTCGTTGCGCGGCGAACTCGTGATGGTTCACGACACCGTGCCCGCCACTCATTAAGCTGTAGCGCACTGACAGGACCGAACTCAAGCCTTGAAGACCTCTCAGCAACATCTGGAATTCACTGCGCCGCGCGAAGACAACGCGCGGCTTGCCAACCTCTGCGGACCGCTCGACGAAAACCTGCGGCAGATCGAGCAAGCGCTCGACGTCACGCTGCAACGACGCGGACACCGCATCAGCATTCGCGGGCGCGGCGCGAAAATCGCGCTCAATGCGCTCGAAAACTTCTACAACAGCGCGCGCGATCCGATCTCCGTCGACGACATCCAGCTTGCGCTCGTCGAAGCCCGCCACCCGGGCACCAACGGACGCGCGGGCGGTAACGGTGAGGCAGCAGCCGACGCGCGTTTTCGCGGCGACCCCGATCATCCGTTCGACGAACCGGCGCATGAAGGCGTAGAGGACGAGGAAGAACTCGGTCCGAAGCTGTACACGCGGCGCGCCGATCTGCGCGGCCGGACGCCGGCGCAGCGCGAGTATCTGAAGCAGATCGTCTCGCACGACGTCACCTTCGGCGTCGGCCCTGCGGGCACCGGCAAGACGTATCTGGCCGTTGCTTGCGCGGTTGACGCGCTCGAACGCGATCAGGTGAAGCGCATCGTGCTGACGCGCCCCGCCGTCGAAGCGGGCGAGCGGCTCGGCTTCCTGCCCGGCGATCTCGCGCAGAAGGTCGATCCGTATCTGCGTCCGCTGTATGACGCACTTTACGATCTGCTCGGCTTCGACAAGACCGCGAAGATGTTCGAGCGCCAGATGATCGAGATCGCGCCACTCGCGTACATGCGCGGCCGCACGCTGAATCACGCGTTCATCATTCTCGACGAAGCGCAGAACACGACGCCCGAGCAGATGAAGATGTTCTTGACGCGTATCGGCTTCGGCTCGAAGGCGGTCGTCACGGGCGACACGACGCAGATCGACTTGCCGCGCGGCCACAAGAGCGGGCTGATCGAAGCGCAGCGCGTGCTCGAGGACGTGCGCGGCATCGCGCTCACGCGCTTCACGAGTGTGGACGTGGTGCGTCATCCGCTCGTCGCACGTATCGTCGAGGCGTACGACGCGGCGTCGCAGAAGGAAGCGGCCGCCGCCGAAGCCGCCAACGCAGCGAAGTAACGCGGACATGACCCGGACGAAGAACGACGCATGAGCCGCGCCCCGAAACTGTCACTGAACCTGCAATTTCCCGCTGGAAAAGCGTGGCCCGAACACAAGGCGCTGTTGCCGAAGGCAACGGTCGCCGCGTGGATCAAGGCCGCGCTCTTCGCGGACGCCGAACTGACCGTGCGTTTCGTCGATGCCGACGAAGGCCGCACGCTGAACCGCACGTATCGCGGCAAGGACTACTCGACCAACGTGCTGACCTTCGCCTATGCGGAATCGGAAGACGATCCCGTCACGGGCGACCTGATCTTGTGCTGTCCTGTCGTCGAGAAGGAAGCGAACGAACAGGGCAAGCCGCTTGAAGCGCATTACGCGCATCTGCTGGTCCACGGCACGCTGCACGCGCAAGGCTACGACCACGGGGACGAGGCCGAAGCCGAAGAAATGGAAGCCATCGAAACCGAGGTGCTCGGCAAGCTCGGCTTCCCCGACCCGTACGAATAAGGCTCGATAGCAGGAATGTTGAGCCGGCATCGCCGCGTGGTCGATCGCGGGCTCTGACAACCCAGACAGCCAACCGATCGAATCAACGTGAGCCAACCCCTTTCATCACCGACGCCGCGTCAACCGTGCCCCGACTATCCGCCGTCGCTCGGCGAGTCGCGGCTGTTGACGGACGATGAACTGCGCGCGTCGCTTGAGTGTTCTCTGCGAGACTGGGATCGCAAGAGCGACTTGTGGCTGTTTGGCTATGGGTCGCTGATCTGGAATCCCGGCCTGCCGACTGTCGAGGCGTTGCGCTCGCGGGTGCATGGATATCATCGCGGGCTGTATTTGTGGTCGCGGGTTAATCGCGGGACGCCGGAGCAGCCGGGGCTCGTGCTTGCTTTGGACCGTGGCGGATCGTGTAGCGGGATTGCGTTCAGGCTCGCCGCTGAGGGCGCGATGCCGCATCTGGAAGCGCTCTGGCGGCGCGAGATGGCGATGGGTTCGTATCGTCCGGCGTGGCTGCCGTGTGTGCTTGCCGACGGGCGGCGCGTCGATGCGCTCGCGTTTGTGATGCGGCGGGATGTGGCTTCTTATACGGGCAAGCTGTCTGATGACGTTGTGAAAGCGGTGCTTGGGTGTGCTTCCGGGCGATACGGCACGACGCTTGATTATGTGAGTCGTACGGTTGAGGCGCTGCGGGAGAGTGGTATGCCCGATAGAGCGCTCGAGGCGCTGTTGGCGAGGTGTCGGGGGTAGGTTTTTTTGTCTGCGACGCTGCGAGGTTTGCTTGTGTTTGCGCTGGCATCCGCGCTTTGCCTTCGTGGCACGGCTGGGTTGGTTCGTTCTAGGCTTTTCGCTGGCATCCGCGTGTTGCCTTCGCGCTTCAAGCGTTGCCCCTGTGCGGGGCGGCACCTACTTTTCTTTGCCGCCGCAAAGAAAAGTAGGCAAAAGAAAGCGGCTCACACCGCCAGTGCTAGTTCCTGCCTGAGGGCCCCCAAAGGGTCCTACGCTTCACACGGCAATCACGTGACCCATGCTCGTTGCCAGCGCATTGAACGAGCGCCTCACCTGCTCCACGCGCCCGCGTTGCGGCACGCCGTGCCAGATATTCCGCCGCCGCCCAGGTGGCAAACTGTGTGTAGGCCGTAGTGCCTCGCGCGCCTCACTTCGGACCGATAGTACACGCGCGTCCCACCAGGTAAGAGCGCCGAGCTATACGACGCGACAACCTACACACAGTTTGCCACCTGGGCGGCACATACCTTTCGCTGCCGCTTGTCCGGGTAAGGGTATTCGAAGCGGGTGAGGCGTTCATTCGAAGCGCTGGCAACGCACGCAAACAGAAAGGCTGCCGTGTGAAGCGTAAGACCCTTTGGGGGCCCTCAGGCAAACACAAGAACTAGCGGTGTGAGCCGCTTTCTTTTGCCTACTTTTCTTTGCGGCGGCAAAGAAAAGTAGGTGCCGCCCCGCACAGGGGCAACGCTTGAAGCACGAAGGCAACACGCGGATGCCAGCGAAAACGCAAGCAAACCACCCAGCGTCGCAGACAAAAAAACCCAAACCGCTGCCCCACTACAAAAACCTAATTTTGACCACACGCCCCCCAACCCCCAGATATCAGTTAGGATAAAAGCGAGCGTTTTCCGCCGAAAACCATCGTGCCCCCGGTGGGACCAGCCAGCTCAAACCGGAAAATACGCCCTGCACCACGCAGTGGCCCCAGGACACGGTCCTGCCACGCACGTGGTGTATCCTTAACACTCTGCAACAGCGCGCCCAGCTTTCCGGGCGCACCACCATGAACGATTCGTATCCCAGTCGACGCCATACCAGCGACAAACCCCAGGAAAAGCGCTCCCTCCTCGAGCGATTGACCGACTTCATCTCGCCCGAGCCCGATTCTCGCGGCGAACTTCTCGAAATCCTGCAGGACGCGCACGAACGCAATCTGATCGACGCAGATTCGCTGTCGATGATCGAAGGCGTGTTCCAGGTTTCCGAGCTCTGCGCGCGCGACATCATGATCCCGCGCTCGCAAATGGACGCGATCAACATCGCGGACGCCCCCGACGAATTCATTCCGTACATGCTGGAGAAGGCGCACTCGCGCTATCCCGTGTACGAAGGCAATCGCGACAACGTGATCGGCGTGCTGCTCGCGAAAGATCTGCTGCGCTACTACGCCGAAGGCGAAGCGGACGTGCGCGGCATGCTGCGCCCCGCTGTATTCATCCCCGAATCGAAGCGTCTGAACGTGCTGCTGCACGACTTCCGCGTCAACCGCAATCACATCGCGATCGTCGTCGATGAATACGGCGGCGTCGCGGGCCTGATCACGATCGAGGACGTGCTGGAGCAGATCGTCGGCGACATCGAGGACGAATACGATTTCGACGAAGAAAGCGGCAACATCATCGCGTCGCCGGACGGACGCTACCGCGTGCGCGCGCTGACCGAGATCGAGCAGTTCAACGAAGAGTTCGGCACGCACTATTCCGACGAAGAAGTCGACACGATCGGCGGACTTGTCACGCACCATTTCGGACGCGTGCCGCATCGCGGCGAGAAAGTGAAGCTCGACGACCTGATCTTCGAAGTGCTGCGCGCCGACGCGCGCCAGATCCACATGCTGCTCGTGCGCCGCGATCCGCTCGCTGGACAGCGCGAACGCGACGCCCAGCACGTGCAAACCTGATTTCCCCCGTTTCCCTGAAGCCGACCACGCAAGAATGGCCGACCCGATCACTTCCCGTCTGCGCCGCGGCGTGACGTCCGACGCAGCCGATGCAAACATCGGGCGCGCCCGGACGTTGCCGTGGTGGCACTACCTCGCCGCCGCAGCCGCCGGCGCGCTCAACACGCTATCCTTCGCGCCCACGCCGCACGGCGGCTGGCTCGAACTCGCGATCTTCGTTTTCTTCTTCGTGTGGCTCACGCGCACCACGGGCTGGAAAAGCGCGGCCCTCACCGGCTTCGCGTTCGGCTTCGGCAACTACGTGTCGGGCGTGTGGTGGCTGTACGTGAGCATGCACTTCTACGGCGGCATGCCGGCGCCCCTCGCGGGCACCGCACTGGTGCTGTTCTCGCTGTACCTCGCCGTCTATCCGGCGCTCGCGGCTGGCGTCTGGTCCTTCTGCGCAGGACACGCGCGCAACGGCAAACTCGTCGACGATCAGCCGTTTTCGCCGACCTGGCACGGCGCATTTGCGTTCGCGAGCGCGTGGGCGATCGGCGAATGGCTGCGCGGCACCGTGTTCACCGGCTTTCCGTGGCTCGCGAGCGGCTATGCGCAGGTCGACGGGCCGTTTGCGGGATTCGCGCCGATTGTCGGCGTATACGGCGTCGGCTGGGTGCTGGCACTCGTCGCCGCGCTGATCGCGCAGGCCGTGCTGCGCTTGCTGACGACCCAAAGCACCGATGCACCCGCTGCGCCGCGAACCGCGCGCGTTGCGGTGCCCGCCGTCATCGCCGTTGCGCTGATCGCAGCGGGACTCGTACTGCCGCTCGTTTCGTGGACGACGCCCGCCAACGCGACGCTGACCGTGCGCCTCCTGCAAGGCAACGTGAAGCAGGACATGAAGTTCGAAGAGTCGGGCGTGAAAGCGGCCATCGACGAATATCAGCGGATGATCACAGCAAAACCCGCCGATCTCATCGTCACGCCGGAAACAGCCATTCCCGTGCTCGCGCAGGCGATCCCCGAGTCGTTCGCGCTCGCCGTACGCCATTTTGCGGATTCGACGCATTCGTCGATTCTGTTTGGTGCGGTCGGCGGAACGATCACGCCGGAAGGACGCGTCGTCGATTACACCAACAGCCTGTTCGGCATCACGCCGGGCCAGACGGGCGTGTATCGCTACGACAAGCATCATCTCGTGCCGTTCGGCGAGTTCGTGCCGTGGGGCTTCCGCTGGTTCGTAAACCTGATGAACATTCCGCTCGGCGATTTCGCGCGCGGCGCGCCCGTGCAGAAGCCGTTCGTCGTACACAACCAGCCGGTCGCCGTCGATATCTGCTACGAAGACATCTTCGGCGAGGAAATCGCGCGCACGGTGCGCGAGAGTGACAGGCCGGCGGGCGTGCTAGTCAACTCGACGAATCTCGCGTGGTTCGGCGACACGATCGCGCTCGATCAACATCTGCAGATTGCGCGCATGCGCTCGCTCGAAACGGGCCGTCCAATGCTGCGCGCGACGAACACGGGCGCGACGGCCGCGATCGACGCGCACGGCAACGTCATCGCGCGCCTGCCCACATTTACCCAAGGTTCGATCGAAACGACCGTGCAAGGCACGACGGGCTTCACGCCGTACGTGACGAGCGGCAACAACACCGTGCTCGCCGTTTCGCTGCTGCTCCTCGCGTTCGGCTTTGCATTCGGTCCGGGCCGCGATCGGTCGGGCCGCACCAAGGTGCGCAACGGCACGAACAGCGCAAGCACCGACACAAAGCGCGACGACAACGCCTAACATCAAGTCATACGAGTCATACGGGCGGCGCAACGCGAAACAACACAACGACGCGCCCCCGTCGACTCACCAGGCCCCAGAAAGTCTCAAGCCACCGGCAATCCGGTAAAATTCAGGGTTTTACAGCACTGGGCCGCGCAACCGGCCGGCTATGGAGCGGACGGCCAGCACGACCGGCACGCCCCCAGGCCGCACGGCATCCGCGTCCTGCCTGAAAGGCACCCTTCAAGGCACTTCATGCTCACGTTTCAGCAAATCATCCTGACGCTGCAATCCTATTGGGACAAGCAGGGTTGCGCGCTGCTCCAGCCGATCGACATGGAAGTCGGCGCGGGCACTTCCCACGTCCATACGTTCCTGCGCGCGGTCGGCCCCGAGCCGTGGCGGGCAGCGTATGTCCAGCCGTCGCGCCGCCCGAAGGACGGCCGCTATGGTGAGAACCCCAACCGTCTGCAGCACTACTACCAGTATCAGGTCGTGCTGAAGCCCGCGCCGGAAAACATCCTCGACCTGTACCTCGGCTCGCTCGAAGCGCTCGGCTTCGACCTGAAGCAGAACGACGTGCGCTTCGTCGAGGATGACTGGGAAAACCCGACGCTCGGCGCTTGGGGCCTCGGCTGGGAAGTGTGGCTCAACGGCATGGAAGTGACGCAGTTCACGTACTTCCAGCAAGTGGGCGGTCTTGACTGCAAGCCGGTGCTCGGCGAAATCACGTACGGTCTCGAGCGTCTCGCGATGTATCTGCAGAAGGTCGAGAACGTCTATGACCTGATCTGGACCGAGTGGGAAGAACAAGGCCCGAACGGTCCGGAAATGCGCCGCCTCACGTATGGCGACGTGTATCACCAGAACGAAGTCGAACAGTCGACGTACAACTTCGAGCACGCCAACACCGATCTGCTGTTCACGTTCTTCAACAGCTACGAAGCCGAAGCAAAGCGGATGATCGAAGTACCGCTCGCGCTGCCCGCTTACGAACTCGTGCTGAAGGCCGCTCACACCTTCAATCTGCTCGACGCGCGCGGCGCGATCTCCGTGACGGAACGCGCGGCGTATATCGGCCGCATTCGTGCGCTGTCGCGCCTCGTCGCGCAGGCTTACTACGACTCGCGCGAAAAGCTCGGCTTCCCGATGCTCGGCAATCCCGTGCATGGCGTACCCGGCCTCACCACCGACGAACAGGACGCCGCGATGCCCACGTGGGCGCCGCCGCTCAAAGTCGAACGCAAGATCGACCAGGACTGACGAGACCAAGAAGACATGACGCAATCCCATCAAGCCACCCTGCTCGTCGAACTGCTGACCGAGGAACTGCCGCCCAAAGCGCTCGCGCGCCTGGGCGATGCGTTCGCGGAAGGCATCGCGCAACGTCTCGCCGCGCGTGATCTGATCGAAGGCGAATTGCAGTTCGAGCGTTACGCCACGCCGCGCCGCCTCGCCGTCACCATCAAGAACGTGCGCAGCGTCGCGCCGGAAAAACACGTGCGCGAAAAAGTGCTGCCCGTGTCCGTCGCGCTCGATGCGAACGGCCAGCCCACGCCGCCGCTCGCAAAGAAGCTCGCGGCGCTCGGCTTCCCCGATTTCTCGGTGAACGATCTCGAACGCGCGAACGACGGCAAGGCTGACGCATTCTTCCTGCGCTACGCGGCACCCGGCGCGACACTCGCCGAAGGCCTGCAGACGGCGCTCGACGAAACGCTCGCCAAGCTGCCCATTCCGAAGGTCATGACGTATCAGCGCCCGGACGGCTCGAACGTGCAGTTCGTGCGTCCCGTGCATCGTCTGACGGTGCTGCATGACAAAGAGGTCGTGCCCGTCACCGCATTCGGCATCGATGCCGACGACACCACGCTCGGTCATCGCTTCCTGTCAGAAGGCTTCGTGCAGATCCAGCATGCGGATCACTATGCCGAAACGCTGATGCATCGCGGCCACGTCGTGCCGAATTTCTCGGACCGCAAGGAAACCATCCGCACGCATCTGCTCGCGCAGGCAAACGGCGATCAGGTCGTGATGCCCGAGTCGCTGCTCGACGAAGTGACGTCGCTGGTCGAATGGCCCGTCGTCTACGCATGCACGTTCGAGGACGAGTTCCTGCAAGTACCGCAGGAATGCCTGATCCTCACGATGCAGACCAACCAGAAATACTTCGCGCTCACCGACGCGAATGGCAAGCTGCGCTCGCGCTTCCTGATCGTGTCGAACATCGAGACGAAGACGCCGGCCGAGATCGTCGAAGGCAATGAGCGTGTGGTGCGCCCGCGCCTCGCCGACGCGAAGTTCTTCTTCGAGCACGACAAGAAGAAGCCGCTCGCGAACCGCGTGCCGCAACTCGCGAACGTCGTCTATCACAACAAGCTCGGCTCGGCGCTGCAACGTGTCGAACGCGTCGAAGCGCTGGCAGGCGCGATCGCGCAGATGATCGGCGCGGACGTCGCGCTCGCGAAGCGCGGCGCGCATCTCGCGAAGGCCGACTTGCTGACCGACATGGTCGGCGAATTCCCCGAGCTGCAAGGCACGATGGGCACGTACTACGCGCGCCACGACGGCGAGCCGGAAGAAGTCGCGCTCGCGTGCTCGGAACACTATCAGCCGCGCTTCTCCGGCGACGCGTTGCCGTCGACCGTGACGGGCACGATCGTCGCGCTCGCGGACAAGCTCGAAACGCTGGTCGGCATCTGGGGCATCGGCCTGCAACCGACGGGCGAGAAAGATCCGTTCGCGCTGCGCCGTCACGCACTCGGCGTGCTGCGTATCCTCGTCGAGAAGCAATTGCCGATCGATCTCGTCGAACTGCTGCGCGTCACCTACGCGCAATTCGCGAACGTGCCGAACGTCGCCGATTCGACACAAGCGATCTACGAGTTCTGCATCGACCGTCTGCGCGGACAACTGCGCGAACGCGGCTACTCGGCGGGCGAAGTGGATGCCGTGCTCGCGCTGAACCCGACGCGCTTCGACGATATCGTCGCGCGCGTGGATGCCGTGCGTGAATTCGCGACGCTGGCGGAAGCGGCGTCGCTCGCGGCGGCAAACAAGCGCATCTCGAACATTCTGAAGAAGTCGGAAGGCGCGAACGCGAGCGGCGTGCAGATCGCGCTGCTCGTCGAAGCCGCCGAAAAGGCGCTGCATGCGCAGCTCGAACAGGTTGCGCCGCGCGTGCAGTCGCAACTGGCCGAGCGCCAGTACACGGGCGCGCTGTCGGCGCTCGCCGCGCTGCGCGAACCCGTCGACACGTTCTTCAACGACGTGATGGTCAACGCCGAAGACCCGGCGCTGCGCGCGAACCGCCTTGCGCTGCTCGGCGCGCTCCATCAACAGATGAACTGCGTCGCGGACATTTCGCGTCTCGCAGCCTGAGCGACGCATCATGGCGACTGCAAAGAAACTGGTAGTGCTCGACCGGGACGGCGTGATCAACGCCGACTCGGACGCGTTCATCAAAACACCCGACGAGTGGGTAGCGTTGCCCGGCAGTCTCGAAGCCATCGCGCGGCTCAACCAGGCCGGCTATCGCGTGGCGATTGCGACGAATCAGTCGGGTATCGGCCGCGGCCTGTTCGACATGGACGCGCTCAACGCGATGCATCTGAAGATGCATCGCGCGGCGGCCGCCGTCGGTGGGCGCATCGACGCCGTGTTCTTCTGCCCGCACACGGCCGACGACCACTGCGAATGCCGCAAGCCGAGGCCCGGCATGCTGAAGATGATCGCGGAGCGCTTCGAGATCGAACCGGAGGAGACGCCTTGCGTCGGCGATTCGTTGCGCGATCTGCAGGCAGGCGCCGCGCTCGGTTTCGTCCCGCACCTCGTGCTGACGGGTAAGGGCAAGAAGACGCTCGAAGCAGGCGGCCTGCCCGAAGGTACGATCGTGCATAACGACCTGCGCGCGTTCGCACTCGACTTTCTCGCCGAAGAACAAGAATGATGCGTGCCTAGCACGCCCTCACCTCACTGACCACGCCGATGCGCTTCATCCGCTCGCTGTTGCTGCTGATCTTTTTTGCGGTCTTCACGATTCCCTACGCGACCGCGTGCTTCATCGCGTTTCCGTTCATGCGCGCCGATAACCGCTACTGGATGGCTGTCGGCTGGTGCCGCACGACGCTCGCTGTCGTGCGCTGGCTGAACAACATCCGCTACGAAATACGCGGCATGGACAACCTGCCGAACGGTCCCACCGTGTTGCTGTCGAAACATCAATCCGCGTGGGAGACGCTCGCGTTTCCCGCGTTGATGCCGCGGCCGCTGTGCTACGTGTTCAAGCGCGAGTTGTTGTATGTGCCGTTCTTCGGCTGGGCGCTCGGCATGCTGAAGATGATTCACATCGACCGCAAGGAAGGCAAGAATGCGTTTGCATCGGTGACGCGGCAAGGCGCGCGACGCATGTCCGAAGGCGCGTGGGTCATCATGTTCCCGGAAGGCACGCGCACGCCCACGGGCAAGCAAGGCAAGTACAAGACGGGTGGCGCGCGCTTCGCGGTCGCGACGGGCGCGGCCGTCGTCCCCATCGCGCATAACGCAGGGCGCGTGTGGCCACGCAACTCGTTTATGAAATATCCGGGTATAGTCACAGTGTCGATCGGCAAACCGATCGACACCACCGGGCTCACGCCCGACGAAGTGAACACGCGCGTTGAAACGTGGATCGAGGCCGAGATGCGTCGTATCGATCCGGCCGCTTATGGCGACGAGCAAAACACGCCCGCCGCCGCCCGTATCTGACGCGCCACGCTGCAATGCGCACATACGCGCGTTGCAGCGTATCAGCGCGAAGTGAGTCCGATGCAGAAGTCTTCCAAGCCGCAGCCTGCTGCGGCGCTCGATAGCCGGCAACTGGATCTGCCGCTCTTCGACGAGCCGGGCAAACCCGCCGCGCCGCCGCAACCCAAGTCCGCTGCTCCCCTCGCTCCCGATGGTTCGAAACTGCGCAGCGTCACGCTTGGTGCGCGCACGTTGCATTACGGGCTGAAGCGTTCGTCGCGGCGCTCGATCGGGTTTGCGATCGACAGCACGGGATTGACGATCACCGCGCCGCGGTGGGTCACGCTCGCTGATATCGAAACGGCGATCTCCGAAAAGCAGCGCTGGATTTTTACCAAACTCACTGAGTGGCAGACGCGTACTGAGCAGCGCGTGATGCCGCGCGTCGACTGGAAAGACGGCGCTGAGGTGCCCTATCTTGGGCAGACTGTGCGTGTGACGCTCGCGGCTGCGAATGGTCAGCTTGTGTACGATGCTGCGGTGAATATGCTCGCGTTGCCGTTGCCGGCGCAGGCTGATCCGCAGCAGATCAAGGATCGCGTGCAGGGGTGGCTGCAGAACGAGGCCAAGCGGATTTTCGGTGAACGTCTTGTTGTGTATGCCGAGAAGCTTGGGGTTTCGTATCGGGCTTATGGGCTTTCTTCCGCCGCTACGCGGTGGGGTAGTTGTTCTAGTGATGGAAAGATTCGCCTTAACTGGCGGTTGATTCACTTTCCTTTATCCGTTATTGACTACGTCGTCGCGCATGAACTCGCGCATTTGCGCGAGATGAACCATAGTCCTAAGTTCTGGCAAACGGTTGAGTCGATTTTTCCCGAGTTTCGGGAGGCTAGACAGACGTTGAAGCATCATCCGCCGGAGCTTTTGCCTACTTTGTGATTTGGGTTTTTTTTGGTGTCTGCGACGCTGATGTGGTTTGCTTGTGTTTTGCGCTGGCATCCGGAGGGCGGTGTTTGCTGCGCCAGCTTTCTGGTTTGCATGTGGTTTCGCTGGCATCCGCGCTTTGTTAGCCTGCTTCACGCGTCGCCCCTGTGCGGGGCGGCACCTACTTTTCTTTGCCGCCGCAAAGAAAAGTAGGCAAA
>NZ_FNDI01000053.1:0-40635 GCF_900100565.1 Paraburkholderia steynii | reverse complement strand
GATTTGCTTCCGCCAGATGAGCGTACCCTGTTGCTGGAGACTTGGAATCGGACTCAGTCTCCTTATCCCATGGACCGGTGTATACACCAGCTTTTTGAGGATCAGGTCCGTGCCGCCCCCGGGGCGACTGCGCTGATTTTTGGCGATGATACGGTCTCGTTCGAGCAGCTCAATGCCCAAGCAAACCAGCTTGCACACTTTCTGGTCCAGCAAGGCGTCAAGCCGGATGATCGGGTGGCTATTTGCGTTGAGCGATCAATTGAACTGGTGATTGGCGTATTGGCGGTGCTTAAGGCCGGATGTGCATATGTACCGCTCGACCCCGCCTATCCCTCTGGTCGCCTTGGCACCATTCTCATGGATGCCGATCCTGCGTTTCTGCTTTGTGACGTCACCGGCCGCCGGCTGTTCGACGAGGAGAAACTGCACGGGCGACGCCTTGTCGAACTGGATTCGGCCAGCCCCGTATGGAATGACTGTACCGACTCGAATCTCGATCCAAGAGACCTTGGCCTTCTGCCTGAGCACATGGCCTATGTCATCTATACGTCGGGTTCGACAGGGACACCTAAAGGGGTCATGGTTGAGCATCGACAACTCGTAAATTATTTCACGTGGGCGCTTCCTAACTATTATGCCGATGCCGGCGGTAGCGGCTCGCCTACGACCATGTCCTTCTCATTCGACGGAAGTGTCACTGTCATATTAGGTGCGCTCATTGCAGGCCAACCGCTGACGATCCTTCCCACAGAGCAGCAATTTGAGTCTATCCTGAATGGAAGACCGTATGCACTGGTCAAACTGACGCCTTCCCACCTCAAAGTTCTCAATTCGCTGCTGGCGTCTGGCAATCCGCTTCCCCCTGCATGCAAGCTGTTGCTCGGCGGCGAAGCAATCGCCCCAGATGACCTGGAGATCTGGCAGCGAATGTATCCGGGTGTCGCGCTGATCAACGAATACGGTCCAACCGAAACCACAATCGGATGCACGACCTATACCGTCACTGGACCGACTAACGGCATGACCCATGTGCCCATTGGCCGACCCATCGCAAATACCCGTGTCTATCTTCTGGACGATCATCATCAGCCAGTTCCTATAGGCGCTCGAGGCGAAATCTATATCGGTGGCGATGGCGTCACCCGTGGTTACCTGAATCGACCGGACTTGACAGCGGAGCGTTTCCTCACCGATCCGTTTTCCTCATCAACCGGAGCCCGCATGTATCGTACGGGAGACTTGGCTCGCTATCTTCCAGACGGGAATCTGATTTATTTGGGACGCAACGACAATCAGATAAAAATCCGGGGCTTTCGCATTGAGCCAGGAGAAATCGAGAAATGCCTGACTGAACATCCGTCTGTCAGTGAAGCAATAGTCATAGCATCAAACACGGACACGGACATTCGCCTTACAGCCTACGTGGCTCCTCATGCAAATGTAACGGAAGACCTGAGCAGACCGACAGCCCTAGAGTCGGAATTGCGAATTCATGCCGCTAAGCGTCTACCGAGCTACATGGTGCCAACTATGTTCGTCTTTCTCGATGCATTTCCACGAAGCCCCAACGGAAAGCTTGACCACGGCGCGCTGCCATATCCAGGCAGCGCTCAATCACAGGAACTCCAAGGAGGGGCACCGCAAGGGCCTATCGAGGCTTTTATTGCCACCGTATGGATGGATCTATTTGATCGCTCAGATATAGACAGGGCGGACAATTTTTTTGATTTAGGTGGCCATTCTCTGTTGGTCATCAACCTGATATCACTGTGCAAGCGAAAAGGGCTTCTACTGACCGCGAGCGATGTCTTCCAACATCCCGTCCTTCACACTCTGGCTGCGCGATTGGAAAGCAACATCGGGAAGAACGACGACGACCTCGTCATTATTCGCGCCGGAAAATGCGGGGTGCCGGTATATTTTGTTCCTTCCGGAAAAGGCGACTATTCATATGCGTTTAATTTAACGTCTAACATAAAAGCGGACTGTCCTATCTACGCCATCCCGTGGCCTTCCGTTAAGGAAATGAAGAATTTGGCAACCATGTCCGGTATGGCCCAAAGAGCGATTGGCGTTATCAAGCAGATCCAACCGCAAGGTCCTTATCGATTGATCGGCTATTCGTCCGGAGGAATTTTGGCACATGCCATTGCCAAAGCCCTCACCATGGCGGGCGATATCGTTTCATTTGTTGGCTTGATTGATGTGCCAACGCCTTCTGAAAAATTGTTTCCGGCGATTACGGCAAAACGACTCTTTCTAGAAGAGATTTATCGATCCGCAAACAAATCTACGGCTGACCGCATCACTCTGATTCAAAGGAATGCCGACGACATTTCTCTAGAAGACCTGATCACTAGATGTACGAACGATGGCCTGATCACAGACCAGTTTGATCGATTTTCAGATTCCGCTACATGGGAACGGAGATCGACTTACACCAGCGCAATTAGAAATTACAATCCTGCCGGACTTGAAGCACGAGTTCACCACTTTCATGCAACTGAGTGTTCTAACAATGGCAGCGTTGATATCGATACTACATTATCCGAGGAGGATGAGCGGTGTCCTTCGCCGGCTTTTCTGTGGAAGGAAATTCCCACTCCGAACAAAATGGAGTTTGTTGGCATCCCCGGCGATCATTTCTCCATGATAGAGGATCCTACAAACAACATGCGTCTTGCAAAACATCTCGACAACTGTCTAAGCAACGGCATTTGGACGGCAGACGATTTCGGTACACAATGACCCGGTCAAAAAACACAGTCTCCCTGCATAAGAGAAATTTATCCAAGTTTTTGGGCGTTGAAGCTCCGAATCGACTCGAATATCTCCAATTACTCTAGGAGTAGTGTATGAGCGAGCAAGACCAATGGGATGAAATGGTACATGGCGGCGACGCGATGCGATCGGCTTTCGCCGGATGGGACAAAGAAGCCTCAGTTCGCCGCAAACCTATGGATTACGATTGTTCTACGTTATCAGCAGATGATATCCGTCAAAAGCATTGGTTCCTGCCAAGCGCTCTTCCGTATTTCGAGCATCCATCTGTAAAAAGTCTTGGAATGCAAGCATCACAGACTTTACAGGCACACGCACTCGTTTACTTCATGGAATATACGGCTCTACTGGAGCACCGGGTGGTGAATCGTTGTATGGAACTTATTGCTCACGATCTTCTACCCGTGGCATTGCCCGAGTCGACACGGCAAGATGCAATGTTGCTATATACGGATGAGGGGTATCACGCCTTTATATCGGCTGAAGTATCGAGACAGGTTGCCCGATTGATTGGCATAGTACCGGACCGGAGACAGCACCCAAGAGTGCAAAATCTTATCAATCACTTGAATGATGTGCCCGAAAATTTTAAGGCTTTAGGATCATTTT
Organism: Paraburkholderia steynii; assembly: GCF_900100565.1. Taxonomy (NCBI): domain Bacteria; kingdom Pseudomonadati; phylum Pseudomonadota; class Betaproteobacteria; order Burkholderiales; family Burkholderiaceae; genus Paraburkholderia; species Paraburkholderia steynii. Next base: position 37,245 of record NZ_FNDI01000053.1, on the reverse strand, counting down.
TGACTACCTTTGTCTCAGAAACCGTGATAACGAAGGAGTTTTTAAAATTTTCCAATGGGACTGTCGTGGCACCGGTAAGTAATGTGCTGAAGGACCATCTGGATGACGAGCGATATCACGCTCGATACTTCTCACGACTTTTCGACTACGTGTGGAAGGGTTTAAATGAATCCGATCGCAACTTTTGTGCGAGTTTTCTTCCAAAAATGATCTTCCAGTTCTACCGCATCAACGTCGACTGGGTTTCAGAGAGGCTCCAAGAAGTTGGCCTATCAAAGGACGACGCGTTGGAGATCTCCTCTCTATATGGAGACTCAAAGGCTGTGGTAAATCGTGCAAAGAATGGAGCCACTTCTACCATGCACGCCATCAAACGCGCGGGAGTTCTATCCAATCCTGAGCACGCGGACCATTTCAAGGAAGTGGGACTTATCAACTAGTTGCCTATGCCACTGCCATTAGAATGCGACAGACAGCTCGAAGTCATTCCATCCGGAAGTCGCAGGGCATCGAGCATCCCTTAGCGCGCTCTAACCTCTTTTCTTGCCCAAAGGAGCGCGCTGATGACTTGTCGAGCGGACGTTGCGGACATTAATCATTGCGCAGCGACGGTAACTATTACTGGCTGCGCCGACGAAATAATGCGAGAAGGTGTATTGAACAAAGGCAACTAGCCATTCAAAAACCCCACTCGGTCCACAAAAAAAAGGAGTGATATGACCCGTATATCCGGTTTACAAGCGAAGAAGGTACTAATGCTTATGCTCATCACTGGGTTGGTATTGCTCGGAGCAATACCTTTGGATGTAATACTGCCTTCGTTTCCGCATCTGGCCAGGCATTTCCACACAAACATTCAAACGGTGACATATGCTATAAGTGTTTTTACGATTAGTTTTGCTCTTAGCCAACTTCTTGTTGGTCCGCTCTCAGATAGAATTGGAATAAAGAAGGTCATTGTCGGATCGCTTGTCATTGCCATCATCGGCGGCTGGATTGCGACAATTTCGACCAATTATGCCACTTTCCTTTTCGCTCGGATAATTCAGGCGCTTGGTTGCTCATGTTTCGCACTGACGCAAGCAATCTTGCAAGATGAGTATAAAGATGGCGCGAGAGTCAAAATGCGAATTTATGCCACCACGTCCAGTGGCGTTTTTATATCCTGCGCCCCCTTGATGGGTAGCTATCTTCAAGAGACAGTGGGCTGGCAAGGTAGTTTCTGGTTTTTCAATGCTATCGCTATAGTGGTCTTAGTTCTAACAGTCGTCTCATATCGGGAAATGACCGCAAGATCGAGGAGAGGTGCTGGCTTCTATCTCAGCACGTATTCTCAGATGTTGCGGGATCGCAAATTCATGGGCTACTGGATGATCACTGCATTGGCGTTTTCGTGTCACTTTGCCTTTATCATTGCATCTCCACTCATTTTCATTAATGGGATGCACATGAGCCTGAGATCGTATTCTCTGACTCTCCTTACTTATGGCGCCGCATATGTTTCTGGTGGACTAGTAGCAACCCGACTCGCGAAAAAAACCGATACACAGGTTCTCCTTCGTGTTGGAACGACCATAATTGGCTTTGCTGGCATTCTGTTGATTCCGGGCGCTATCGGCTTATCCCAATCACCGTATTCGGTTCTTGTGCCGATGCTATTTGCGATTGTGGGGACTACCATGACTGTGCCAGCGGCGACTACAGAAGCCATGAGCGTGTTTGGTAAAACCGCAGGGACGGCATCGTCCGCAGGCAATCTTATTCGGATACTCGTAGGAGGTCTGATAAGCACAATTGTCTCTACCGTTGGAAAATCCATACCATTAAATATAACTTTTCTTCTGTTTTTTTCATGTGTAGCAAATTTTGGCATCCTTCAAATCATCCGAAGAAGAACTGCGAATGTCGCCACATTAGAGTTAACCGAAAACTGATATCACTATGCGTGGACATCACGCGTCCAGAATGCGTCGAGTGGTAAATCTGTGCCGAAGAGTACCTGAAGCTTGCGCAGGAGGGGCCGACATGAAGACGAATTGGGGAAGTTGTTGGGACAACGCACCTGCCTAGAACTTCGAAATCTTCAGGTCGCTAAACATCGGTCGGATCTTTAAGCATCTACGATATGCGCAACTATGCTCCCCTGAACATCGTCGACCGGTTCGAAGGCTTTCAAGGGAAACAGCGGCTACATTCGTTGGTTGATCGACTTACTGACGCATCCATGGGATCGTAATCGGCGCTGCGCACCCGTTGTATTTGAGACCAAGACAGGGCGAAAGAACTGTGACCGATCCAGTTGATGCTTCACGACAGAGGATAATGATGCGGGATAAAGCAAAGTTTGCTGAGGATGTTCGAAATCACGTCTGCAATGTACTGTTGAGCGAGGGCATGATCGACCTCGCTTTTGACGCTAAGCTCACGTGCGACGAGGTGCTCGACACCCTTCAACCGCTCCTGACTCGCAACACGCCGTTTCGCGCTCAGACGCTGTTGCACTCCGCTTTGGCCGATCCTCGCCGGACATTAGACGTACTCGACTCCACTCTTTCCACATTGAAGCAGTTGCCGCAATGGCACGCGTCCGCGTTGCAGGATGCCGTGACGCAGGCTGCCGCCCTGCATGAGATTGCTGCACCCAACGCACACGTGATCTGCAAGTGCTGGATGTTATTCGGTCCTTCACCTCTCAACGTGTACTCTTGCATGCAAGCGTTGGGGCGGGACAGCGTGTGCCGGCGCTGCGAGGCCGTGCTTGAATCTTTTCGAAGCAATTTGATGGTGAGCTGAGTGGCGTGCATTGGGATACTGGGCGACACGGGACGCATGGATTGAGTGACGCGTCGTGAGGGATGCAGAACCCAACACGTCGAACTCATCCTTAGCTATTGGGGCGTAATGGAGGGTCCGTTGTAAGCGGCTGTGCAACCCATCTTGAAGTTCTATTGCCCGTTTCGCGTCGCGCGGTCACCTTCTTCGTTTGCCTCGTTACGACACTCGAAAACTCCTTCCCGTGTGTTACCGTACCCGAAGTAGACCTGCCGGGAAGACTTCGCGTCGGGCATGGACAGCAGGTTATGGCACATGGCCGGGCCGCCCCCGACAGTTTGGCTGATGCTCAGTCAATCTTCTAATTTCCCGGTGCCCTCACATTCGAGACACGTAACTCCGCGCAACTTCCTCGGTCAAACCTGATTGGCGCTCAGATGCACGCGGCGAGTCCAGCGCTACAGCGAAGGATGCTGCAGCTTGCGCCTAGACGGGAATCATGTCTTTCGTTAGAGATTTGTCCAGGCGGGTAAGTGCCTCGCGCTGCGAAACGGTGATAGGCGCATTACGGTCACCGCGTACATCCTTTACAAGCCCGAGCAACATCCTATGGATGTGTTTTTCTATGGTCGCGGTCTTCACGTCCGCGTTTTTCGTCACCATATCGTAGCCAATCTTTTGTTCGCGAAAATATTCAAGATCCGCACGGTTCAGTGAACCACCCACTGCTTCAACGAAAAGCCATGTCTCAGGCGAAGCCAGCTTGATCGACGCGCCCGTCACATATACTCGAAGACCGATCCGGATACGCAAATAGGTTCGACCATGGCCTAAAGAATACTGTGCGTGCGAATCCACGAACCCACCCTCTCGCAACGCGTTATTCAAGAATTGGTCACCCACCGTGTATGCATCGGTCTTCCCCGGAACCTTGAGGCGCTGGTGAATTTTGAAGTCCACACTCGGGGTAATTACGTTATGGCTCGACCAAGCGCCTCTGAAGTGCGGATGTAGCGTGCTTGCGATCAGTTGCAGATTGCGCAGCAGCTTCGTGAACTCCGCTGGTCCATCAATGTTCTTGGCGAGCATTCCGGCGCCGTGGCGCCCAAAAGTAAGGCTTTTGAAATACTTCAGCAGCTTGTGAGGGTCCACTTTCTGCATAACGATCCCTTCTTCTTTGAGGTAGTCGACGAGCATCGCAACCAAGTCGGAACCTGATATATGCGCGGTTAAATGACGAGCAAGATCATTCCAGCGGCGCACATCGAGGGTGTGGGAGTTGTGCATCTCTCTCGACAGGAGAAGCACGTTGCGGCCAGGCTCTCTTTCTTGCCAGTGCTCGTAATCGTCGAGTTGCGCTGGTTTTGTTTTTGTCTCAGAGAGCGGCTTGTCGAAGTATTTGATCTCGACAAGTACTCGGGGTATTTCATCATCTCCTATAAGCACCGCCAGATCTGCCGACCTGGTGCCCTGCCTACCTTGGAAACGAAACTCCGTGACGAAACTCGCTCCGTTCAGCTCCTTTGCCGGGATACCGCATGCTATACAGATGAACGAAGTGAGAGCCTTGGGGTGACGCTTGCCGATTTCCCGCAAGACGAGGCTGAGGTGACGTCCGTAAAAACCGGACCCGAACCAGCTTTGGATGGTCGAAAGATAGTTTTCCAAGCGCGTGACATTTGTATTGGTTGGTCGATCTCGCAATCGAATTGATGCTTGTCAGGCAAAACAACAGCTCGAACAAAACACGACCTCGGTCAGGCGGGTAGCCACAGTCCACTGTCGACTTGATCGTCTGGCAGCACCTCTGATAACCGCTATGATGCCGCTAGTTCTCACTTAGTTGTTTCGGGTTATTCAGAATCATTTCCGGTTTTCCCCTGTACGTTGTAATGGTTCCAGAAACACACACGCTATGACCCAGGTACGTCACTTCTGGATTGCCAAATGCAACCCGCGCATCGCCCCAAATCACAGCCATAAACGGCTGGCTAGGGTACGGACTGTCAAAGTCGAGAAACGTCGATTGCCCTCGACTGGAGGCTGCATACTTGGCGCTTGCGATCGTCCCGCACACCTTAACGAATTCGCCAGTATGCGAATGAGCCAACTGACTGCTGATTGTTTGGGCCTCGCCACCAAAGGCCGATGAAAGAAAAAACAATGAAACTGCAAGCGGGAGCACGACACGCATGACTGCACCTCTTGGCGGAATTTTATCGTTGTGGCACAACGAGCATCGGTGGCTTATACGGATTTCCGGCGCCGTAAGGGTTGTTGATGCTATCAGACGAATAAGGGCTGCCGTATCGACCGTAGCGATTCGACGTTGATTCCGGGTCGTACTGGTTGGCGCTCAGCCTGCCGTGATAGACACCTTGCTGGTCGTAGAGGGCTGGAGCATTGGTGGCGTATGGGTTTCGAGCAGACTCGTTGCTGTACGGGCTTCCGTACCGACTGTACGGGTTGTTGACACCGTTCGGCGCGTAAGGGCTTCCCGCGCCATAGGGATTATTCAGACATCGCGAATCGTACGGGCAAGTCTGAGCGACGGCTATCCTACAAAACCACAAAATACCGACGACTGCAACGCCTGTTCGCAACATGTCTACCCCATTGACTATGTTTCACCGGCGGACGCGAATAATAATGCGATGTCCGTCGTTTGTCCCCTATCATAGGGCAAACAATAGGAATTGAGATAGTTGCAGGCACTGGTAGGAGGTTGCGTACCCACGCAATGCCATAGTCAGTCCCAACCTCCGCGAAAAGGCCACGACCGGTCAGCGGGCGAACCTGCGTCGCAAACTTCGCGAATATTGTCATGACAGCAACCCTGTTGATTTGGCCGAACGATAAACGTTGAGCTTCAACCGGGTAGCTGCCTTTTGATGAGCTACGCGTCGCAACTGACGCACGAACACGGTATCCCCAAATCAAACGCGACTGCCGGCCCACGTATCAGCTTTGCTTTTCGATGTTTTGAATTCGGATACCCGAGCGGGAAGTCGACGCGGAAAAATGACCTCCGCATCCGAACCGAAGCCTGATTCCCGAAATTTGGCCGATGCCAATGCTTGACCGAGTGAAACCCGAAGACGCTCGGGAAGATAAACTCCAACTCCTCGTCCACGACCTAATAGCAGATTTCTTCTACCGCTGTTCTATCTCTGACCGTCTTATCGAGACGCAGCGCATCGATAACAGCCACAATCAAAAGAATCTGGAGCGCCTCTTCCGACAAACGTGAAAGGTACCATCCCATGGCCGGCGCGTAGAAGATATGTTGATCATTATAGACAGCGTTACGCTTTGTCCTGTTTAACATTCCTTCGTTTAAAATATTAATTTCGGCAACAAGACGATCTTCATCTATTGAAACTGAGAGTCTCCTTATATACTTGTGTGAATCACACATTCTACGCACGCTGCTTGAAGACTGTCCTTCATGCGCTGCTAGTAAAGCCTCAACGCCAGAAAATATCGAGGAGGTAGTCGTTTCGTACAGATTCTTTGGGTTCCCGTCAATATCCAACCATAAGCCACCCGAATCACGTGGAACCACCTGAGCCAGAGTTTCTGCTCCACTGTTGTCAATATACCCACCGTCAACCAACTTCATATCTCTAAATTCACCTGCTGGGGATATGATTGGAAACCGTGAGCTATGCAATATAGCCTGCCCGACTTGAATCGTGTTATCAGAGTCAACCCAAATGGTCCCATCACTAGGAATATTCGTCTTGATAGAACGTGAGGAGAAAACCACCCGTGTACCTGACTTCGAATCTGATGAATTGAAAAGCACAATCGGACCCGGCGTTATCCCCCCCGTGAGCTGATGCAACGGTAGCTCAAACCCCGGCGACATGACACCCGAGGCATTGACTGTAGCCGCTCCTTTCAACATCGATTCCTTAACCGATTTTTGCCAACTGTCGAGCAATGATTGGCCACGCAAGCTCAAGGCCGTAACTCTGAAGATATCGCGTGTTAATAACGTCGTTAAAGTACTGGAAAGGTAATCCTGCAACAGTGCGTTTTGTACCATTGTCTCTAGTGGTCCTCTTGCGTCCACGTACGCGCCCATCGGAGTACAGGATTGCCACCCACCGCTTGATATCAACGCTTGTCGCAATGTGAGATAGACCCCGATTCCCAAGCTGCCACCAGATACTCCACTAAAGACCTTGATTCGCTGACCAAACCCACCACAAGTCACATCGTCCATTTTCGCCAAAAAAGCTGCCGTAAAATAAGCTGCCCTAATTCCTCCGCCGTGTGCATTCAAGATCACGTCCTGCTTTTCGGCGGGGGGTAGCGTTGCGCCCGTCCTCAGTTGAGGTACGGTCGCGCTATCATTCAACATCTCGCGCCCAACGTGTTCATCCGACCAATATGCAAATAACAGAATAGCGGCTGCGACTGTGTACACAGGGACCGCAGCCCCGTAGAAAAAGATCTTGATCAGCACATGAATTCCCGTGCAAAGCCACACCATTGCAAGCAACACGAGGATAAAGATTATTCCTGGCCCAAGAAATTGCTGAATTGAAACCGACAGGTGATTTAATACCCATAGAATACTCGTTGCCACAATAATCAATGACAATGCGTCGAGTACATTTCGTCGCAAAATTCCCAAAACCTCCTGATCATCTGGATTACTCGGCACGCCAAAGCTGGAATACGGCAGATTGGAAATAATCCTCGCCACAAAAAGCGGACCGAATGTGAGGGCGACCGTTGGTGCGGCACAGGTAAATGTTACGACACATATAATCCAGTACGCCACCAAATTCTTGCAGCTCCTCAGCCTTATCGCGCCATAAAAAACCGCCTTATTTCCGAATCGCTTTAACGTCGCTTCGCAAAACGCAGCAAATACTAGGCTGAGTAATGTAATGCAACACACAATCCCAACCCCGAATGAAAAATCAATTCGTATTAGAGAATTTCCAATGGTGAGCTGGCTCTCCGCATTTACATTAAACCAGTGAGAGAGTAGAAATCCCAAAAAACTACCGTGAAATGATCTATTGACGGCATTTCCGACCGGTAAGCTTCCGTCATCCAGGAAGAAACTTGCAAGCCCAATGCAAACAAAGAAAAGTACGGTCTTTTTGATATATCCACTGGCTTTTCTTCCATACAACCATGTAATTACGATCGGTGAAAGAATTGCAAGAAAAGCGCGAACACCAACGCCGTGGAATTGACTGTCGCTGAGACCGTGGTAAACAGGGACATCTCGTATGATGTCGTGCGCCGGACTTGCTACCGTTGCCGCACAAAGCAGGTTGAAAATCGATACTGCAACGGCAATGGTGCCGACGATTTGAGGCGTTGCCAGCCTCGCGGCGGAGACGGACGCTGAATATAACGCCTTGCTTTGATTAACCGTAGGCGTTGTGGTTGGGACCCGGTTAGTTCGATGGTTCTCTGTAACTATTGCAGGTTTCGCACGAACTCGAAGTAGTGAAATGATTCTGTAAATCCGTGCCTCACAAACTTGCGCGCCCGTCATCAAGAGGACATGGCTTGAATGCGCAAGCCCTATGCCGAATCCAAAAAAAATGAACAAAAGCGTCAGTAACGGAAGTGCTTCATCAGTCGGCGCAACCATTGTAGCGCCAGAGACCCCCAACAGAACCTCACGTCCTTCCTGAGTGCCAAGCAGAGTAAGAGAGAGAACTACTAACGACAAAAGCGATATGAGTGCACTTTCGAAAAATATCCGCGCCCATGCTGTGAGCGTCGGCCAAGCGCAACGTGAATAATTTCGGAATCTATTCCTAACAAGTCTCAAACGGTTTCGCGATTCTCTTTTGGTCGGAACCTTATCCGTCTGTTCTTCATCAAGTAATGGTGTGTTTTTGCCCGTGGTTGCGATTGCCGTGCCGGTTTGCTTGTTCAGTTGAGCCAAAAGAAAAAGAAATGCGGTACCGAACAAACCTAGGGCGCCAGCAGAGCGAAACGTTTCGGCAAGATTTGGACGCTGATACACCAGTGTCCAGTCTTTTCCGTCGCCGTGGCTCGTCGCGACACTGCTCCCCATAACCCAGATCTCTTTCCGCTTGGGTGCAATGAAGGCCGCGTCCCAAGCGAATTTATCCGAAAAGCTTTCGGACTTCCATTTCCGACCACCATCGCTGGTTGCCACAATGACGCCCCGGTCACCTCCTGCCCAACCATGCAGGCCGTCGGGCGAAAAGTGAATCCATCGCAACATGCTTTTTGCGACCGTACTGTCCCGCTCTTCCCAGTTACGGCCTCCATCCGTTGTTGCAAGTATTGTCCCCTCTGAACCTGCCGCCCACCCGTGCAGGCCGTCTTCAAGGAACTCAATCGCCATCAGCAACTCTTCCGTCCGTCTAGCTTGCACTTGCCACGTGGCCCCGCCATCTGAAGTACTTGTAATAATCCCACCTCCGGCGGCCCACCCTCTCATCCCGTCCTTGAGAAAATACAGGCTGTGCAAATCGTGTACTTCTGTCTGAAGCTGTCGGATCCAACTGCGTCCTCCATCGTAAGTGGTTGCTATCAGCCCTCCATCTCCTACGAGCCAGCCTCGGTGACTATCCGACAGGAACTGTGCTTGACGAACCAGTTCCAATTCCTTGGTGTCAAGGGAAAAGACATGTTGCTCACAATTCCCTCCAACCTTTTGTATCGCGTAAATTTTATCCCGCGAAAATATCCATGCATGTAAATCATCGGCGGCAACATATGCCCGATCATATGGTTGATCAACGACCGAAAAACTTCCACATTTTCCCGTTCGGATCTCTTCTGCCAACGGTGATCTTACCGGGTTATTTGCCGAGCCCGGAAATGTTTCAATCAGCGCAATGTTTGCTGGCGTCTGCGTTGTCATCAGCAGAACCACTATGGTGTAAACCGATACTAATCCGAAGGCCAACAGAAAGCTTCGGCTCAAATTCGTCCGCCAATTTACGGAACAATTGTTTAAACGCCGCGAGGTGGTCATCTCGTCCTCCCCGGCACAGACCGCGCATTGGGATAAGAGTAGTCGACAGAAGCGGATTTGGAGCCGGCTCTTTCTGGTGAATCGCATGGATATGCAGGCGCGTTCTTCTAAGGCTTCTACCCAACTTACTGGCGCAGCCCCATGAATTTCCGAACGCGGTCTCCCACTTAAACAACGAGTGAGCATCTGGGGGCGCACTGGCGATTCCCCCTTTTTACTCCTTGTGTATTTTGGCGACTGTCAGCACATGGTCGCTTCCCGATGGGTCGGCGACGCCGTTCCGACGATGACGTTTTTTGAGGGTTGATTTCCCGACACCACCCTCGCCAAAAATTCGCACTGCGACCATCGCGAATGCGCCCATCATTTCAAACTGATGCAATACTTTTGTTGTGAGTGCCTTTACATCTCACGCGGTTGATGACTATAAATTCTTTTACCAATTTCAACCGTTATATGGACACCACTTGTCCGTATAGATCCGTTAGGCTACCGTACACATACCTATGCAACCCAAAGATTGGATTGAAATACTCAAGGTCGTGCTGACGCTGGGCGCAGCCATTTGGGTGTATTTCCGCTTTGCGCGAGAGCGAACTCATGCTCGGCGAGTCGAGATGACTATCGATTGCACATTTCACGGACTGCAAGAAGGTAAGTATCTCGCAGAGTTCACCTTTCAATTGAAGAACAAAGGGCTTGTTGTGCACCGCTTCCGTAGGCTCCGACTCCGTGTTCGGGGCGTGGCGAATGGAGACGTATTGCAGCCTTGGAGTGAGCAGCCGTCGCGGGTCGCCTTTCCGGCACGGGTGATTGACGAGGAAGACGTGCTCTTCTCAAAAAGGTATGCGCATATCTTCGTCGAACCAGGCGTCGAGCAACTAATCACATTCGTGGGAGCGATACCGGAAGAAATCAGCTTCATTCTTGTGCGGGCCGAGTTTGAGTATGCGGACGGTCGCACGCACAGCACAGAGCGCGTGTTCGCAACCGGCGCGCAACCCAGCCCGCCCTAACCGTTCACCGCCGACCGTATGTTCTAGTCTGTTGCAGCCTGTGGCGCGCGCCGCCGTCGAATGACCGTTCAGGTACGTTCACGGCTCTTGTGTAGAAGTATCGGCCGAGATTCGCCCGAACATCACGTCAGTTGGCGGTCAAGCGACTGCGGCCGCTGGCCGCCGTCAACGTGTTTCTCTTGCGACCCGCGATGCAAAAATACAGCTATTGAAGTCAGCAGCGGGTTGACGACGGTACCAGGCAAAGTTGCAGGTCCCGCTTCTCAGCCGCCCGGATTGCTTCTCTCTGCCAGCTCCCAAGTGTCTCCCAGGTCAGTTTGCGTACCTCGGCCACTTCCCCCGAAAAGGACCATCTTCTTTCTACTACCATCAAAGGTCATTGCATGGGAGCAGCGCGCTTGCGGGCCAATGTCTTGACGCTGAGTCCAAAGCCGACCGTCCCAAGACCACGTATCCCCAAGGAATACCGAAGCTGGTGAAGTAAGTGTCTCAATCTCGCCACCGAAAAGAATGCACTCAGATCCGTCAAAGCCGAGTCCGGCGAAAGCCCTCGTGACTGGACCAAAGTGCGAGACGCGCACCCAGTTGTTCCCGTTTCTTTCCCATGTATCTCCAAGATACGCCGTCTCACCAACCCCACCGAATAGGACAACTCGACCGCGAACGCTGTCATACGTCATACTCTGCCCCATCCGAGGCGATGGCCCGGTCTCGTCCTGCTGGCTCCAGACAGTGCCGTCCCACTCCCAGGTGTCCCCCAGAAGCTGTTGATTTCCGTTCGAAGGATTGGCTCCCCCGAACAATATGATTCTGTTGCCGGTTGTATCACTGGCGATTCCGAACAGGTGGCGTGCCGAAGGTCCGGTGTCATCCAGTTGTGTCCAGTTCTGCCCATCCCACGCCCATGTATCACCAAGAGGCGTCGGCGACTGGTAGGTCCCTTGTGACCCGCCGAACAGCAACACCTGTTGCGACGCGTCGTCCCAAGCCATTCCATGATTACGCCTGGCCGACGGGCCCATATCCGAGACCTGTTTCCAATAGTTTCCGTCCCATTCCCAAGTGTCGGTTACGCCGCTCGATCCGCCAAATAACACAATCGTTTGCCGAACTGGATCAAATGCAATATCGCAGCCCCATCGCGGAGCCGGCCCGATATCCTGTCTTTGTGTCCAAAACAGTCCCGGCAGTCCTGGCATAACCAAAGCTCCCTTCCGCAGTCGCGCGTGATATCCGACTACGAACGTTCATCATTCTCCACCCGCCACCATGCGCAGCCACGCGTACACGACCACATCGCCTGGTCATCAGGAGACGATCTAAATTTGAGCTAGTACATCAACTGATTGCCTTGAGCAATGCTAAACGGAACCAATGTTCCCGAGCAATATGCCATCAGTATTAGCTTGCCACGCGGCGATCGCAATGTAACGCCGACGCAACGGATGACTGTTAGTGAAAAACGTGCTCCCACTGCGCTTGCCAGCGAGTATCCGGTGGTTATCCGAGAACTGAGAATAGGCGGCATGTCGATAATGAATATCAATCCGCCACCACGGTGCCGTTTGCGATGGCTCGTCGTCCTTGCAAGGCATCCACTGTGACCTAGAATCCGGTGGCAGGGCTGTCTTCGACGGATACATGAATCGTTGTTCACGATACGCTTCGTCGTTTTGATTTACGCAACTGTCCAGTTTCCGGAACATCGAAGGGCCCCAGCCATTACGCCCTGAGTTCGTAAGTGACGTGACCGGACACCCGTATTTAACACGCCGGAATTGCTGAACCGGAGGCGACAACCAGTCCTCCGGTTGGGCACCACGGTTTGACGAAGAGGCTGTTCGTCAAGTGTTTATTTCCAGCGCCGCCTTCCTCGTCTCAGTGTGCCATATCGATGGGTTCCGACTCGATCAAACGACGTCGATTCATCAATACCCAGTTCTTCACGCCAACGGACAACCCGCCGCTCGTGCTGCGGCCTTGGCACGAAGTTTTTGAAGCAATGGACACGAACATTGCGACTATTGAAACCTAAACGACTCAGACTGGGACCGGATCTCGCACCTGTTCCCGATTAGAACCGGACGCAGATATGGGAAGACCCCAAGGCATCCGAGAGAGCTGATTGACGCAATACTCTGGGTACTGACGCATGGTGAACGCTGGCACCACTTACCATCAACGTTTCCCCCGAGTCAAACCTGCTACATCAAATACTTGCAATGGAGACGCGAAGGAATCATCGCGCAAGTGATTCTAGAATTGGGTATCGATGGCAATTGCCTTGTTCCTCGGCATCAGCCTTTAGAATGTCCGAAACGCTCCCAACCATGAAGGTTGCCTTGTTTGCAGATACCGCCGCCCGCCCGAAGACACATGCGACTACCCCGGCATCGGATGGCTGTTTGGCGCGAACTCGACTTCCCGAAAAGCACGTCGACTGACAGCAAAGTGACGAAGCTCGGATCCGGCTATAGCCACTTCCCGTCGCCCGGGGCATTGTTCGAAACCGTTGCGGCCTGGGTGGCGGAGGAGATGAACAAACGGGTTTCCGCGAGCCTCGCGAGTGTTGCCGTCCCCCACACCGCAGCGCCTGGCAAACGATATTCGTTATTTCTTGTCGCGCTCTGTGTTCGTGTGAACGATCGCAAGTGCCGCGACCTGCTGTACGACCAGCAGTTGCCTATTCAGACATGCGTGACCGGTAACAGTCAGGTGTGAAGCTCTGAAGACAACGTGCCTCTCGACTGACGGCTCACCCCGGCGACGGGGAAGGAACCGGCACTGCCAGCCGCCGCGCGGTGTGAGGTGCAAGGCAAGTTCCGCAAACACAACATATGTGAACTGTTGCAAACCTCGTAAAACGAAATGGGCCAAAGCGGCTGTCAGGCCCAGACCAAAAGGTGAGCAGCCGGTTGCTTCCGTCACGAAAGGGAGCACGTCGTCGTAAGCGCTGCCGGGGGAGAGACAGGTGCTAAACGGACAGACCCGGGAATTAATCGGGCCGGCAGGGACGGGAACGTGGTAAGCCCAATTGTCCGCCGACGCCACACGTTTGGCTACGGCAGGTAACCCGCGAGGGAAGCTGTTGGGCAAGTGGGTATGAGAACGCGGAAAAAGCGAATGACGGGCGGTAATAGCCCGCATAGGGGTTCAAGATTTGCCTCGGCCCGAAAGGGTGCAGACTTCCGCGTGGTGCAGTTGTCGCAGGTCCATGTTAGAGATTCAGCGAGGGGAAGCTTGCGAGAGACCGGGATTCTTACGGTTCAGCGCTCTTCGTCCCAGCGATGAGGCGAATCGACAACGTGATGCTTGCGAAGGGCTCGTGCAGCTTTTGAGACCGGCGTCAGCGCGACGCTTAATGCTGTGCGCGAGCGCAGTGCGGTGAAAGTCGCATGCTGCGTTCTTCGGGGGCCGCGTTTCCGTGAGGGAACGTGGCTACCCTCTCGTCGCGCCCCATGACGAGCTTCGTTGGGGCGTTTCCGCGTCCGTTTCGCATTCAATCATGAGGCGCTGCATGGTATATAGACATATAGACGGGACCGACGACGCCCGATGTGACCGATGGTCTTGAACGGCATCGGAATCCGTTCCGGCCGGACCAACTGCATTCGGCAGTCGCTCTCATTGCGGGCGTCGTGCTCGGCTTGATCTTTTTGGTCCTCGACGGTCATCGAGCATGACGCGGCCGTTTGAGATAGCGCCGAAGTGCTGCCGCTACCGCCATGTGCCTGACGGATTGTGCTCTGGCTTTCAGTTCGCTGCGGAGCGCCCGAGCCGAGTGCGTGTTTTGCTAGTACGAGCCGCGACAAATGAAAGTGCGAAATCCCACACTTCTCGCCATAAGGTACCAAGGGAAACACCGGGGGACTTTCATGACCGATTTCGTCTAGCTTTTAACAGGACCATCTGACCTTCGGCGCGACTGCCCTGCTTCTCTTTCAGTAAAGATTGCTCAGTCGCTCCATTGCGATCTGGGCGCGGCGACCATCTATCTTGAACAATGCATTCAGACATTAAAATTTCAGGTTCTTCTCGGATGCCGTTTACCCCAACCGGGTTATATGGAGGTGTCATGGATGTCTCTCACGATCACGTGATCCACTCAAAAAACGGTCGACTGAATGCGGTAACGACGTCCGTTGCAGATGCCCAACGCATTGCGAAGCAGGCTTTCGAATCCGGAAAGCCCAATGGCGTTGTCCTGCACTTCCATGGTGGCCTCGTGAATGCAACCGCTGCACTAGGCATCGCCACACGACTTGCCTCGCGATACGATAGCGCCGGCACTTATCCAGTTTTCTCAATTTGGGAGAGCGGGATAATAGAATCAATTCGCAATAACCTCAAGGACATTCTCCAAGATCAGGTCTTTCACGAACTGCTGAAGAAAGTTACAGAGTGGGTCGTAAGGAAAGGGACAAGTTCGATTACCACACGCGGCGCGGGACAAACGGTCAATGTGCGAAACCTGCGCACCGATTTTGATAGGTGGTTGAACGGTGAGATAAATGAACCGCCCATAAAGGACCAGCCATCCGCGCCGGGGCATGTAGTCAAGGGCGCTGAGCCGGATATCGACGATCTCTCTGCAGACATTGAAGCGGAAATTGAACTTGACACGGATTTCGAAGGGACGATGGCTGGCCTTTTCGTCGCCACGGGCCTGGTCAGTCCGACTACTACCAAAGGAGCGGGAATCACGGCCCGCCCGGTAGAAGTTCTGGTTGACAAGCGTGCATTGGACGAAATGTTTCCGAAGCAGGCTACGACCACCAAAGGTGGTATCGCGTGGCTGAGCGTCGCGAAGTTTGTCGCTAAGGTCGTTATTGCAGTCATCCGTCGACTCGGTTCCCGGCGTGACCACGGCGCATACACAACGATCGTCGAGGAAGTCTTGCGCGCCGCCTATCTTGCAAAAGCAGGAGAGGTCATCTGGCGTCAAATGAAAAAGGATACAGGCGATGCCTTCGAGAATGCGGACGGCGCCGCAGAGGTAGTGTTACAAACGTGGAACGACCTCGTTGCGTCTGGAAAGGCTGCGCCGCGAATCACTCTGATCGGACACAGTGCTGGTGCCCTATATATCAACAACTGGATCCGACGCTCAGCACAAGTAACACCTAATTTGCGATACGACGTTGTGCTTCTTGCCCCCGCTTGCCGGTGTGAGCACTTCACTAATGCGCTTAACGCCGCTCCAAACGCCATTTCCAACTTCCGCTCATTCGGAATGCAGGACGCGCTAGAACAGCAGGACAGGTTGGTATCAGTTATCTATCCAAGGTCGTTGCTGTACTTCGTCTCAGGAGTGGTCGAGGGTGGCGCCGACGTTCCGCTCCTTGGTATGCAACGCTATCTCGCGGACACGGACATCTTCGATGGCGCAGATTTCCCCGCTGTTCAGGTAGTCCGCGACTTTGTGGCCAGCAGCAAATATCGAACGGTATGGTCGATATCAAAGAATGGTCCGGGCGCGAACAGCGCATCGGTGTCGCACAGTGACTTTGACGATGACGAAACGACGCTCGATAGCCTGTCATCCATTCTCAAGGAAGGTTACTAGAGCGAGGCAAACATGCCCTCTGAAGACGTTGCCATTTTGACAGGCATCTCCTGGTACCCAAATCCAGGCTATACACAACTATCGGGGCCGCCGAATGACCTGAAAATCGTTGAAGAATGGCTCTTGGACCCCAAGCGCGGAGCGGTGCAACCGGAGAATGTCTACAAAATAGAAACGCCACCGGTTGACTCTCGCGACTTTGATCCTGAGATAGCACCACCGGTTGGCCAAGACTTCGACCGCGTATTTCGAAAACTCCTGACATCTCGAATGAAACTTGGCGCCGGAAGGGTCCAAGGTCGCTTGTATTTGTATTTCTCTGGTCACGGTTTCTGCCACCGTAGTCTCGAAAAGCCGGCGGAAGCAGCGTTGTACTGCGCTAACGCCTCCCGCGAGATGTACGAACACATCTTCGGAACACACTATGCGCGCGTAGCCGTTGGGTGGGCACTTTTCGCTGAAGTTGTATTGATCATGGATTGCTGTCGCGACTCGGAAGTATCTAGAGTCCCGATGCCACGACCGTACCGCGATACCCCGGATGACGGCCTGGCGGCTGAAGTAAAATTTCTGAGCATCTACGCTGTTCCAAAAGGTGCGAAGGCGCAAGAACGGCCCATTGAAGAGCGAAATGGCAATGTCCATGGGCTATTAACCCATGTTCTGCTGAAACTTTTGGATGAGTTGCCACCTGCGGATGGTGTCCAGATTTCAGCTACACAGCTGAAGAACCACATACTGGAAAGCTGGCCAGCGATCTGCGGGCCCGAAGCTGCCCCGCGCCCTGACATCTATTTGCCTTCGGCAGGAGAAGTTTACTTTCCGTCCGCAAACCAGGGTAGTCCGTTTGAATTCAGATGTGTGTCCCCCTTGCAACAGGCTTCGACGCTATCTCTGGTAGACGGTACCTTCCAGATAATCGCGAACTTTTCCTTGGATCAGTCAGGTCCGGACGTAGTGCACGAGGCTGGCCCAATAATCTCATATGAGCGCCTTGCAAATACACTGAAATTACGCATGAAACCCGGCTTATATCAGTATCGTGTGGATCTACCGGCAAAGCAGGATACATTCAAAGTGGATGGCAGCAATGGCTATGTCGAACTGTGACCGCGAATTCGTCCTTGAGACCAATAATCAGCAAGCTGAGATCTTACTGGTTGATAGCTCATTCAGGGTTGTAGCAAGAGGCCCCTCCCCACTGGCTGGACGTGCGGCGCCAGGCTTATATGCGATGAAAACAAAGATTGGAGACGTAGAGAACGAAGCATTGTTTGTCATCGAGGGTGACGAAGGGAAGGTTACAAAGCAACGTTTGGACTCGCCACATTTCGAAAGCCCCCTTCCCTTGGAAAATACAACTACGAGCCACGAGTATCAACGGAAGGAAATAAATCAGATCCTTCAAGAGATCGGTGCACCGGTTGCACCATTAGATCTCGGAGATGGGGCTAACATCGTCGTCTGTATCCGGGATCCATCGTCAACTCACGATGCCCTTTCGATGCCTGAAACGTCAGACCAAAATCGCGAGGACTATGCCGATAGTTTCAAGGGATTCCGTATTCTCGACGTCGATGACAATACGTTAGTCGATTTTGAGCAATCAGCTACGCCAAAACTAGAGCATGGCTTCCTGGGCATCACGGTTCGCGTCAATCCAGGCAGGTACTCCTTGGCTTACGGACGAGAAGACGAATGGGTGTGCTTCCCCATCCCAGCGGTTCCTAACTGGACCTTCCAGGTCTACATAAATCTGATCCAAACGGGTACCGATTCGTTCAAACTCACACCAGACTTCCCGGATATGGCAGTATTTTTCGATCGTCCTTCGGTGACAGTGTTCGATCCATCACGGCTCGACCTGATTGCCGGCGAAACCGTAAGGAAGGGGCTGATCGACGGCAGGAACTACGTTGACACGCCGAACATGCACGCCCTTCTTTCAGGGAAGTTCGAAAACCCAATGCTAGGTCTGTACGCCGCTCACCTATTATTGCTGGATCCGACTCCGAACGCACATCTTCTGGACACTGTGATCAACAATATGGGACGAATGCTCGGCGACGATTTCCCCGACGTCATTGCGCTTCGCTGGGCCTTCTCACAACGCCTAGGAATAGTGCAGCCGAACGTGCACACGCAGGAAAGCCTCCTGGAACAGGTAAAGCAACTTACGGATCCTCCGATTTTGGCGCGAAGCTGGGACCAATTGCTTGCTGCGGCCAAGAACCTGCCCGTTGGCGAGCTATCGAATTCATCGATGTTTCGAATCAGTGGGGATTTGCTTTCCCACGGCGTCTATATCGCATGGCGTAAACGGTCGATGGCCCGCGATTTTCACGCATGGCGCACTTTGTCTCAGGATGCCTCTCACGCCCTCCTGGCAACGCGAATTACTCAAAGCCTCGGCGAGAGTGACCGTCTCTTTGGACTCTTTTCAATGTCCGATCGTACGTTGGGTTTATTGTACGCAGCGGTTCAATTATGGGATGAAAAATCCAAGGATGGGGATAAAAATCTGATAACTCAGATTGCAGAGATTACAGATAGCGAGGAGGCAGCGCGGCTGATGAGAAAGCTCGCCAACGCAGTGGATTGGTCATTGGTCATGTCCTGGCTGCGTCGTAACTGGCCCGAATGGATTGCTCAGTTGAGTGTGCTTCAGCGCGACCTTCTTTTAACGATGCGTGATGCGTCACTCAACGACGACGCACTGGATTCCATGACTGGCAAATTCGTCGAACGTCTACTTGCAAATCACCGCGCGCCACTTTCGGTGTTACTAGAGGGACTGGAGGGAGCCGCGAAATTGGCAACCGCAGTTTCCGCGTTGATTGAAACGATTTCGCAGTCGATCGACGAGCCCCCTCCTACCTCGCCTCTCGCGGAATGAGCGAAAAGGCAACAGGGCTCGTTGGATGATCAGCCTTTAAATTGGTCCAGCAAAGGACCATCGAGCTTGGACACCGATTCTGACTCACCGACTGCGGTCGCGACGCGCTTCATTGAGGCGGCCCGTACATCGCCGACCTCGAATACGCCTTCCACACCGGTCATCAGATTGGTAGTTGTCCCGTTCACGGCCTGCCACCGCCCGCCAGTGTGGACCGCCGTACCAGTGAGCACGAACCCGTGCGCATCGAGGTCCACGCACATGTGCGCAGCCAATCGGTATTGGGATTAGCGTAAGCGCTCAAGAAGCGACGTCTTGACCTTTGTTGGATCAGTATGACTGTCGGTCGTCGCGAGTCGGCATCGGCACGGCCAGCTACAATCCTCGGCTGGCTTCCTTAATGCTCTCAGTACCGTTCATGAACAATTGCCCTGTTATCCGGTC
The DNA here is from genome assembly GCF_900100565.1 of Paraburkholderia steynii. Taxonomy (NCBI): domain Bacteria; kingdom Pseudomonadati; phylum Pseudomonadota; class Betaproteobacteria; order Burkholderiales; family Burkholderiaceae; genus Paraburkholderia; species Paraburkholderia steynii. Next base: position 17,560 of record NZ_FNDI01000053.1, on the reverse strand, counting down.
GGCCCACCCTCACGACGCTGCAGCAATCGAAGCACTTTATCGGCAGTTAGTCGGCGACCCGCATGTTCGGGTCGAACGCGTTCGCATCCAAGCGATCTCCGATGATCCCCGTACTAAGCTTTTCGTCTGCGAATTGAACGGCGAGGTGACGGCCACGGCATTGGTTTCCCTGTGCTCGGACGTCATGTATGGGGATCAACCATTTGCCATAGTGGAGAATCTAGTGGTCGATTCGCAGCATCGAGGCAAGGGACTAGGCGACAGACTGCTTCGAGAGGTTGAGCGGTTCTGCCTGGAAGAAGATTGCTCAAAGATGATGCTGATGAGCACAGCGACGCGGGTAGATGCTCATCGGTTCTTCGAGAGAATGGGCTTTCGGTCAGACGTAAAGCGCGGCTTCGTAAAATACCGCAAGCAGTTTGCTGTCACAATCTGAGTGCCGAGCGCAGAAAGCTCTTAGCCGGCCAAGACAGGGCGGCTTGGCGTATCAGCGACGGATTCTCTCCACGGTAGGAGAGAATCGTAGTCGTCTGCGGTTCGGGCTGAGGGAAGCGCCTTGAAGAGTGAGATCATATATCGGTATGGCTCGACGCTGTTCGCCTTACACGTTTCGATCAGTGAATACAGGTTGGCTGCTGCATTCGCGCCGGCGACTGTGTCGTAGAAGAGCCAGTTTTTTCGCCCGACCGTGAATGGCCTGATCGCGTTTTCGCAAGCATTGTTCGATATCGGCCACGCGCCGTTCTCGACGAAGCGAATGAGCTTTGGCCACTGGCCCTGCAAGTAATGCAGCGCTTTGCCGAAGGCACTTTGTGGCAACACAGCATCCAATTGGCGCAGGAGCAGCCCCTCTATTTGCTCTAGTATCACATGACTCTCGCGTTGTCTCACGAGCAACCGGTCCGCTGGCGTCATGTTCTGGCAGCGTGATTCGATCACAAAGAGCTGCCCGATCAATCGAGTGAATTCGCTGACGGGATGGTCGCGACCACGCTGTGACTTCGGCAGATTCTCTTCCGCCTCGATCATGTAACGGCGGGCGTGTGCCCAGCAGCCCAAGTGCACCAGTTGATTGGTATCGGCGACATTGTTGTACGGCTCGTAGCCGTCAGTCATCAACACCGCGCCGGGTTCGATGCCAGCATAGAGTGCTGTCGCCTGCGCAGCGCTGCGTGTGGGGCTGTAACTGAACAAGCGAACCGGAGGACCGGTGTCGCTCATCTGCACCCACATAAAGCTCTTGCGTTGTGCGGTGCGCCCGGGCTCCTTTAACACCTGCACAGTCGTTTCATCGCCGTAGACGATGTCGGCTTCGAGCAGGTGATCGCGCATCAAGTTGATCAGCGGCTGCACTGCCATGCCGACGCGCACTACGCTGGCTGCAAGCGTTCCCCGCGAGAGATCGCCACCGAAACGGTGCAGCAACGCCGCGATTCGATACAGCGGCAGCGCGTCCGCGAACTTGCTCACCACCACCCACGCGAGCGCTGATTCAGTGAGCAAGCCCTTCGGGATGATCCGGGCCGGTGCGGGCGTCACCTTGATGCCGAGGTCGCAGCAAGGACAGGCGTACTTGACTCGCTGGTGCTGAATGACACGGACCTGCTGCGGCACGATATCGAGTTGCTCGCTGATCTCGGCACCGATCTCGACTAGCACGTGCCCGTCGTGTGCGCAGACGCGTTCTGATTCGGGCAGTTCATGACGCACAATCGCGCGAGGTAGCATCGGGTCCAACGGCTTGCGGCCGCGTTTCTTGCGTGCGTGCGCACCGACCCCGATGCTCTGTTCCGCTCCGCTCTCCAGCGCCGGCTCACATCCTGCCGCGTGTGCCTCTGCTTCGTTCAGAAAGAGATCGCGCTGCTCAACTGCGCGCGCCTCGCTCTTTGCGGCGAACTGTTGTCGCTGATAAGCCTTGAGCTTCTCGCGCAGCAAGTCACGCTCGACCGTCACCACACGCAACTCGCTCTTCATGGAGGCGAGTTCTGCGCGCAGCGCCTTCAGTTCGTCAGCGGAGGATGAGGATGGTGGCGGCATCGCTGGATTAGACCAGCGATGCTGGTTCGCGTTTCAAGTCACGCGCTGATAATAGCGAGTCGGATGCGCCCGCATCGCTTCGATGTCGATACCGTCGAGCAGCCAGTGCAGTTGCTCCGCTCGCAACCTGAGCACAGCTTCCTTGCGCGGCCACACGAAACGGTCCTGCTCAAGTCGCTTCATGAGCAGCCAGAAGCCGTTGCGCTCCCAGAGCAGCATCTTGACGCGATCGCGCCGCTGATTGCTGAAGACGTACACTGCCCGCGCGAATGGATCGAGCTTCATCGATTGCTCGACGATGGCTGCAAGACCGTTGATACTCTTGCGGAAATCGACGGCATCGCGATGTACATAGACCTTCAGGTCATCGTCCAGGCGGAACATCGCACCGTCCCAGCGTCTCGATCATTGCCGATAGCAACGGCGCGTCATTGCCGCTGCATTCAAGCCTGAGTGTGATGCCATTGGGCATCTGCACTGTCAACCGTGCCGAAACCAGCGCGTGCGTCGACGTGCGCGCTGCGGGGGCATGCCGAGGTGCCTTCGCGGGTTCGCGTGCAATCACCGCTTCGTGACTATCGACTTCGACAACCGGAACGAATGCCGTAACCGGCGCTGGTTGTAGTGACGCGCCCGCCAGTCGCTGCCGATGCAGCTTGATCCACTTACGCAGCAAGTTGGCGTTGACCCCGTGCTTGAGTGCGAGCCCGGCGACCGAAGCCCCCGGCTCCAGGCATGCTTCCACCAACTTCTGTTTGGTTCGCCGGTCATACCTGCGCTTGCCGTCCCGACCGACGTTGACGACCTTCAGGCCTATCGTTTCTGAGTGTTCTTCTGTCATGAAAGGTGTCCACTGACTTGAAAACAGTGGACATAGCCTGCCCGCTCAGATTACAGAGTTCCAGACGTCCATTTCTGCGCGCTTACGGATTAGCACCCTTGAAAGGGAACAGGTGCCTCACGTCATCGATTCTGCCGAACCGTTGCCAGCCATGGTTATGAGACCATCGATAAAATCAGTCGGTGCACTTGGCATTGGAAGCGGATCCCAACGTAGCTGGTTTGGCGGAGTCGGGGGTACACGCGAGAAATCACTGACCAGTTTGCCGTTCCCCAGCGGCGCGAAGGGCCGGTGCACTGCAGACGGGCGCACCCGATACCGCCAAGAGCGACGATTTTGAGAACGGGGAGCGGTAAAGGCCGTGCCCGAGAACTCGAGAACTGCTCAGCATACAGGCCGTACGGCGCACGTTGAGGCGAGTTCCGACCAACAGGAAGCGCACCAGGAAGTGCTTCGGAAGCAAATTCGCAGCCGAAGCCCGATTGATAGCCGATCGGATGAGCCGAGAATGCTGACGCGGTCGACGCGCGTTTCAGCTGTGCATTGCAAAGCTCGTCGGCGTGACCGGGCTCACGGCGACTGGTAGTTTGTCGGGTCGTTTGGTCCACGTAGAAACTCCATATTGAAATCTTCTCGAGGAAGGGCCAGCGCGCGTGATTGCGCGCGCTGGGCCTTGGTCGTGGTCAGCCTTCGAGGGTTTCCCACATTTCCTTGTCACGCTGCGCAGTCCAGATCCGGGGATCGGGATACTGTGTCGCTTCGTCGTGTGCGCGGGTTACGTCAAATGGCGTGCAGTGGTCGAAGATGACCCAGTCGCCAAATTTCGGCTTGAGCGTGGCATAGGTTTCCTTATAGATGGCGTTCAGGTCCTTGCCTTCGCTGGCACCAGACTTCACCTTGCTGTAGAGCTCGCTGATAAAGGCACGCGTGCCCGCGAGACCATCGGCAACTTCTTGGGGCGTCTTCAGGGCGGCACCACGACCGGGAACCAGTTTTTCGGGCTTCAGCGCAGCGATTGCATCGAGGGTTGCAGGCCAATCCTGGAAGTACGCATCGCCGGCGTACGGCGTTGCACCGTACTCGACCAGGTCACCGGACAGGAGCGTCTTTTCCTGCGAAAGCCAGACGACCGTGTCGCCTTTCGTGTGACCGCGACCAAGCTGCAGGATCCCGACGCAATCGTTGCGACATGAAATGTTCCGCGCCTACATGCACAGCCAAGGAATGCAAAATTGGCGATATATCGGACGGCTGCGAAGACCTATCTTCCCCCTTGCGAACGGCGGGCACAAGCACGTGGCGCCGGATAATCGAAGCGCCTCGCCGAGTCACCGCCGGGACAACAATGAAGAGATATCGATGCTACTGGTCAACATCGTCAAATATGCTGCGACCTGCTGGCACCACCGAGTCGTCGCTGATCTGACCCAGTACGCGGTCCTCTCGTGTCTCGTCGCTGTCTGAATTGTTAGAAATCCACGATCCTGCCGCCGTTCGCTCAGCCTCGACCTGCTCTTTAACAACGGGGTCGTCCCCGTAACGCGATTCAAGCTCGTCGAGCAACTCCACATAGCGACTCATATGTTCTTCGGCACTTTCATTCCCCGGACGAAAGTCGTCTTCGACAAAATGACGCACTTCATTCAACCTCGGAAGCAACTTCCGGCGGACTTCATCCACTAGTGTCTGCAGCTCCGCCTCAGTGAAAATCGTTTGAATCCGTTTGTTTGTGAGGGCGCCGACATCTTCGCCCTCCACCGCGTATTTGCCGACTTTTTCCACAAAGCGCTCGCGACACTCATCAGGTAGCAGTCCGAGTTCGTGGAATCGCACCGCAAGACTGGTTTCCGAAACGGAATCCAGATAGAGTCCGGGGGAAGAGACCTGCTCCAGGATTTTTGGATTCTTGCTGATGTATTGCTGAAGCATCTCCTTGCAGCAACGACGACTCAAAAAATGGTGAATCGACCGGGTTGCGTCCCAGCTTGCCATCCATGCGGTCTTGTAACGGCTGCTCTTAGCGTATTCATCTAGCCGATCGACGACCAGTGTGAATAGGGAACGCGGTAGAACAACCGCATTTTCGATCCCCACGTCGCCGCATGTGACTTGTGTGAGCAACTTATTGACACTGCTTCCGCGTACGTAAATCTCGAGAAGTTCAGGGCTATCTCTCAAGATGAGCGCAAATGCATCAGCGATTGTCGGATGTTTGAATTTCCATTCATACTCATCGTCGACCCGAGACTGGATCACTAGGCTACCTTTAAGTGCTTGCAAAGCTTCAATGCAGGATCCTAAATCACTGTTCAGGCGCTGAAGCGCGTCCTCTTCCGACTTCGCAAGCGAAATCGGACTTGCGAGTCGGTCATTGCGCATATATATCAACGCAAGCGCCGCTCTGCTGTGTCGGTCCAATTCACGCAGAACCCCCACAAGAAACTGCTCACGCTTCTCGACGAAGTGTTCAAGTTCAATTGCGTTCAGGCGTAGCGCCTTCGTAAAGAAGGGATCGGCAAGCCGCCTCGCTATCTCAGGTATGAAACGCTCGTGCGCCGCAACCTCTTCGAGATACGGTTTAATTGACGAGCGAAAATCCTGCGATTGTGTACCGAGCTTCAGGTGGTTATAGAGAATCTGACGACGCTCATCTTCAGTAAGACCGTGCACGTCGATAACGACCATTGCCTCATTGAAGAGCGGGAACGCGCCTTCCTTGAGATCCTGCCTCGCCCGATTGTAGATGTAGTCACGCGATGTCATGACAATCTTTGCTCCGCGCCGGAGCATCGTCTTGACATCAGGGATGACGTGATTCCAGCCACTGACAAGGCCATTCTCATACTGGGTGACGCCAAACGCGTCATCAACCCAGAAAAACTGCGAAGGTTCATCAGGATTCCATCGCGCCACTACAGCCGCCGGTGAATCCAGCTTCATAACGCTTGCGCGCCACTGGTCTGCAGCGGTCATCGCGAGCATCGACGCAATCGTCGTCTTCCCCGCCGCCGGCTCGCCAATGAGCAAGACGTATCCGTGTTCATCAAGTGCATGCGCCGAACGCCGATATGAATCGGTTACCACAACCTTCGCAAGGTCCTCTCTCATCGACTCGAGTATTGCGCGCGCCTGCGAATACGAGCGTTCATCAAGTATCTGTGTAAGATCGCCCAGTCCATATACCCTTGGAACAAGCATTCGGAGACGCTTGTTGTCGCGAATCTGTTGTTCAATCCACGACGATCCCAGCAGCACAACTTCTTTGGTACCCGCAGCAAGTAGTCGGTCTCGAATCGCTTCGGCGCTACGTCCGCTGATGCCCGCATTTGTGAGCAGGAGGTAGACATCGCAAAGACCGCCTTTCACGAGCCTGTCAACTTTGTCAATCTCGTCTTCAACATCAGACGGTTTGAGGGAATAATCGCGCCGATTCGTGAATTTGCATTGGATTACGAACTGGCCACTGAGCGAAACGCTGTTAGTGGGTCGCCAGTGACCAGCGAACGCCCCGTCACGGCCCCCGTCATTGACGTCGAGAAACGACTCGACAGTCTGTCCCAGTACCTCGCGGGCTACGCTGAGGCACAGCTGTTGGAAACTATGCCAACCGAGGTTGTGAAGGTCGAACATCTAGACGCCCCCGTAAATGTGTCAGTTTCATACGACGGTTGCCGACTCTCTCCGGCCCCATTTTTACCAGATTTGATGTGACAGGGATGACGCACGGAACCGCGCGCCGGCGCACTGTGAAGTCACGAATGCAGGGCTGCATCGCCTGCAAAAGTCGGCACAGCGCCCGGTATTTTATTCCGTATGATCTTCCACGCCCGCCGATGCTACGATCTGGACTGGCCCGGCAACGTAGCCGAAGGCGGCGGAGCCCGGTAGCGCTGTAAATGGGCCGCAGGCCGGCCCGTGTCTTGCTTACTACACGTGGCACTGGCAGCGCATTAACGGGTTGAACGCTTTTTCTTTTGAGCCGCCGGTTATCGTCACACAGCTACCTGCTAGCGGCCCGTTTCCCGTCGAATGCCCGGGACAGCGGCGGCAATGCGCATTTTCGTGCCGTTTGCCGTCAAATCCGGCGCGGAGTGTGAGTCGCCGTACGCACGAGGATTTCCTCGGTGCTACTATCAAGTCTTGAAGGGGGCACTCATGTCTTACGAGTTCGATTCGTCCACACCGCCTGAGGCTGCCGATTTGGCGTCTGCACTGTCGCGTGCGCTTGCAGAAGGCCATTCGAGAGAATGGCGCACCGCCAGTGGGAGCACTGTGCGCCAAGTGAAACCCTTTTCCGCACCTGGCCTCACCGTCCTGCCCGTAGTGTCGCTGAAAGGTCTCGAGCATTCAGTGGCCGCGCTGCTCAAACATCTCAGTGAGCCGCTGAGCGGAGCAGGTCTTGTTTTGCTTCCTGCGGACGTGCCATTGTCCCTGGTGGACGATTTCATCGAACCATTGGTTGACTACGGCGTAAGTATCGAAAACGCAAGCTCGTCTAATCTGCTGAAAGAAGCTGAAGACCTGACAGCGCTCGCAGAACAGCGCTGGGAAGAGACGCGCGGTCGATGGGATGGTAAAACAGTGGAGCGCCGGCCTACGTCTGAGTAGCAGAACAGGTTTGCGTCCGGCCGCGCGGCCGATCAACTCGACTATAAACAACGATGGCCGCCAATCAAGTACTCGCTTATCACGAGGCCGGTGAGCGAATCTATAATCTGACCGGTTTGCGGACTGGGAGCGTGCGAGACCAAATGCTCCGAGCCATTCTATTGACCGAATCGCTAGTACAGGACTCGCGGGAAATATCCGAAAAAAAGGATAGCGGCCTGTTGGTCATTGGTGCAGGCGTCGCCGGTGTAACGTGTGCTCTCATCGCGGCGAAACTCAATGTACAGGTAACGCTGGTCGAGATTAAGCCGAAAGCGTTTACTACACTGCAGCGCGCCCAGTTCCGTCGAATCGATCCGTTCGAATACGACTGGCCGCAGCCGGACCATCATCGAGCGTTCCCGACCAGCTTTCCGATACACAATCTGTTTCCGCTTCGATACGACGGTGGCTCAGCCGCAAAAGTTGCGCGGGACTGGCAGGCTGACTTCGATAATCTGCTGAAAAACTGCAATCAGCCGAAAGGACGTCCGGGGCATCTCTCATTCATTGCCGGGCTCGATGGGCGCAATTTCAAGTTCACGACCTTTTCGACGTCGTTCGGAAATCGGATCGAAGTTTCGGGCATCTGGGATCCCAAAAACCCCGCGACGCAAGCCCGCCCGTTCGGTGCCGTAATTATCTGCGCGGGCTTTAGCAAAGAGAGAACCTTCGACGAGAAAAAGCGGTACAAGTTTTCTGGGCCGGGCTTCTGGACTCACAATGAGGGTTTGGACCAGGCAAACTTCGGGATGAAACATGGCCCGGCGGGTCCCTATCCTCGCATTCTTATTTCCGGAGGCGGCGACGGCGCGATGCAGGATTTGCAGCGCGCTGCGACCGGCAAATTCGGCAAACCCTTGCTAGACGACCTCATAAGCTGCCTCGGCACGGTCTCGAAGGCTGCTGTACAGGTAGCGTGTCTACTCGCGGACGATCGCGCCAAACGCGCATATGCCTGGAAGGCGAGCAGCGGGCAAGCGAAAGACATTCCAATCGAAATGCGGGAGTGGCATCGTGCATACGAGCGGATCGTCGACAATGTAATTTCAGACTACGCTACTCAGCAGGGACTGGATGACGATGCTGCGCTCAAAAGTTTAGCCCCGCATATCCTCAAGCAGGACATACATCAAGCACCCAACGCAGAGATCGTGTGGGCCGTTTTCGAAGGTCATACGGGCTTTGCCTACGCACTGAATCGCTTCCTCGCGATCTTCCTCGTGCGAATCCTCGACACGATCAGGCCGGGTGCCGAATCACTAAGAACCAGCACTGAGATCGTCGACATCAAGCCACTGAAAGGCTACAGTCATCCATGCGGCTCGAAAAAGTCTTGTCACGGCGTCCCTCACGCCGTGACGTTTGCCAACGCATCCCAACCCGAGACTTTCGACGTTATCATTCTTCGTCACGGCCTCTTCCCAAATCCAATTCCAAGCCTGCCGGCCGGCCCATCCATTCCTGAGCAGTTGGCTCCCTACGACCTGCCGAACTAACCAGTAACGACGAGATCTCCCAGATCAGGGAGAACCACCCAGAAGGAGCACTTCGCGAGGGCTACCTGAGCAAGCAGTTCGCGGAGTTGATCAGGCAAAGTCGACCACCCGCGACGGTCCAGGAGTGGGACGCGATACGAAAGCGCGCACAGATGGCAGAGGTGCTTTCGCATTATGCAATGGCGTGGAAGGCCATGGACCTCCTGATCGCCGGCGACAGGCACACCGCGTTGAAACTTGCAAAACAGGCGGCGTCAGGCAAGACGGCTAACGACGCGACGACGGTCAGGACGCTTGCCACGGTCGTAGACGAAACGGGATCGGCAAACCAGAACGCAGTGACCGATATCCTGCTCCGGAACCTGAAGGCACCCGAGCGCTCTTGGCGGATACAGGTCGATATCGCAAACCGACTTTCGATGACTGATCGCGCCAAGGCCCGTGTCTTCCTCGATCAGCAGTTTCAATATTTCGGGAAAGCGCCAAAGCTTTGGCCCGACGTAATAGCGTTTTATCAAAGAACGGGGGACGACCAACTCAGCAAGCAGATGGCGTTAGCGTGTGCCGCTGCCTTGCCCGACTATCGCAACGCCTGCGTGACCGCAAGCCAGTCTGCGGCAGAGTTGGCGCAGGTCAAGGCAAAAACAAAAGCGCACGTCACTATCGTCACAGAGCAAATGAAGAAAAAATGGTTTAAGTGAGCTTTTCAGCTCGTTCCACACCACCAATGCAAAAAGCGACTCTTGAACCACGAAGTTGGTGACGGTTGAGATGTCATGCATCTACGAACAATCTAAAAATGAAGTCTCATGGAACAATCATTCAATATTTCCCAGTCTGCCAACTTCGAACCTGCAGCCACTCGGACTCTCGCCGATTGGGCCGAATCCATCGTATACACGGCGGAAAGCTTGTATGGACCACGTGACAAGCGATATACGCTTTCGAACATTGGATTCGCAGAAAACGGGCCCTGCATCTGGTACCCACCGATTGCAGGCCATATAGAAATTCGACTTGGCCCCAACGCACTTGGCCGTCTTGATCTGACCGTGTATCAACTCGCGCACGAATGCATCCATCTTTTGTCGCCCAGCGGCGATGCGGATGGCCTGACCCTTGAAGAAGGGCTCGCAACAAAATTTTCTGAGGACTATGTTGCCGAGAATGTCAGCGTAGTCACCGCTTTCAACAAGCACTACGCAAGCGCCGCAGCCGATGTCCGCAATCTTCTTTCGATCCATCCTGATGCCGTCAAACAACTTCGAGCAATAGAGCCGGCCTTTTACAAAATGAATCGGGAGACGTTCGAGCAGGCAGGACTTTTGGATGTTCCACCTCCCCTGCTTGACCGGCTGCTCATGTCCTTCCGTGACTATTGTACGAACTAGTTCGATCTCGTCACAAGGTTCGCCTTGCAGGCACTGGCACTAGCTCCCGCGCTTAGACGAACAATGTGCCTCCAGGCATTTGGCCAGAACGTCGAGATTCACACCAGATTGCCTCAGTCGTTCCACGGCTGCTCGATCTATCAGTTGCCCATTGATCATGCATCGCAGAAATGCGCACCAATCGAATTGCTGAGTGCCTCCCGTTTCGGGCGGTCGAGTGGCACCTAAATAGACGGCTGCGGTGAGTGTCTGCTCGCGCTGAAACAGGTTCCCGGTGAATGTGCTGCCTGTAGCACGTACGCGCATCGCATACAGTCCCGCTACGTCGCCGATAAACTGCCCCGAAAATCTTCCCGGATCGGTCTCACTCATTGTCACCGTGAACATTGAGCCATCTGGACGAGTCACCTCAGCCCAGCAATGGGCACGATCGTCGATAGGGACGTCGTATTCACTGAGTGTGGCGACGACGGAAATAGTAGCGCCAGGATCAAAGCTGCTCTGCGTCGCGCGAGCCTCGAACACCAGGTTCGAGTAGGTATGTATAACTACATCATAGGGGAGACCCTGCGCATTCGACGATCCGCTCGCATATACCGCATTGTGTGAAGACACGTCAAGTTTGCGGCCGGCGATTTTGAGCAAAACGTGCCATAAACCAGCCCTGGTACCACTCGCTTTGGCTGGCTCTGCGGGCAAAGACAGACGAAAATAGGCCAACCCCGCTGTTTGCACGTAGTGCAGGTTCGTCAGAACAGTCACAGACGCCGGTGAAATCAAGTCACCGTTCGGGGCCTCGAGCGCGAATTCGATCAACCACGGGCTTTGCGTCAAGAGGAAGACGTCGAGTCCGTAGTCGGTTTCTGCCATCTGGAACGGTATCCGGTGCGTGGCGCCTGGCGTTAGTAGGCCATGCGGGTCAAGCACGATTTGAGCGTTAGTGATGCCGGCCAGTATCTGGAGGAAATACTTGTTCAATCGCGCCGATTGGTCCGGCGTCAACTGCCCTGTTATCAGCAGGTAGCCGCTATGGCCTTGCGTCAACGTGGTCAGCGCGGCCGTGCTGATATTCTCGGGTTGACCGAGTCCAATTGCGAACGTGTTTGCGGTGATGCTGCTACCGACGGCGGAAAGAAATGGCGCCGTATTCTCCTCGCCGTCCGTCAGGACAAGCATCGCAGTGACGTCGTAATGCGGCGCACCAAGTGCCTGCGCAGCGTCAAGAGCGTTCTTTCCCGCGACCACGCCCGCACCGATGGATGTGTTACCTGCAGGGTCGAGTTCCGGCCCAGAGATGTGGCCTGTTGCCGCTATGCGGCCGCCTCCCAATACAGGCGGCCCAACATTTGTCACGGGCATTAGCAGTTGGGCTGTGTCATCGAACCGAACTATACCCAGGCCGTCACCATCCAGCATTGCATTGATAAAAATGCTTGCCGCTTCACGAAGCTTGCCAACCTTGGTCGCACCATCTCCCGCGTCCTCGCTCATACTCCCAGAGTGATCAAGTACAAACGTCACGGCGCTCTTTGGCCTCGCTACCGTGTTAGCGATGATATTTACCACCCACGTCTGTCCGGTCTCGTCGCACTGGACCGTCACAGTGCCATGAGAAGTCGAACCTGCAGTTGTGGACGTGTACGATAACCAGAGACGAGCATATTCGATTGGCACGTTATCGTTGGCACTCACCGAAATCGAGGTTCCAAGCGGCGTCCCAAAGCCGCCAGTTGGTCCTGCGGTGATCCGGAACGTACGCGTTGCACAGGTGACCACCTCGAAAACAATCGCGCGATAGGTCGTAACACCGACACCTCCAAGTCCTTCAGGGACGTTATCAAAGGCGATACTGGGGGTCGTCAGCGTTAGCGACTCTGCAGGCAGAAACTGATGCAGCGCATCTCTGATTGCCTGCTGGCAGACTAGACAAAACGGATTGCCCAAGGCCCTCATGCGGCAGTTAAAGGACGGGCGGTAGCATCCGCAATGGAAATAGTCTGCACCATCATATGCACCAACGTACGTCGCGCTTTGTGGGTTCGCCTGCGTATCCTGAGTGGTGCAATCCGCATTTGTAGTTGTTGGAAGCGCGTCAGTCGTTGAAGTCAGGGACGCTCGCCACTTCATCGTATTGCGATCGGTATTGATAGTGACGTTCGGCTCAGGCGGCTCGGGGCCGCTATAGTGGTCGTGACCTGTCTCACCCGCCACGCACGTTCTGCAATCGTATTCGTCCGCGAAGCCGAACACGAGGTGTCCCATTTCGTGCAAGGCTATTTCAGCGGAGTTTGGCGCAGTAGAGAATTTGGCAACTCTGCCGTCACTTGACCCGCCATACTCGTTCGTATTGACAATCACCATGACGGCTTCGTGTGCTGCAGGCACCTGCGCGATAGCAAGGTTAATCGCGGTGTCGTCGTTGCACGAAAGCAAGCGGCGCGTGTCTCCGTCCGAGCAAAAAGTCGAGTCAAAGTACGTCCGTGGGGTGGCGCCAGACCCCGTGGATCCGTCGCCACATGTGCCGGGATCGTCGGCTCCGCTGTCTGTCGAAACAACATCAATCCGAAATACGTTTATTCCGCACCACAAGTCCGTATATGGGGCGGTTGAGCGTAACAGGTCAATGAAGGCCTTGACGTCAGTAGCATACTTTTCCTGCTCGGAAGCCTGATACCCATCGCCCATGATGACGATGTTAAATCGCTGCGAAGTAGGTCCGTGGTCTACAATCTTGTGCGTGCCGAGGACGTAGCCGTCTGAGGTACTCATGACAAATCCTCCATTGCGCCCATCGCCAACAGTCGTTTACGGCTGCCTCGGAGGCGTTATTGCCTTACGCCGCAGGTCGGGAATTGATACGCGAAGAAGAGGCACGCTAGATTTACGCACCTCAGAAAGGTTCTCGGCGCCGAATAGGATCACTTCGGCTGCATTAGGTAAATCCGGGAGTATCACATCAAGTTTCACGCGCTTTCGATCTTGAGGGACGCGTATTATCTTGCCTGTTTGCTCATCATCAAAGACCTCGACACTGTCCATGTGCGGCATTCTTAGCGAGCGCCAATAAAGTACATGCCCACTTTCATCGACCAGTTCCACCCACACGCCTGACTGCTCATCGGGTCGAGGCATGGGCCGCGAGGCTTGCGCTCGCATGGCCACGTGCTGGATAGCCGAAACTTCCGCTTTTCCGTTCTCCAATGTGAGTTCAATGCGAAAGGAATGGGTATAGGGGACGGGCGTCGAGGCGACGTGGTGGTTTGACATATCACTCCCTCCCTGTGAACGCAATCGGTGACCGTCTGGCGAACGTCCGTTGACATCCGACCTGGAAAAGCAGTCGGTCGAATTTCGCTACTATTTTTTCGGAGTACGTGGTACTCCTCTACCCACCTCGATCCTGCCCTTGACGATCAATATGCACGCTGACACCCTTTGGAGCATCGATTCCGTCGACAAACGATTTCAGCCCCGCATTGATGTGCTCCTGAAGTTGCCTGTTGCTCAAAGAACTCGTCAACCTCTGGATCTGCGCGGCATTCACGAGATCGCGTGCAACCTCTGGATTGAAAATCGACCCCAGTAGTTCTGGGTCGGGATGTGGGCCAGGCCATTCAATAATGCGGTCCGGAATTACAAAACAGTGTTTGCTTCCATCAGGTAATGTTAAGCAGGTAATCATGAATTGCTCCTCGAGTAGAGTCACCGGAACAACTACCTGACAGATTCAGGTAAAGTCGCAATTTGCAGAGAAGACTTGAACATAACTGTCCCCTCCGACAGCTTGATCGTCAGAGAAAGCGATTGACATCTCAGCTTTCAATCGTGCGGATTGGTATCTCGTGCGCCAGCACTCGGCCCCGCGCTACGCCCGAACGTCGCATCGCACCCGTCACCCAGCCGGCAAGTTACTCAGCATCTCTTGTCTACGCACAAAAACGATAGGCGATCTATTGATTTATGCAAGGAGAATGTATCTTTAGGTATGGAAAGGGCGCTTATCGTTCTGATTATTTCTGGACTTGAAAAAACGCGAGTGACTTCGTGGTTTCCCCAATAAAGCCCCGCTTACGGCTGGATCATTAACAGATCATTTACTAACAGCCGGCTAAAACGTTTAACACACGACTCAATCAACAGCCTCAACTTCAATCTTGATTGTGAGGTTCAAATTTTGGCCCTTGGCAAAAAGTCGCTTCTCCATGAAACGTCGCATACTCTCCCGCAACTGCGAGACGTCCGGTTGTTCGGAGATCTCCGAGTACGAGTGGACCCGCTGATCCGTCACTGAAGGTCGAGCGTAGCCACAGTACGCGCTACAAGACTCATCCCCGTTGTCATCAAAACGTGAAGTCACTCCGTCTGGAAGTATCAGCATAAAGAGACTGTTCACGTTAGCTGTCAGCGTTCCGTTTGATATAAGCGATTGAACTACCTGTTGAGCGTCCGAGTCGTTAAAAATGGTGCCTGCATTTAACGTTGGCCCATTCACCGATCCGTTATAGTGACCTGGACCAGTTCCGTAGTTCAGATCCTTATGGGGTTGCAGGTATCGTATCGATGATGCTCGGGGTGATCCGGTGCGTATTTCGGCGAACGTGACCGCCGATTTCGGGAACGTGACCGATTCGGCGGGGTTGGGCGTTGCGCGGTGTTGATTGTAGATTTTCTTGTCAGTTCTGGTCGAGTTCGGGCTCCAGGACGTTGGGTTTTGGGGATGCCTTTCTGAGGGATTCACCGGTGAGCGTGATCCGGTGATGACGCTGCATGAGACGGTCGAGCATTGCGTCGGCGATGGTCTCGTCGCCGATCCATCCATGCCAGTGCTCAATCGGTAACTGGCTGGTGATGATGGTCGCCTTTCCCGCCGAGCGGTCATCGATCATCTCGAGCAGATCGTTTCGGACCATCGCGTCGAGGGGAGCCATTCCCCAATCGTCCAGCAGGAGCACGTCAACGCGGGCGACCTGCAGCAGCCATTTTGTGAAGCCGCCATTGCCGTGCAGAACGCGAAGCTCCTCGCCAAGTCGCGGCACGCGCAGATACAAGGCTGAATGCCCGCGCCGGCAAGCGTATTGGGCCAGGGCGCAAGCGAGCCACGATTTCCCAGCGCCGGTTGGACCGCTGATGAGCAGGCTGTAGCCGGCTTCGACCCAGTCACCGAGCGCGAGACTCGTGAGTGAGCGCGGATCGACGCCACGGCCAGCGCGCGTGTCGAGATCTTCAATGGCGGCTTGCGGATACTTGAGGCGCGCCTGCTTGAGCAGTCGGGTACGACGGCGATCATCACGCCAGCTGGCTTCCCGGTCGACCAGCAGTGACAGGCGTTCCTCGAAGCTCAGGCTGGCCGCACCGGGCTGCGTCAGTTGTTCTTCCAGGCCGTCAGCGAAACCGTCCAGCTTCAGGGTGCGCAGTTGCGTCAGTGTCTGTTGCATCATCATGGTGGATCTTCCTTATTGGTAGTAGCCGGGGCCGCGTACATGCGCGTGGCTCGGGCTGATCCAGTCGGCAGGCGTTGCCACTGCAGCGCGGTCGCGGTTGTTGATCAGGATGTCGCGCACGTGGCGGTAACGGTGCACGCCCAGCTCCAGTGCTAGCGCACAGGCGGCTTCGAGACGTTCGCGGCCATAGCGACGTGAGAGCGAGAGCAATCCGAGGCACGCCCGATAGCCGTGTTCCGGATGGCGTTGCTCCTGCAGCAGCCGGGTAACAAGCGCGCCGGTTGCCGCGCCGATCTGCTGTCCCCAATGAATCAGCCGCTGCGGCGTCCATTCCAGATGAGCGCGGTGCGCCGCCGGCATGTGCTCGACGACGGTGGTGTAGCCGCCTGCGCGGTCGTTGCGTGCGTGGCTGGCGACACGGCGACCGCGATGCAGCAGTTCGACAGCGCCCGCCGTGATGCGCGCATCGAGCTTGAGACCGACAAGCGCGTGCGGCACGCTGTAGCGGTGTTTGTTGATCTCGACGTGATAGTCGATGTGAACCGTCACTGTCTTGAAGCGCGCGAGCTCATAGGGCTGTGCCGGCAGCGGCTGCAGTGCCGGCGCGTCCAGCTGGGCGAATGCGCTGGCGCGACATCCCGGCAGCTTCTGGAACGGCCTCTCATTCAGGTTCCTGAGCAGCGGGCGGATCGCCTCATTGACCGAGTGGACCGACTCAAACCGATGATGACGCAGGCGCGCCATGATCCAGCGTTCGACGACCTGGACCGCAACCTCTACCTTCGGTTTGTCCTGCGGACGATATACGCGTGCAGGAAGGAATGACGTGCCGTAGTGACGCGCAAAGTCCAGCACGGTGTCGCCGGCGCGAGGTTCATAGCGATCGGGATCGGCAATCATCGCGCGCGGGTTATCCGGCACGATCAGCTGCGGCACGCCGCCATAGAAGGTCAGCGCACGTGCGATGCCGCCCAGCCAGTCCTCCATCGTTTCGGCCGGCGTCGCACAGGCGAATGTGTAGCTCGATGCGCCCATGGCCGCCACGAAGATGTGCGCGCGGCGTCCAGTCGTCAGCGGCAACGTGGGGCCGGCGAAGTCGACAAACAGCTTCTCGCCGGCGCGGTGAATCTGACGCATCGAGCGCTTCAGGCGTTTCGTGAACGCCTTGTAGTGCTCGCAGAACTGCGTATAGCGGTAGGTCTGCCGGTCCGCGAACTCGGCCTGGTACTCCTCCCACAGCAACGTCAGCGTCATGCCCTTGCGACGCAGCTCCTGATGGATGCGTCCGTAGTCGGGCTGGGCGTAGCCTGCCGGCCCGGTGGGTTTGCCGAGAAGCCGCCGCTCGAGTTCGCCTTCATCCATATCGCAGGCGCTTGCCCAGTCCAGCCCGGCGGCACCGGCCAGTCCGATGTACTTCGTGACCACGCCCTTGGATATGCCCAGTGACGCGGCGATCCGATCGTGCGAGAAACCGCCGTCGAATTTAAGTCGTATAACGTCCTTGATCATGCGCATGTTCATCCGGTGCGCGGGCATGCTCTCTCCGGCAAAAGCCGGCGAGCATAGCCCGCGTAGTTGATGTCATGCGCAACGCCAATCCTGCCTTCCGGTCCGCTCGGTCACGTTCCCGAAATGCCCGGTCACGTTGCCGAAATCGCCGGTCACCATCCCGAAACGGCCGGTCACGTTCGTCCGAAATACGCA
>NZ_FNDI01000051.1:0-42812 GCF_900100565.1 Paraburkholderia steynii | reverse complement strand
GCGCAGCTCGATGACCCGCGCTTCGATGTGCCCTGCAGAGCGTGTGGGGCTGTGATGCGGGCGGCGCGAGCGGTCGGCCAGTCCCTCAGCGCCTTCGGCCTTGTGGCGGGCGAGCCACTTGTAGCCGGTCTGGCGGGTGATCTTGAATTTGCTGCACAACTCGCTGAACGCAACCGCCTGCGTGGCGGCCTCACGGACGAAGTCTTCGCGACGATTCATGGTGTCTTTTACATCCCAGGGCATGGTCGAAATCCGGGCGTTTGATTACCCGAAAGTGTCAGTCATGTCCATGTACACCTGTCAGCGATGTCTCCAGTCTGTACACCGCCGCAAAGAAAAGTAGGCAAAAGAAAGCGGCTAACACCGCCAATTCTTGTTCTTGCCCACGGGCCCCAGCGGCCCCGTCCTGTACACGGCAACGCACGAGTCATTGCCCGTTGCCAACGCTTCGAATAGAGGCTTCACCCGCTTCAATCACCCGTAGCACAGCAGGAGGCAGCGAATCGTATGCGCCGCCCAGGTGGTGTACTGTGTGTAGGTTGTCGCGTCGTATGCGTTAGCGCTCTTGCAGGGTGGGGCGCATGCGCGATCGGTGTGGAGTGGTGCGTGTGAAGTACAGGAAACCTACACACAGTACACCACCTGGGCGGCGGTGGACTGTCTGGCGCGGCATGCTGTTGTGAGGGAGTGTGAAACGGGTGAGGCGCACATTCAGAGCGCTGGCAACGCGCACGAATGACGTGATTGCCGTGTGAAGCGTAAGAACCTGTGGGGGCCCTCAGGCAGGAAGAAATGTTGGCGGTGTTAGCCGCTTTCTTTTGCCTACTTTTCTTTGCGGCGGCAAAGAAAAGTAGGTGCCGCCCCGCACAGGGGCGACGCTTGAAGCACGCTAACGAATCGCGGATGCCAGCGAAAACAAAAGCAAACCACCCAGCGTCGCAAGACAAAAAAACTTACTTCAGCGCCTCAAACACGCGCGCACGGATTTCGTCGACGGAACCCAAGCCCGAGATACGCCGATATTGCGGCGCTGTCAGCGACGACGACGGATCGCCTTTCTGCGCCCAGCTGTTGTAGTACTCGATCAGCGGCTTGGTCTGCGCAACATACACGTCGAGGCGCTTCTTCACCGTCTCTTCCTTGTCGTCGTCGCGCTGGATCAGCGGCTCGCCCGTCACGTCGTCGACGCCTTCGACCTTCGGCGGATTGAACTTGACGTGATACGTACGGCCCGACGCCGGGTGCATACGGCGGCCGCTCATACGCGTGATGATCTCGTCGAACGGCACGTCGATCTCCAGCACGTAGTCGATGGCCACGCCCGCGTTCTTCATCGCTTCCGCTTGCGGAATGGTGCGCGGGAAGCCGTCGAACAGATAACCGTTTTCGCAGTCGCAGTCTTGCAGACGTTCCTTCACGAGATTGATGATGAGTTCATCCGTGACGAGTTCGCCCGCATCCATGTAGCGCTTCGCTTCAATGCCGAGCGGTGTGCCTGCCTTGACGGCGGCGCGCAGCATATCGCCCGTCGAGATTTGCGGAATGCCGAACTTTTCCTTGATGAAGTTCGCCTGGGTGCCCTTGCCCGCGCCAGGTGCGCCCAACAGGATCAAACGCATGTGATATCTCCAGATCTATGTGAATTCTGTGTGGCGCGCCGCGAGTCATGACATGCATGCTGCGGTCGACGCTCTTGATTCTTTGTTGCCGCTGTGATGACCGGGCAGCTTTTCGCTGCCGACTTCGCGCTGCACGCAATGAGCGGCGCTGCGAAGCAAACGGCAAAACAGGCAGATAAAAAAACGGGCGAATGGTGATATCGATCAACGCGCATCGATATCGGGTGAATCGCGCGAACGATCGATTATGCCATGGCTTTTTACGCCGACGACCCGAAAAACGCCTGTACACGGGCCAGATCGTCAGGCGTGTCGACGCCCGGCAGCGGCGCGTCATGCGTGACGAGCACCGCGATGCGCTCGCCGTGCCACATCGCGCGCAGCTGTTCGAGTGCTTCGGCTTGCTCGATCGGAGAGATAGACAGGTTCGGGTAAGTACGGAGGAACTTCGCGCGATACGCATACAGCCCGATGTGCCGATACACGGCAGCGGGTGCAGGCGGAGTGGGCATCTGCGCGACATTCGGCCAATGCGGCTGGTAGGCATCGCGGGCCCATGGAATCGGTGCGCGCGAAAAGTACAGTGCGACGCCGCGCGCATCGAGCACGACCTTGACGACGTTCGGATTGAATATTTCCGCAGGCTCGTGGATCGGATGCGCGGCTGTCGCGATTGCGCAGCCATCCGTCGATGCGAGGTGCGACGCTACGCCGCGCACCAGTGCCGGATCGATCAGCGGCTCGTCGCCCTGCACGTTGACGACGATCGTGTCGTCGCTCCAGCCGTAATGCGCCGCCACTTCCGCGAGACGGTCCGTGCCCGACGGATGATCGGCGCGCGTCATCATCGCGTCGATGCCATGCGCGCGCGCGACGTCGAATACGGATTGCGCGTCGGTCGCGACCAGCACCTGCTGCGCGCCCGATTCGAGCGCGCGTTCCGCGACCCGCACGACCATCGGCTTGCCGCCGATATCGGCCAGCGGCTTGTTCGGCAGACGCGTCGAAGCGAGGCGCGCCGGGACGACGGCGATGAAGGGCGGAGTGTGCAGGGTGTCGTTCATCGGAAGCGTCACATCAGGCCTTGTGCGGGCCGAGAAAGACGCGCCGCCTGATCGGCGGCGCGGGGTAGGTGTTCAATGGCGGCGTATGGGCAATGCTTCGTTCGATGCACCGCGTCACGCGCAGCGTCGCTCAGGCAACAGAACCAGGATTCAGATCGACGGGTGTGCCTTCGACCGTTTGCCGCGCTTCGTCGACGAGCATCACGGGAATGCCGTCGCGGATCGGATAGGCGAGCTTGTCTGCGTTGCAGATCAGCTCCTGCGCGGCGCGGTCGTAGCTGAGCGGGCCCTTGCAGATCGGGCAAACGAGAATTTCAAGCAGGCGAGCGTCCACGGACTTTCTCCACAACGAGTGCAATGAGGCGATGATCGAGCGTGGCTTCGACGGGGACAACCCAGAGCCGCGCATCATGCCAGGACCCCAATTTTACCGCATCCTTTTCAGTGATCAGGATCGCATCGGCGTCTGTGTCGGCGAACGGATTCGTGCTGAACGCGTAATGATCGGGTAGGGCGCGCGTCTGCGGCGAGAGGCCCGCCGCGCGCAGCGTCGCGAAGAAACGCTCGGGCGCGCCGATGCCCGCCGCCGCGAGCACGCGCTCCCCGGCGAACTGCGCGAGCGGCCGGCGCAGGCGCGGATTGTCGAGATGCCACGCGTCGCCGGGCGCGAGTTCCAGCGAGAACGTGTTCGGCCACGGCGGCAGCGCGCGGTCGTACGGATTGTTGATCAGCGTCGCGTCGCGCTCGCGCGACAGCGGCTCGCGCAACGGGCCGGCGGGCAGCAGGAAGCCGTTGCCGCCCAGCCGGTGATCGAACACGACGATCTCGGCGTCGCGCTCCAGACGGTAGTGCTGCAGGCCGTCGTCGCTGACGATCACGTCGACATTGCGGTGCGCCTTGCACAGCGCCTCGGCGGCGGCGACGCGGTCGGGACAAACGAACACGGGCGCACCCGTGCGGCGCGCGATCAGGAGCGGCTCGTCGCCCGCTTGCGACGCCTTCGAAGTCGGCGTGACCAGCGTCGGCAGCGTGATCTTCACGCCGTAGCCGCGCGACACGACGCCTGGCGTGAAGCCCGCGCTGCGCAGCGCCTGCACGAGCGCGATCACCGTCGGCGTCTTGCCCGTGCCGCCGACCGTCACGTTGCCGACCACCACGACGGGCACGCGAACGCGCACCGACTTCAGCCAGCCGAGCCTGAACGCCGCGCGGCGCGCGAGCGCGACCGCGCCGAACACGCAGGCGAGCGGCGTCATCGCCCACGCGAGCGGGCCGCGCTGCTGCCACTCGCGCGCGATGCGCGCTTCGACGCGGGAAGCGAGTTCGCTCATCGGCAGGCGGCCGGCTTGCGCGGCGCGTCAGACAGGACGGACAGGGCGAGCATCAGCAGGCATCTCCGGGCGGTCGGTTGCACCGACGGTTGAAAGACCAAGGGAACTACGAAACGCGGACAGCGGACGGAACAGCAACAGGACGACGGGGGCGGCGAAAACCCTTCGCGCCCATTCGCGCAAGCATGCTCGCCGCGTCCGACAGATTCCGCCAGAACCCGGCACTCTAGCGCGCGGGCGGCGTAAGCTGCAAGTCGGAAAGGCCACCACACGCGGCTCTCGCACGAGCAATGCTTTATCCATAGCCTGTGGATAACTTTGTGGAGAACGTGCCTTGCATTTTGTCGGGAAGGCCGTCGCGCAAGCATCGGCTCGGCAATGGGGAACTTTTATCGAGTAAAAATATGATAAAAATCAATGGGTTAGATGGTATTAAGTGGGCTCTGGGGCCGTTTTGAGTCCGCTCTCCGCGGCACTCCCGACATGTGGACACTTTTAACAATCCGGCGAAAGACGTTTAGAACGCGCTGGACCTGACTGGCCGATCGGTCTATCGTCTGTCCGGCCTGTTTTAAACCATTCCTCGCATGAATTCCGAAAGTCCTTTCTCGTCGTCCGCTGGCGCGGCCGGCGATGCCGTCGTTCCCGTCTCGGTACTCAACCGCGCGATCGGCACGATGCTCGAACGCTCGTTCCCGCTCGTCTGGGTCTCCGGCGAAGTGTCGAACTTCACGCGTGCCGCGAGCGGGCACTGGTATTTCTCGATCAAGGACGCGCAGGCGCAGATGCGCTGCGTGATGTTCCGCGGCCGCGCGCAATACGCGGAGTTCACGCCGCGCGAAGGCGACAAGATCGAAGTGCGCGCGCTCGTCACGATGTACGAGCCGCGTGGCGAACTGCAACTGAATGTCGAGGCCGTGCGCCGTACGGGCCAAGGCCGTTTGTACGAAGCGTTCCTGCGGCTGAAGGCGCAACTCGAATCAGAAGGCCTGTTCGACGCGGAACGCAAGCGCGCGCTGCCCGCGCATCCACGCGCGATCGGCATCGTCACGTCGTTGCAGGCGGCCGCATTGCGCGACGTACTGACAACCTTGGCGCGCCGCGCGCCGCACATTCCCGTGATCGTCTATCCCGCGCCCGTGCAGGGCGCGGGCGTCAGCGCGAAGCTGGCCGCGATGGTCGAGACGGCGAGCCGGCGCGGTGAGGTGGATGTGCTGATCGTGTGCCGCGGCGGCGGCTCGATCGAAGACCTGTGGGCGTTCAACGAAGAAGTGCTGGCCCGCGCGATTGCGGAGAGCAAGATGCCCGTCGTGAGCGGCGTCGGTCACGAAACCGACTTCACGATCGCCGACTTCGCCGCCGATGTCCGCGCGCCCACGCCCACGGGCGCCGCCGAACTCGTCAGCCCGCAACGCGTGCTGCTGCTGCGCGAGCTCGATCATCGTCATGCGACGCTCGCGCGCGGCTTCGGCCGCATGATGGAGCGGCGCGCGCAGCAGCTTGACTGGCTCGCGCGGCGTCTCGTGTCGCCGGCCGAAAGGCTCGCGCGGCAACGCACGCATCTGCAGCAACTGAGCGTGCGGCTCGCATCGGCGGGCGCGCGGCCCGTGCGCGATGCGCGCGGGCGTTTCGCGCTCGTGCAGATGCGCTGGCAGCGCTGGCGTCCCGATCTCTCGCTGCAACGTTCGCAAGTGAGTGGCCTCGCCGAACGGATGGAACGCGCATTGTTGCGCCAACATGAAAGACACATTGCGCGCGTGGAAACGCTTGCCGCGCGGCTCGAAGTGCTGAGCCCGCAACGCACGCTCGAACGTGGCTACGCGGCATTGCTCGATGCGCAAAACGGCCGCGCAGTGCGCGCGCCATCGGCACTGAAGCCGGGCCGCCGCATGACCGTTCACCTCGCTGAAGGATCGGCGGATATCGCGCTGTCGGATGTTCAGCCGCGTCTTACGGAAGGCTTTTAGTCGTGCTTTGAAGCGTCATTGGGCACAGTAGTTTTGACCTTCATAGGACAGGCGAAAAGCCGCTGCGCGAGCATTAATTACGCTGCCCGCGCAGCGCGTTTTCGCAATGCGTGCCATAAAGGGCTTGCGTTTGCGGGGTTATTCCAACTCGCCTACAATCGAGTGCTCCCGCAGCGTTATCCGCAGACTCCCCATAAACAGATACAAAGGAATAGCACCATGGAACATACGCTCCCGCCGCTGCCGTTCGCGAAGAACGCGCTCGCTCCGCACATGTCGGAAGAGACGCTCGAGTTTCACTACGGCAAGCACCATCAGACCTATGTGACCAACCTGAACAATCTGATCAAGGGCACTGAGTTCGAGAACCTGTCGCTGGAAGAGATCGTCAAGAAATCGTCGGGCGGTATCTTCAACAACTCCGCGCAAATCTGGAATCACACGTTCTTCTGGAACAGCCTGTCGCCGCAAGGTGGTGGCGCGCCGAAGGGCAAGGTCGCCGAAGCGATCAACGCGAAGTGGGGTTCCTTCGACAAATTCAAGGAAGAATTCACGAAGACGGCAGTTGGCACGTTCGGCTCGGGCTGGGCATGGCTCGTGAAGAAGGCAGACGGTTCGCTGGATCTGGTGTCGACGAGCAACGCCGCCACGCCGCTGACCACGGACGCAAAGGCGCTCCTCACGATCGACGTGTGGGAACACGCGTACTACATCGACTACCGCAATGCGCGTCCGAAGTTCGTCGAAACATTCTGGAACATCGTGAACTGGGACTTCGCGGAAAAGAATTTCGCGTAAGTCTTTGCGTGATCCGGTAAGCGTTTGAAAAACCGGCAAGCGCAGAATCAATGAAAAGCCCTCACTTGTGAGGGCTTTTTCTTTTTGGAATCCATTAATTCGCCATCCGAATTAATGGATGAATTGCGGTAATGCCCGCACTTGCCAGTATCCATCGAAACAAAACGCCTAGTCCCTTCGCCACCCGTTCGGGGTGGTCCTGTCCGCTGCCCGCCAGGGCTTACTACGATCAAGGGGCATTCTGTCGCCCCGGCACTCACAACAGACAGCAAGGCCCGGTTGGCACCCGTCAGCGGGGCCTCAATTCCATGGAGACAGGTGGACGATGGGCGTTTTGAACGGAATCAGAGTGCTGGAATTCGAGGCGATCGGTCCCGGGCCCTTCGGCGCGATGCTGCTCGCCGATATGGGCGCGGACGTGCTGCGTATCGACAGGCCGGCTGCGCCCGACGATCTCGGGCCGAAAACCAACGGTAAGCGGATCGACATCACGGGCCGCGGACGCCGCTCGGTCACGCTCGATCTGAAGCAGCCTTCATCGGCGGCAGCGGCGCTCGATCTGATGGCGCGCGCGGATGTCGTGATCGAAGGCTATCGGCCCGGCACGATGGAGCGTCTCGGACTCGGCCCCGACGAGGCCTTCGCGCGCAATCCGAAGCTCGTCTACGGACGCATGACGGGCTGGGGGCAAACAGGCCCGCTCGCGGCGCGCGCCGGCCACGATCTGAATTACATCGCGCTGTCCGGCGTGTTGTCCGGCATCGGACCTGCCGATGGCGCGCCCGTTGTGCCGCTGAACCTGGTCGGCGATTACGGCGGAGGCGGCATGTTGCTCGCACTCGGCGTCGTCTCGGCGTTGCTCAATGTGCAACGCGGCGGATCGGGCCAGGTCGTCGACGCGGCGATGACGGAAGGCGCCGCGCAACTCGGCGCGGTGATCTGGGGCCTGCTCGCGTCGGGCAACTGGCGCGAGCAACGCGCGAGCAATCTGCTCGACGGCGGCACGCCGTGGTACGACAGCTACCGCACGCGCGACGGCCACTACATGGCTGTCGGCGCGGTAGAAGCGCGCTTCTACGCGCAACTGCTCGACAAACTCGGCCTCGCCGATGCAGGCCTTCCGAAGCAGCACGATCGCAACGGCTGGCCCGTTCTGCGCGAAGCCTTCGCCGCGGCATTCGCTGCGCGCACGCGCGACGAATGGTGCGCGGCATTCGATGGCAGCGACGCATGCGTCGCGCCTGTGCTGGGCTTTTCCGAGGCGCCGGATCACCCGCAGCATCGCGCGCGCGGCAGCTTCGTCGAAGTGGCGGGCGTCGTGCAGCCCGCACCTGCGCCGCGCTTTTCGGGTACGCCGTCGCGCATCGACGGACCCGCGCCGCAGCGCGGGCAGGGCGGCTTGCGCGCATTGCGCGACTGGGGCTTCGACGATGCCGCCATCGAACGGATGGCGGCTTGCGGACTCGGCTTCCAGTCTGAAGTATCGGCAGGTTAATCGAACGACAGGAGACAACAGATGAAAGCACTCGTCGCGGTCAAACGCGTGGTGGACTTCAACGTGAAAGTGCGCGTGAAGTCCGATGGCTCGGGCGTCGATCTCGCCAACGTGAAGATGAGCATCAATCCGTTCGACGAAATTGCCGTCGAAGAAGCAGTGCGTCTGAAAGAACGGGGCGTCGTGAGCGAGGTTATTGCTGTGTCGTGCGGCGTGGCCGCGTGCCAGGAGACGCTGCGCACGGCAATGGCGATCGGCGCGGATCGCGGAATTCTCGTCGAAACGGACGCGGAGCTCGAGCCGCTTGCCGTCGCGAAGCTGCTCAACGCGCTGGTCGACAGGGAAAAGCCGCAACTCGTGTTGTTCGGCAAGCAGGCAATCGATAACGACAGCAACCAGACAGGGCAAATGCTGGCCGCGCTTGCGGGCTTGCCGCAGGCAACGTGCGCGAGCAAGGTCGAGATAGCCGATCAGTTCGCGATCGTCACGCGCGAGATCGACGGCGGACTGGAAGCCGTGCGTCTCGCGCTGCCCGCTGTCGTCACCGCCGACTTGCGGCTGAACGAGCCGCGCTACGCCACGTTGCCGAACATCATGAAGGCGAAGAAGAAGCCGCTCGATACGGTGACGCCCGCACAACTCGGCGTGGATATCGCGCCGCGCCTGACGGTGCTGAAGACCGCCGAGCCGCCGCAACGCGGTGCCGGCGTGAAAGTGCCCGACGTCGCCGCGCTTGTCGCGAAACTGAAAACGGAAGCCAAGGTACTGTGAGGAGACAAATATGACTGAACGTACTGGCGTGCTGGTGGTTGCCGAGCACGACAACGCATCGATCAGAAGCGCAACGCTGTGTACCGTGACGGCCGCGCTGCAATGCGGCGCCGACGTGCATGTGCTTGTCGCGGGGCATGGCGTGCAGGGCGCGGCGAATACGGCGGCGCGGATCGCGGGCGTATCGCGCGTGCTGGTCGCTGACGCGCCGCAACTCGCCCATGGTCTCGCCGAGAACATGGGTGCGCAGGTGATGCATGTCGCCGCGCGCTATAGCCACATCCTGTTTTCTGCGACGAGCATGGGTAAGAACGTCGCGCCGCGCGTCGCGGCGCTACTCGATGTCGCGCAGATTTCCGACATCGTGCGCGTGGTGAGCGCCGATACGTTCGAGCGCCCGATATACGCGGGCAATGCGCTCGTGACCGTGCGTTCCGGCGATCCCGTCAAGGTCGCGACGGTGCGCGTGACGAGCTTCGACGCGGCGTCGCCGGAAGGTGGCAGCGCGCAGATCGAAGCGATCGATACCGTGAGCGACAGTAACCTCTCGACATTCGTCGAGCGGCACGTCGCGAAGAGCGAGCGTCCCGAACTCGCCGATGCGCAGATCGTCGTGAGCGGCGGCCGCGCGCTCGGCAGCAGCGAGCGCTTCGACGAAGTGCTGACGCCGCTCGCCGACCGGCTGGGCGCCGCGCTCGGCGCGAGCCGCGCAGCCGTCGATGCGGGCTTCGCACCGAATGACTGGCAGGTCGGTCAGACGGGCAAGATCGTCGCGCCGCAGTTGTATATCGCGTGCGGCATCTCGGGGGCGATCCAGCATCTGGCGGGTATGAAGGACTCGAAGGTGATCGTCGCGATCAACAAGGATCCGGAAGCGCCCATTTTCAGCATCGCGGACTATGGTCTCGAAGCTGATTTGTTCGACGCGGTGCCGAAGCTGGTTTCGTCGTTATAGAGGTCTTGCCGGCGGCGGCTGTCTCGCCGCTGGCGGCTCACAGCACGAAGCAAAAAAAGGCGTCTCAACTACAGAGACGCCCTGAAAAAGTCCGGCCGGTTCCGGTGAATAGCCGGACTTCCACGCAAAGCAGTTACTGCAGGTTCCCCGCCACCGCGATGGTTTGCCCCGTGATGTAATTCGACTCAGGCGAGCAGAACAGATACACGCCGCCAGCCGCTTCTTCCGGCGTGCCGCCACGGCCAAGCGGGTTACGCTGCGCGTGCGACTTCAGCATGTCAGGGTTCAGCCCAACACGAATATCGCGCCCGTCGATACTGACCGTCGCGCCCGCATGCGCATCGGCCGAAGTCATTCGCGTGTGGATCAGACCGAACGCCACGCAGTTGACGTTGACATTGAAGCGTCCCCATTCGCGCGCCAATGCCCGCGTCATGCCGATCACGCCCGCCTTCGCCGACGAGTAGTTCATCTGGCCGGCATTGCCGTTCAGCGCGGACACCGACGAAATGTTCACGATCTTCCGATACACCTCGCGGCCCGCTTCCTTGTCGGCGGCGTGCAGCGCTTTCACATGCGGATACGCGGCGCGCAGGATGCGAAACGGCGCGGTCATATGACAGTCAATGATCGCGTACCACTGCTCGTCGCTCATCTTCTGGATCACGTCGTCCCACGTATAGCCCGCGTTGTTGACGATGATGTCGATGCCCTTGAATTCCTTCAGCGCGGTGCCGACAAAGCGATCCGCGAAATCCGGCGCGGTCACGTTGCCGACGCAGGCCACGGCTTCCACGCCCATCTTCTTCAACGCTTCGACCGTTTCGTGCGCCGGATCGGCGTCGAGGTCGTTGACCACGATGCGCGCGCCTTCATTCGCGAACTTTTCGACGATCGCGCGACCGATGCCGCGCCCCGAGCCCGTCACGAGGCCGACCTTGCCGTCAAGCTTTCCCATTTGCTGTTCTCCTGTGTATGTCTGATTGCGTCGTGGCGCTGATCAAAGTGCGATCACAGCCTCGCCGACCACGCGCGGTTCGCCGTATTGATTGGCCGTCTGGATTTCGAGCTTCACGCGCCGTTCGCCCTCAGTTTCGAACTTGTCGACGATGCGGCCCGTACACGTGACCTGATGCCCCAGATGCGTGATACCGACGAACCGCACGCCGAACTCGCGCAACTGCCGCTGATCGACCCAACGCGTGAGCAGACGGCCGAGATAAGCCATCGACAGCATGCCGTGCGCGAATACGTCGGGCATCCCCGCCTTGCGCGCATAGTCGGTATCGATATGCACGCGGTTGTGATCGCCCGACGCACCTGCGAAGAGCGCAAGCGTCGTGCGGTTGACGGGTTCGAGCGTCAGCGGCGGCAGTGTGTCGCCGATCTTCACATCGTCGAATTTCAGGGTGCTCATAGACGTTCTCCGTTAGCCGTTGCGTTGCACGAGCACGCTGTGCAGATCGGCGACATGCTCGCCTTTCTGGTTCGTCACGCGTGTTTCGCGCACGACGAAATCGAGCGCGCCGTTCTTCTTGTCGTAGATGTCGGCGATGCGGCTTTCGAAGCGCAGCACGTCGCCCGCATAAGCAAGACGGTGATACGTGAACGACTGCTCGCCGTGCAGGATGCGCGACAGCTGGATACCCAGTTCGTCGCGCCAGCTCGTATCCGGCTGCTGAAGCTCCAGCGAGAACAGAAACGTGGGCGGCAGCGGCAGGGCGGGATGCCCTGCGTCGCGCGCCGCCGATTCGTCCAGATAGACGGGATTGGTTTCGCCCGTCGCCTTCGCGAAGAAGCGCAGCTGACCCGCTTCGGCGACGGCGCAAAACGCCGGCAATACCTTGCCGATAAACTTTTTGTCGATCATGTCGGATGCTCCGTGAACGCGGCTTTTATCGTGCTGCCTTATAGACAGTCACGACACATGCGCCGCCGAGCCCGACGTTATGCGCGAGCGCGACCCGCGCGCCTTCCACTTGGCGCGCATCCGCCTTGCCGCGCAATTGTTGCGTGAGTTCGAAACACTGCGCGAGACCCGTCGCGCCCAACGGATGCCCCTTCGACAGCAGACCGCCCGACGGATTGACCACCCATTTGCCGCCATACGTGTTGTCGTCGTCGTTGACGAGCTTTGCGCCTTCGCCTTCCGCGCACAGGCCGAGCCCTTCGTACGTGAGCAACTCGTTCTGCGCGAAGCAGTCGTGCAACTCGATCACGTCGATGTCTTCCGGGCCGACGCCCGCCTGTTCATACGCGATCTTTGCGGCATCACGCGTCATGTCGAAGCCGACCACGCGGATCATGTCGCGTGCGTCATACGTGCTCGGCAGATCGGTCGTGAGCGCCTGGCCTGCAATCGTCACGTCGGTATGCAGCCCGCGCTTGCGCGCGAATTCTTCGGAAACGATGATCGCGGCAGCCGCGCCGCAAGTCGGCGGGCAGGCCATCAGACGCGTCAGCACGCCGTCCCACAGCATCGGCGCGGCCATCACGTCTTCCGTCGACACGACGTTGCGGAACACGGCAAGCGGATTGCGCGCCGCATGCTGGCTCGCCTTCGCGCGAATCTTTGCGAA
Organism: Paraburkholderia steynii; assembly: GCF_900100565.1. Classification (NCBI taxonomy): domain Bacteria; kingdom Pseudomonadati; phylum Pseudomonadota; class Betaproteobacteria; order Burkholderiales; family Burkholderiaceae; genus Paraburkholderia; species Paraburkholderia steynii. The sequence goes on along the minus strand of NZ_FNDI01000051.1, from coordinate 30,233 downwards.
CGTTTCGAGCTTCGTGCCGTACTTCTGCATGTGCGCCATGCCTGCGCCCGCAAACTGGCGAATCGCATTGCTCAATCCTTCGGGACGGCCGACGAGTTGATCCGTCATGTCGAGCGCCCGTTCGAGCGCGCTGGCGCGGTCGGTCCACACAGACCTGAGCGCGCCCGGTCCCATGAATTCGAAGCCGACGGCGAGCGCGCAATCGACGGCGCCGCTTGCCACAGCCTGACGCGCGAGAAACAACGCCGACGAACCCGTCGCGCAGTTGTTGTTGACGTTGATGACGGGAATGCCCGTCATGCCGACGTGATAAAGCGCTTTCTGGCCGGAGGTCGAATCGCCGTACACGTAACCGGCATAGGCCTGCTGCACGTCGCCATAGCCGATACCCGCGTCGGCGAGCGCATCGCGCACCGCGTTCGCGCCCATCGCGTCATAGGTGTCGCTCATGCCCGGCTTCTTGAACGGAATCATGCCGACACCGGCAACGAAGACATTGCGAGTCATGTCACTGCTCCTTCTGAATGGAATGTTCGGTTGACGTGGGGGATCACAGCTTGCGGGAGATGAGGTCGCGCATGACTTCGCTCGTGCCGCCATAGATACGCATCACGCGCGCATCGGCGAAAGCGCGGGCGACGGGATACTCGAGCATGTAGCCGTAGCCGCCGTGCAGCTGCACCATTTCGTCGAGCGCCTTGCCGAGCGTTTCCGTCGCGAAGAGCTTGGCGATCGCGGCTTCTTCGAGCGTCAGGCGGCGGCGCACGTGTTCTGCGAGATAGTGATCGACGAGAAGGCGCACGGCGGAGGCTTGCGCCTTGATGTCGGCGAGCTTGAACTTGGTGTTCTGGAAGTCCCACACGGTCTGGTTGAACGCGCGGCGATCCTTCACGTAGTTGATCGTGTGATCGAGACAGACTTCGAGCTTGGCGGCCGCGCCGATCGCAATTGACAGGCGCTCTTGCGGCAGTTCGGCCATCAGGTACGCGAAACCCTTGCCTTCCTCGCCGAGACGGTTCGACACGGGTACGCGCACGTTGTCGAAGAAGAGTTCTGCCGTGTCCTGCGCATGCTGGCCGACCTTGTCGAGCTTGCGGCCGCGCCGGAAGCCGTCGCGGTCCGCTTCGACGACGATCAGGCTCACGCCCTTCGAGCCCGCGTTCGGATCGGTCTTGCAGACCATGATGATGAGATCGGCATTTAGCCCGTTGCTGATGAAGGTCTTGCTGCCGTTGATCACGTACTCGTCGCCGTCGCGGATGGCGGTCGTGCGTATCGCTTTCAGGTCGCTGCCCGTGCCCGGCTCGGTCATGCCGATCGCGAGAATGGCTTCGCCCGAACAAACTTTAGGCAGCCAGCGCTGTTTCTGTTCTTCATTGCCGAGCCGCGCAATGTACGGCGCGATGATGTCCGAGTGAACCGAAAAGCCGAGACCGCTGACGCCCGATCGGTTGGTCTCTTCATTGAGCACGGCCGCGTGGCCGAAGTCGCCGCCGCCACCGCCATATTCCGTCGGCAAGGTGAGGCACAGCAGACCTTCGCGGCCTGCCTTGAGCCAGGTTTCGCGGTCGACTTTGCCCGCCTTGTCCCACTCTGCCTGCTTCGGCACGCATTCGCGTTCGAGAAAGCGCCGCGCACTGGTGCGCAGCATTTCGTGATCTTCACGAAAGACGGTTCGGGTGATTTGCATGACTAAATATTCCTGTTTGTATGGAGGCGTAGACCTTTTGCAGATCGTTACTGCGCGCTGGCGATGTGCGCCGCGGTTGGAGTCTGGAAAATCTGTTCGACGAAATGCGCGCGGCGCGCGCGCGTCACCGACTGGTTGACGTAGCCCTTGTCGGCGATCTCATTGGCGTCGATGGACGGGGGCTCGGCCATCAGCATCACGCGCTCGATGCGCAGACTGGAGCCGCTGTTTGCCTGCAAGCGCAAGCACTTGCTGATCGCATCGACGACGACAGGGTGCTGCACCAGCGACGCGACATCGAGTGATACGAGTTCCGGCGCGAGCATCCGGCACGCGGCGACATTGGGCCACGCGAGCGCGGCGAGATAGTCGTGATCGTGTCCGCAGATCACGGCATCCGTCAGCAGCGGCGAGCAACGCTCCAGCAGCGCGAGTCGCACAGCGCCCGTGCGCACCCATGTGCCGTTGGTCAGCTTGAAGTCTTCGACGACGCGGCCGGCGAACATCATGCCTTGCGACGGATCGTCGGCGTTCACGAGACGCACGGCGTCGCCGAGACGGAAGAAGCCGTCGTCGTCGAAGGCGGCCGCCGTCAGTTCCGGATGCGCGACATAGCCGCCGAACACATGCGGCCCGCGCATGCGGATCTCGTAGCGCGCGTCGCCGCCTTCGAGCGGCACGAGCTTCACCTCGGCGCCGGGCACAGGCGTGCCGATGTTGCCGTTCTCCGCATTGCCGCGGCCACAGTAAGTGCCCATGCCGCTCGTTTCGGTGCAGGCGAGGCCCGTGCAGAACGCGATACGCTGCCCGATGGTCTGCTCGGCGACGCGCTGGATGCGCTGCCAGACGTCGCTGGGCAGACTCGCGCCGCCGTAGCCGAAGTAATGCACGTTCGCGAACAGCTTGCGCGCAAGCTCGGGGTCGCGTTCGAGTTCGCCCGCGAGCACGGTCCACGCGGACGGCACGCTCGTGAAGATAGTCGGCGATACACCGCGCAGATTGCGCACCGTCCGTTCGATCATGCCTGGCAGCGGCCTGCCGTCGTCGATATGATGGGCTGCGCCGAACTGGATCGAGCGCCCGAGGTTCAACACACCGCCCAGGCCATGGTGCCACGGCAGCCAGTCGAGAAACGCGGGCTCGGTCTCGCGCAGCCAGCCGAGGTTGTCCGCATAGTACGCGGCGACCGCGCGGAAGTTGCCATACGTCAGCGCGACGCCTTTGGGCGTGCCCGTCGAACCGGAGGTGAACAGCACGCGCGCGGTGTCGTCGGCGCGGATCGCCGCGTGTGCGGCCGCGACCTTTGCGATCTGCTGCGGCGTGAGGTCTTCGGCGATCAGGTCTGCCCAGGCGATTACGCCAGGGCGCACACCTTGGACTGCGATGACGGTCGTCGTAGCCGAGCCGAGCGCGGCAAGCGCGCGCTCATACGGCACGGTGTCCTGCACGAACAGCGCGGCGGGCGGCACGAGTGTCGCGACGCCGACGAGGCGTGCGAAATCCTTGCTGATGGTGGAGTACGCGGGCGAGACGGGCGCGGTGGGCACGCCGACGTATTCGGCGGCGAGCAGCAGCACCGCCTGTTCGATCGAATTGCCCGACAGCAGCATCAGCGGCTGATCCTGATCGAGGCCGAGCCCGAGCAGCGCCGCGCCGACGAGTTGAACCTGCCGCCACAGTTCTGCCCAACTCAGTGAACGCCACTCGCCGCGCGCGTCGCGCTCTCGGAACGCGGGTTTGTTGCCTCGCTGAGCGGCCCATGCAGGGATGAAATCCGCGAAGCTTTTTTCGGCGATGTCGGGCGGCGGCGTGGCCGAACGCAGTATCAGCGTGCCATCGGCGCGACGTTCGACCAGCGTGCGCCGCTCGGGAATGCGAACGGGACGGTAGGACGCTGCCGCCGGTTGAGTGGGGGTGACCGTCATCATGACGCCTTGTCTCCTATGTCAGCGATGACCCGCGTGGGCGCTTTGGCGCCTTACGCTGGCCTTGTGCAACATGGTTGCTGTACCGCGTGATGAGCGCCGCGCAGCCGCGCTTTGTATTGAAGGTTGCCGGCGTATCGACGCGCGGCTGACCTGTATCCAAGAGTAGTGGCAGACGCTACGCGCAAAACCACCCGCGCCGGGTGGCAGCGCTCATGAGGATGAAAGCCCGCAGGCAAGGTTGGGGACCGCGCGCAGGCCGCGCTGCGCGTCCCGTCGGGCTCAGCGCGCGATTTCGCCCGACGCACATCCCAACTCGAAGTCGCGCACACGTGCGACGGCTTCGTCGCGGCTCGATACGCCGAGCTTGCCGTAGATATTTTTCAGATGCCACTTGACGGTTTCCGGCGACAAACCGAGCGTGCGGGCGATCTTCTTGTTCGGCAGCGCCTGCGCGAGCAGATGCACGACTTCGGCTTCGCGCTCGCTCAGCAGTTCGGCGCCTGTCGAGATATTGCCGCGCGCATCGGGCGGTGCGTCGCGCCGGCCAGCAACGGCCACCGCAGCCTGATGCGCCGCATCCAGCCGCGACGCATAGAAGCGCAGCAAGGGATCTTCCGGCGTCGCGTCGAGCACCGCATGAATCACGTCCAGCGCGGCACGGTCCGCATCGAGAATGGTGCGCACGAGGCCGAGGCGGTGACCACGCCGCAACGCGGACAACACGTACTTATGCATCGCTGCCGTGCGTCCGAGGCGCGCCGCGACGACGGCCGCCTGCATCTCATAGCGCACGGCATGACGTTGCCAGCCGCGCTCTTCGCACAGCGCGATCAGCGGTTGCAGCCGCACGGCAGCCGCCTCGAAGTCTTCGTGCGCGACGCACCAGTCGACATGCGCCTGCTCCGTCAGCGCTGCCACGGCAGTCAGCGTACTCGCGCGCTCTTGCGGCACCCGTGCGGCAATCGAATCGAGACGTGCGAGCGCGGCTTCGGCGGCATCGAAATGATCGATCGACAGATGATGGCGCACCTGTTCGGCGAGGCCGTGCGCGACGAGGCGCAGCAGCCCGTGCTGCGACGCGTATTCGTCGAGCCGTTCGAGATAGGCCATTGCGTCGAGATGGTGGCCCGCCAGCCAGTGTACCGACGCCAGCACCGTATGCACGCGCAGCACCGAATCGGGCACCGACACGCGTTCCAGCACGTCGACGCGGCCTTCGATCAGCTTGCGCGCCGCGTCGGGCTCGTTGAATTCGTACAGTACTTCGCCGAGCAGCGCCGCCGCGAGGCAACTCGCTTCGGCGGCCGGGCTGCCACGCGAGTCGGCTTCGAACAGTACGTCGCGGCAGATGCGCTCGGCCTGGACGAACTTGCCTTCGAGCGCATAACTGAACCCGACGAAGCAGCGTCCGTTTAGCGTGCCCGCGCTCGTGCCGACGAGCGGCGCATCGTCGAACAGGATGGGCGGCGTGTCGAGTTGCATGCGCCGCGCGTCCGCATAGTGCCCGCGATGCATGTACAGCCACGAAAGAATATTGTTGCGCGCGCCGACGATCAGCCCGTCCGCCTGCGCGGGCGCGTCGAGCAGACGCGGCAGGATCGACATCGCGCCGTCGGTGTCGTCGCGCTGCACGGCGAGGGCGGCTTGCAGCAGCGTAAGCCGGTATTGAAGCGAGGGATCAGCCTGGTCGATGTCGCCTTGCAGGCTGGTAACCGTCGTCTCGCACGCGGCGAAATCGCGCGCGTACAGATGCAGATGCGCCATCCACAGACGCAGCCCGATGCGCGCCTGAATCTCAGCGACGGGCAGCATACGCATGAGCGCAACCACCTTGCGCAACTCGCCGCCAACCTGCAACTCACGCGCAACGGCGAGCACGAGATCCGCGGCCTCGCCCGGTTCGCCCGCGAGCATCGCATGGCGCACGGCTTCGTCCGCGTGACCGTGAGCGCGGAACCAGGTCCACGCGGCGCGGTGTACGTCGCGCTGGTAACGCCCGCTGCGCGCGCCGAAACGTTCGAGCAATGTTTCCCGAAACAGCGGATTGAGCCGGTACCACACGGCGGCGTCCTGCGACTCGACGGGCGCGACGAACAGGTTGTCGCTCTCCAGCCGCGCGAGCAGCGCGAGCACCTCGGCGGGATTCTGTTCGCCCGCCACGAGCGCAACGCAAAGCTGCCCGCAGATGCGCGCGCACGCGGCCATACGGATCAGCAGCTCGACCTCGGAAGGCGACAGCCGCGACAGCACTTCGCGCTCGAAATAATCGGCGAACGCGCGCGGATCGTGCAGGTGCAATTGCGCCGGCATGTCGGCCGATGCGCTGTCGTTCGGTCCTTGCCGGTTGCGCTTCGCGCGGATCGCGAATAGCTGCAGTCCCGCTGCCCAGCCGTCGGCGAGTTCGTGCAGGCGGCGCGCGTCCTTCGTGGAAATATCGCCGATCTGCGCTTTCAGAAACGCTTCGGATTCCTGGGCAGTAAAGCGCAAATCGCGCATGTCGAGTTCGAGCACCAGACCCTGATCGCGCAGCCTGCCCAACGACAGCGACGGGATGGTGCGCGACGCGAACACGATATGCAGATTCGCGGGCGCGTAATCGAGCAGCCATTGGAGCGCTTCATGGTTGCGCGCGTTGGCGAGATGATGCACGTCGTCGAGCACGAGCACGAGTTCGGCGGGGTGGCGCGCGATGCCGTTGACGAGCGCGATCACCGTGCGCTCGACGGCTTCCTCATCCATTCCGCGTCCGCCGAGCAGCGCGGCTTCCTTACAAATCGACGGATTCACCTGGCTGAGGCTGCCGACCAGATCGTCGAGGCAAACGGTGGGATCGTCGTCGTCCGGTGTGAAAGTCAGCCACGCGATATCGAAACCGAGCGGCAGCAACGCTTCGCGCCAGGCGACGAGGGCTGTCGTCTTGCCCGAGCCGGCCGGTCCCTGAACGACGATGCAGCGCATGCGGCGCGCGTCGCGCAGTTGCGCGAGCAGTCGTTCGCGCGCGACGACACGCGCCGCGCTGCGCGGGGGAAGCAAGCGGAGGTGGGCGCCGGATTCTTCGGTGCCGGCGTTGCGCCGGCAAGCTGAGGTAGAGCGGGAATTCTGCGGCATATCGACCTGCGCCTCGTGTCTCCCGCGCCATCGGTAATGGCTGTTGGGATGACAAAAATTGACGGGCCATTCTATCGCAGTGCCAAGCAAGCGCCGCCTCGGGGCGATACCGATAGGAGACCGTGCAGCGTTGCGGTAATGCACGATCCGCGTCTCCTATCTCAATAAAAATGCGCGAATGCTTGCGCGATGTCATTACACATCTGAAAGCGACCGTGCGACGATCGCCGACTTTTCTGCGTCGCTAGCGATAGCGGATTCGCCGTTGCCCGAAGCCTGATCCCGGCGTTTGCGCACGAAGCGCACGACTTCTCCGTCGGCGCGCCACGCATGGCAGGTATCGATCATCTGCGCGATGTGCGCGTCGGCGTCGCTGCCGCCGGGACGTATGCCCATTAGCGTCTGCAGCGCGGTGGTCGCAAGCGGGCCGAGCAGTTCCGTCAGATGCGTGCAGCCGTGCTTGCCACCGACACGCTCTTTCACCTGCTTCCTGAAACCGGCCGCGATTCGCACGCCCACGAGACTTTCATAGGCCGCGTTGATCTGCGCGCAGTACGGCGAAGGGCCCGTATCCGTCGATGCGCTTGCGCGCCGGATCAGGCCCTTCGCGTCGATGGTGAGCGTGATGCGCAGATCGTGGAGCGGCTCACCGGCGGGCACCTGCTTGTAGAGCAGATCAGCCGTGTCGGCCTTGATGTCCGTGAGGCGCGCCTCGATGTCGAACAGTCCGTCGCTGCGTTCGTAGCCGTTGCAGACGATGTGGCGCGTATGCAGCAGACGCCGGGTGGGTTTGCGCGTGGCTGAATCGTTCATGGCGGTTGGACTCCCGGCAAGTGGATAAAAAAGCGGAAGAAGGAAGACGACGCCTCAGCGTAGACGGTCGCGTCGCGCGGGCCGCCACCTCGTTCGGGTGGTGACGCGTCGGTCGGGGTATTCCCGTTCCCACTCGATTCGGGTGGGCAGCGCGCCTGCAGGCGCCTGCAACCATGAGCCAGCGACAAGCCATCGGACGAATCATCGTTTCGGTCTGCCAGGCAGGACGGCCGGCTTCGGCGCGATCGTGCAGAACCATGTCCGCGAAGTGCGGAGACAATATGAGGAGACAGTGCATGCGTTTCATCAGTAAAGGGGTGCTGGGTGCCACCCTGGCATTCGCCGCGGGCGGCGCAGCCGCGCAGTCGAGCGTCACGCTCTATGGCGTGGTCGACGTGTTCGGCCAGTACCTGAATAGCGGCGCGGGAACCAAAAGCGGGCCGGGGTCCGCCTACGTGCCCGGCTACCATTCGTTTTCCGAGCGCAGCGGCGGCTCGGCGGGCTCGCAGTTCGGACTGAAGGGCGTCGAAGATCTGGGCGGCGGGCTGAAGGCGGCGTTCACCGTCGAGAACGGCTTCAACGCCAACAATGGCACCTTCTTTGCGGATTCGACGTCGCTGTTCTACCGGCAGGCGTGGGTGGGGCTCAAGCACGACAACTACGGGCAACTGACGTTCGGCCGCCAGTATCAGCCGAGCTTCTGGGCCGTCTATCCAACCGATCCGTTTCGCGGAAACGAAGTGCTGTCGCCGATCGCGGCCGCCGATCTCGCGGGCGTGCGCGACCGCGCGACGCTCGCGACGCAGTACGTGTCGGGCCGCCAGAGCAACTCAGTCATGTATCAGTCGCCGGAGTTGTGGGGCGTGAAGCTTTACGCGATGTACGCGTTCCCGGTCACGGCATCGCAGCCGATCGCGTCGACGTCGGGCAACATGTTCGACATCGCGCTGACGTACCAGGGCGCCGGGCTCTATGCGGCGCTCGCGTACCAGTTCCAGCACGGCGGACAGGAGACGGTATCGCTCGGTCAGACGCCCGGCGGGCTGCCGCTGCCGGCGAGCACGTTCAACCTCGTGTCGACGGAGCATTACACGGGCGCGCTCGGCTACCGCTTCGGCATCGTCAATGTGCAGTTCAACTATGCGTACAACAAGGTCAAGACGCCTGCCAACAGCCAGATCGTCACGGTGCCGGGCGTCGGGCCGGTGGGCGCGCTGTCGTCGCTGGTGCATCCATCCAGCATCATGGAACTGGGCACGACGATCCAGGCGACATCCGCTGACGTGATCGAGGTCGCGGGCATCTATCGCAGTGTGCGCGGCGTGCAGGACAACACGCTCGGCATTCAGATCGGCGCGGATCATAGCTTGTCCAAGCGCACGAGCGTCTACATGCGCGCAGGCTACATGAAGAACAACGGCATCGCGAACATGAGCTGGCCGGGTGTCGCGGCAGCGGATGGATCGAAGCAGATTCTCGGCGTGGCGGGCATGACGCACCGCTTCTGACGTCAGCGTGACAGCCGGTCGATCCGTCGACCGGTTTGTCGCGTCGTAAAAAGCAAAAACGGGAGATGACGTATCAAGTCATCTCCCGTTCTGTTCTGGAGGTCCGCGCGGATTACGCCGTCACCGACTTGCACTCCAGAAATTCCTCAAGCCCTTCCGCGCCATACTCGCGCCCGTTGCCCGAACTCTTGTATCCACCGAACGGCACGGTGACGTCGAGCATCGCGCCGTTGATACGCACCGAGCCTGCGCGCAGTTTCGTGGCGACGCGCCGCGCGCGTTCCAGATTCCCTGAAGCGACATAGGCGGCGAGGCCATAGTCGCTGTCGTTGGCGATCGCGATCGCATCGGCTTCATCGTCATAAGGCAGCACGCACAGCACCGGGCCGAAGATTTCCTCGCGCGCGATCTTCATCTGATTGTGTACATCGGCGAACACGGTCGGCTTCGTGTAAAAGCCGCGTGCGAGGCCGGCCGGACGACCCGGACCACCCGCCACGATGCGCGCGCCTTCCTCGATGCCCATGCCGATCATGCGCTGCACCTTGTCGAACTGCGCGCGGTTCGCGAGCGGGCCCATCTTCGTTGCCTCGTTCGACGGATCGCCGACGGGAATCGCATTCGCGACAGCAGCGGCAATCGTCACCGCTTCTTCGTAACGCGCGCGCGGCACGAGCATGCGCGTCGGCGCGATGCACGTTTGCCCGGAGTTCGCCATGCATTGTGCGACGCCCGTGGTCACGGCGGCCTGCAGATCGGCGTCGTCGAGAATCAGCAATGGCGACTTGCCGCCCAGTTCCTGCGCGACGCGCTTGACGGTCGGCGCCGCGCTGATGGCTACTTCGACGCCCGCGCGCGTCGAACCCGTGATCGACACCATGTCGACATGCGGATGCGCCGACAACCGCGCGCCGACCTCGCGCCCTTCGCCGAAGATCATGTTGAACACGCCAGCGGGCGTGCCCGCGTCGTGCATGAGCTCGGCGAAGATCATTGCGTCGAGCGGCGCCAGTTCTGACGGCTTGAGCACCACCGTGCAGCCCGCCGCGAGCGCGGGCGCGACCTTCGCGACGATCTGGTTCAGCGGCCAGTTCCACGGCGTGATCAACGCGGCGACGCCGATCGCTTCGCGCCGCACCACGCTCTTGCCGCGCGTGCTTTCGAACTCGAAGTGGCGCAGCGTGTCGATGGTGGCCTGCAGGTGCGCGAGGCCGATGGGCGCCTGCAAGGTCTTGCACAGCGAGATCGGCGCGCCGATCTCCTCGCAGACCGCGTGCGCAATGTCGCCGAGCCGCTCGCGATAGCAGGCCGCGATCCGTTCGAGCAATTCGATACGCGTTTCGCGCGAGCTTTCCGACCATGCGGGAAACGCGGCGCGCGCAGCGGCGACGGCGTGATCCGCGTCGTGCGTAGAACCGAGCGTGAGCTGGCCGATCGTCGTTTCCAGCGACGGACTGACGATTTCCATCGCCTTGCCGCTTTTGGATGGCTCGACCCAGCGGCCATCGATATAGAACCTGTTGAGCGTCTTCATCTGTTGTTCTCCATGCGATGCTTCAAACCGGCCGATCGCCGACGACCGTCGCGCGCATCATGTGCCGCACGGCTGGGAAGTAGTCCTGCACTGCGTAGTGCTGGCACGAGCGGTTGTCCCAGAACGCGATCGTGTTCGCTTTCCAGCGCAGCCGCACCTGATACTCAGGCGCCTGCGCCTGGCGGAACAGATACTGCAGCAGTTCCATTTCCGCGAGCTTGAAGTCGAAGCCGAAGCGATAGCGCGGAACAGTGTGATGACCGTAGTTCACGATATGCGTCGTGAACGCCTCGTTCACGTAGAGGATCTTTTCGCCCGTCTCCGGGTGCGTGCGCACGACGGGGTGAATCGCTGGCGGAAATTTCTTGCGCATCTCGTCGTGCTGGTCTTCGGGCACTACGATGCCGAACAGCGGCAGAAACTCATGCGCGGCCTTCAGGTTCTGGACCAGCGATTTGACGTCGTCGGGCAGGTTTTCATAGGCCGCGACCATGTTGATCCACATCGTGTCGCCGCCTACTTCCGGGCATTGGATGCAGCGCAGGATTGAACCCATCGAAGGCACTTCGCGCCACGATACGTCGCTGTGATAGAGGTTCTCGCGGCCGCGCTTCGCATCGTTACGGCCGAGGATCACGAGCTCGGGATGATCGGGGTGATGCGGGAACGCCGGATGGATCTCCAGTTCGCCGAAGCGGCGCGCGAACGCCACGTGCTGCGCGGGCGTGATGTCCTGGTCGCGAAAGAAGATGACCTTGTGCTTCACCACGGCGCGGCGCAGCGCCGCGGAGGTTGCATCGTCGAGCGGCTCGCGCAGGTCGATGCCGCTGATTTCCGCGCCGATGGTGGGCGTGCATCGTTCGATTTCAAACGGCCAGTTTTCGCTGGCTGCTTCCGTTTGTGCCGGTCTGACGGCCTGCACGTTTGCGTTCATATGATGTCTCCTTGCTGGGTATCGGAAGCGGGCGGTAACGTGGATCGCACGCTGGTGATTCGGCGGGAAATTGTCAGCGGCGCGCGCGGACGACTGGTCGCCGTGTCGCGCTCGTTTCATCTCGCGTCGGCGTGAATCGCGCTTGTTCGCCGCATGGTTCGCCGGACATGACGATGTGAAAAACCGCGGCAGGCTTCATGAACGGTGAACGCCCGCCGCGTGCGACCGAGGCCCTCGAACGGGCAGTTTCGCGACGTCGCCACGCGGCGCCCATTGCATTACGCGGAAACGGGTTCGAGCTGACGGCTCAGCACGCGGTTCGAGCGCTCGGGGTGAAGCCAGCGCAACGCCGCGAGCGCTGCGACGAACAACAGCGCTGCGCCGATCATGAAGCCGTTCTCGTACGCGTGACTGTTCCCCGGGCCGGCACTCTGGACCATGCGCCCCATGACGGTCGGCGCGATCGCTGCGCCAAGGCTCGCGAGTGCCGTGTAGATCGCGACGACTGCGCCGCGCTGGCTTTCGGGCACGACTTCGGCGAGCAAGGCGGGCGCGAGCGGAAAGCAGAGCGTCGGCAGCGCGCCGGCGAGCGCGAACAGCAGTGTCTTGCCGACGGGCGGCAAATCGAGCGCCGAGACGGCGATGAACAGCGCGCCCGCCACCATCGCCATGACGCTCAGCAATTGCGCGCGCGCGACGCGTGTCGACGCGCCGCGCGCCAGCATCCGCTCGGACAGCCAGCTCAGGCCGATATTGACGGGCGACGCGACACCGATCACGACGGCGAACCAGCGTCCCGCGTCGATGCCGTCGAAGCCCAGTCCTTTTTCGAGGTAGCTCGGCAGCCAGGTCAGGTTCTGACCCAGCATCCAGTACGCGGAGAAGCCGAGCAGGAAGATCGACACGATGGACGGGTCGGTGAGGATGGTCCGGTAGGGAAGGCGGGCGGGCGCGCGGCTGTCCTCGTGCGTCGATCCGGACGCCGCCTGCGTATCCGCGTCGCGTTGCCCGCGTTCGCGCGACATATAGAGCCACGCGATGCTCCACACCAGACCGATCCCGCACAGCACGAAGAAATTCATCCGCCATCCCCATTTGCGCGTGACGAGCGGGATCAGCAGACCGGCGAGCAGCAGCCCGAGCGCGGCGCCCTGGCTGACGACGGCGATGGGCAGGCTGCGCTTGTGGTCGGGGAACCACTTGCAGATGGCGTGGACCGAGGTCGAGAACGCGGGGCCTTCGGCGGCGCCGAGTATCACGCGGCACACGAGGATCGCGAGCGCGCTGGTGGCGAGCGCCTGCGGCAGCTGGATCGCGGCCCAGCTCACGCCCATCGCGAGCAGCAGCCAGCGCGCCGGAATACGGTTGGAAGCGAAGCCGACGACGATCGTCGATACCGAGAAGAGCCAGAAGAAGCTGCCCGCGACCAGCCCGAATTCCGCTGGCGACAGATGCAGTTCGGCCATCATCGGCACGGCGACCATGCCGAGCACGACCTTGTCGAGGAAATTGACCGTGTAGAGACCGGCGAGCATGAGCGCCAGGGTCCAGGCCGCGCGCGGCGGCAGGGCGGTTGAATGGTTCATGAGCCACCCCGGACGCAGGTTTGCCAGATCAGCATGTTGTCTCCTTTATTCGTCGTGCGTGCCGGCGCGTCCAGGAAAGACGGCCGGCAGCGTATTGACGGCCACAGTACGGCGGCCGTCGCTCGGGCGGCACCACCCGAATCAGGTGGGATGCGAACCGCTGTGAGGGCGGGCTTTCGGGCGTTGGCTGGCGCAGATGAAGACGCATGCGGCGTCCACCCGAGCGGGGTGGTGTTCGGCTGGGGGCGCGTCCTTATCGTCCATCCATCCGGTAACAGCGATAGGGAGACGCGACGCAGTGTCGAACGAGACTCTTCTGAATGAAGCACTCGCGGGTCCGCGCGAGTCGATGGAATATGACGTGGTGATCGTCGGCGGCGGCCCGGCGGGGCTTGCCGCTGCAATCAGGCTCAAGCAGCGCGCCGTCGAGAAAGGCGTTGAGATCGGCGTCTGCGTGCTCGAAAAGGGTTCGGAGATCGGTGCGCACATTCTGTCGGGCGCGGTGATGGACCCGCGTGCGCTTTGTGAGCTAGTCCCCGACTGGAGAGACAAGGGCGCGCCCTTGAATGTCGAAGTGACGGAAGACCGCTTTTTGATTCTTTCCGAAACGGGCGCGAAGGCTGTGCCGAACTGGGCGCTGCCGGATAACTTCAAGAATCACGGCAATTATGTGATCAGTCTCGCGAACGTCACGCGCTGGCTCGGGCGGCAGGCCGAAGCGCTGGGTGTGGAGATTTTTCCGGGCTTTCCGGCCGCTGCGGTGCTTTACAACGAAGATGGCTCGGTTAAAGGCGTTGTGACGGGCAATCTCGGCATCGGCAAGGACGGCGAGCCGACCGAAAACTTCCAGCTCGGCATGGAACTGCACGCCAAGTACACGCTGTTCTGCGAAGGCGCGCGCGGACATCTAGGGCGCCAGCTGTCGGATAAGTTCAAGCTGCGCGATGGCGCCGATCCGCAGGTCTACGGCATCGGCATCAAGGAACTCTGGGAAATCGATCCGGCGAAGCACAAGCCGGGTCTGGTGATCCACACGGCCGGCTGGCCGCTCGATACGCAGACTTACGGCGGCTCGTTCCTGTATCACATCGACAATAACCAGGTGATGGTGGGCTTTGTCGTCGGGCTCGGCTATTCGAATCCGTATCTGTCGCCGTTCGAGGAGTTCCAGCGCTACAAGACGCACCCGTCGATTCGTGCATTCCTCGAAGGCGGCAAGCGTTTGTCGTACGGCGCTCGGGCGATTACGGCGGGCGGCCTGATGTCGCTGCCGAAGCTCGCCTTCCCGGGCGGCGCACTGGTTGGTGACGATGCGGGTTTCCTGAACGCGTCGCGGATCAAGGGTTCGCATGCCGCAATCAAGACAGGCATGCTCGCCGCCGACGCCGCGTTTGACGCCGTGCAGGCAGGCCGCCATAACGACGAACTGACGGCTTATACGGACTCGTTCAAGACTTCGTGGCTGCACACGGAGTTGCATAAAGCACGTAACTTCAAGCAGTGGATGAGCAAGGGCCTGTATCTCGGCACGTTGATGGTCGGCATCGAACAGAAGCTGCTGGGCGGCAACGTGCCGTGGACGCTGCATCACCAGCACTGGGATCACGAGATGCTGATACCGGCGTCGCAGTGCAAGCCGATCGAGTATCCGAAGCCGGATGGCAAGCTCACATTCGATCGTCTCTCGTCGGTGTTCATCTCGAACACGAATCACGAAGAGAATCAGCCGGCGCATCTCACGCTCAAGGACGCGAGCATTCCCATCAAGTTGAATCTGCAAACGTACGCCGGTCCTGAAGCGCGCTTCTGCCCGGCGGGTGTGTACGAGTTCATCAAAACGGAAGAAGGCGAAGACCGTCTGCAGATCAATGCGCAGAACTGCTTGCACTGCAAGACCTGCGATATCAAGGACCCGACGCAGAACATCGTGTGGGTGACGCCCGAAGGCGGCGGCGGTCCGAACTATCCGAACATGTGAAGCACGCTGCGTGGTCCGCAAAGCAAAACGCCGCTCGAATGAGCGGCGTTTTCACATGAGGCTTCACTTACTCCGCGTCGTTGGCCGACTCGGTCTTGCGCGGACGGCGGCTGCGCGTCGTCGATTTGCGCGAGGGTTTCTTCTTCGCTGCGGGTGCTTCCGTTGCGGGATGTTCCGCTTCGTGCGCAGGCGCGTGAGCTTCCAATACAGCGGCCTGTTCCGGCACATGCCGCGTATCCGCGGCCAGCGACGAATCCGTTTCGCCTTCGGCCGCTTCGACGCGTTCCGTCTTCTTCTTCGCTCTCTTTGCAGCGGGCTTGCGCGTGCCGCGTCCCTTGCGGCGTGTCTCGCCCTTGCCGTTGTCCGCATGACCGGTCGATACGGCAGGCGGCGCATCTTCGAGCGACTGATCAGCGGGCACATACTCTTCGACGTCAGCCGTGACAGTCGCTTCCTCCAGATCGACGATCTCGGCGGCAGCAGGCATGGCCGCCCATTCGTCGCCTGTCTCGCGCGGGCTTGCGACCTCGGCCGACGCAGCGACACCGGACGACCCGCTGCGATATACGAACGTGCCCGACTTCTCGTCGCGGCCCACTTCGAGCAGCCCGCGCGACTGCGCTTCTTCGAGCAGATTGCCGAATGCGCGGAAACCGTAGTACGTCTCGTTGAAATCGGGCTTGCGGCGCTTGATCGCGTTCTTCAGCACCGACGCCCAGATCTTGCCGCTATCGCCACGCTCCGACGCGAGCGCATCGAAGGTCTGCGCGGCGAGTTCGACCGCTTTCGTCTTGCGCGTTTCCAGGTCTTCCTTGCGCTTCTCGCCATCGGACGCGCGTTTCGTGGCCTGTTGCGCTGCCTGCTGCGCCGCCTTGACGCTGTCGCGCTTCGCAACGGCGCGCTGGCTCTCGCGAACGAGGTCGTCGTAGAAGATGAATTCGTCGCAGTTGGCCGTGAGCAGATCGGACGTCGAGCGCTGCACGCCGACGCCGATCACCTGTTTCGCGTTTTCACGCAGCTTCGACACGAGCGGCGAAAAATCCGAGTCGCCGCTGATGATGACGAACGTATTGACGTGCGACTTCGTATAGCAGAGGTCGAGTGCATCGACGACGAGGCGAATGTCTGCGGAATTCTTGCCAGACTGCCGCACGTGCGGAATTTCGATCAGCTCGAAGTTCGCTTCGTGCATCGCGGCCTTGAAGCCCTTGTAGCGGTCCCAGTCGCAGTACGCCTTCTTCACGACGATGCTGCCTTTGAGCAGCAGCCGTTCGAGCACGAGCTTGATGTCGAATTTTTCGTATTTCGCGTCGCGCACGCCGAGCGCGACATTCTCGAAATCACAGAACAGCGCCATGCTGACGGTATCCTGGGATGACGCCATATGCTTCTCCAATGAAGTGCAGGCTCGATCGTCTCACACAACGCGGTATCGATCGAGGTTTTGCACGACGATCGGCCTGCAACGCGCTCAGGCGCCGCCGAATGCCCCTGTTTCGGCAACCGCGCTGACGAATTCCTCTGTCGAGCGCACGAAGCCCATACGCGGAAAGATATGCTCGATGGGAAAGGCATGCGTTTCGCCGGACAGACCTGACATCGCGTCTTCGATGAAGATCAGCTCGTAGCCTTGGTCGAAGGCCGCGCGCGCCGTCGACTCGACCCCGAAGTTCGTCGCGATGCCTGTCAGCGCGATGGTGTTGATGTGACGGCGTCGCAATTGCTGTTCCAGATCGGTGCCGTAAAACGCGCCCCATTGACGCTTCGTCACCACGAGATCGCCGGCCTGCACATTGCACTCAGGCACGAGGTCCGACGCTTGCGGCGGCGGAGCAGGCGCATCGCGCGGACGCAGCGGCGCATCGGCGGGAAACGACAGCAGTTGCGCGACATCGACGCGCACGAACACGACCGTGCCGCCCGCTGCGCGCAGTGCATCGGCGGCGCGCACGGAACGCGCGACGACGTCGGCGGCGGAATGCGGCGCCAGTTGCCGGCCGACATTGCTGTGCTGCAGATCGATCAGCACGATGGCCGTGCTGCGCGGATCGATGGAAAGCGCTTGCGCCATATGTCACCTATATGTGAGGATGTCCTCATGTCATGATAAGCGATAAACATGAGTCTCGCCTCAGATAATCCAAAAGTGCGGCGCATTCCCCAGCAGGAGCGCGCGGCTAAGCGCGTCGATGCGCTGCTCGACGCCGCCGGCGACGTGATCGCGGAGCGCGGTTTCGACGCCGCGACGATGACGGCGATAGCCGAACGCGCGGGCGCGTCGATTGGTGCCGTCTATCAATACTTTCCGAACAAGGATGCGCTTGTTTTCGCGCTGCGCACGCGCTACGGCGACGAAATGGACGCGCAATGGAGCGCGCTGGGCGAAGCGGCGCACGAATGGAGCGTCGATGAGCTGGTCGAGCGGCTCTTCGCGCTGATGATCGACTTCATCGGTGCGCGGCCCGCGTATCTGCCGCTGCTGTCGGTGACGCTGAATTTCCGGCGCGACGCGGCGGCGCGCAACCGCTTGCGCGGCCGGTTCGCCGAACTGTTTCAGCGCTACAGCCCGGCGTTATCGGACGACGACGCGTTTCGCGTCGCCGAGGTCGCGCTGCAGGTCGTGAAAAGCCTGAATCCGCTGTACGCAGCCGCGAAGCCGAAAGATCGCAAGGCGCTGGTCGACGAGTACAGGCTGGTCGTTTCGTCGTATCTCGCCGCGCGCCTGCGTTGAGCGCGAGAAGAGAACGCTACATCGCGCTGTGCGCCGCTTCGGCAGCAGGCACGCGCGTCGTCAACACGTCATCGACGAGGCCATAGGCTCTCGCCGCATCCGCTGACATGAAGTTGTCACGATCCGTGTCCTTCTCGATCTGCGCGATGCTCTGGCCCGTTCTTTCCGCGAGCACGCTGTTCAGGCGCTCGCGCAGATACAGCACTTCCTTCGCCTGGATCTCGACGTCCGACGCCGTGCCCTGTCCGCCGCCCGAGGGCTGATGGATCATGATGCGCGCGTTCGGCAACGCAAAACGCTTGCCGGGCGCGCCCGCCGCGAGCAGGAACGTGCCCATGCTGGCCGCGAAGCCCGTGCAGAGCGTCGATACGTCGGGCTTGATGAACTGCATCGTGTCGAAAATCGCGAGGCCGTCGTAGACCGAGCCGCCCGGCGAGTTGATGTAAAAAGAAATATCCTTGTCAGGGTTCTCCGATTCGAGAAACAGCAACTGCGCGACGATCAGGCTCGCCGACTGGTCGTTGACGGGGCCGACCAGAAACACGATCCGCTCGCGCAGCAGGCGCGAATAGATGTCGTAGGCGCGCTCGCCGCGGCCCGATTGCTCGATGACGGTCGGCACGAAATTGAAGCCGGACGCGGAGGGTGAAGTGAAATGTCGATGCATGCGTTCCTCGCTGATGGACTGAAAAGGCCCGCACAAGGCGGGTTCCAGTCGCATGACGCGAACGCGCGGCACGGCGTGACAAAAGAATTTTTGCGTCGACGTGTCACATCGCGGGCGGCTGGCCCGTCAACCCGGAGACAACGCCACAGGAGCGGCTCGCATGGAAATGAACGGAGAGAAGTCGGCGGATTTCGAGGCGGCGCGCGCGAGGCTCTTCGCGCTCGCGTACCGGATGCTCGGCAGCCGCGCGGAAGCGGAAGACATCGTGCAGGACGCGTGGCTCAAATGGCATGCCGCCGACGCGAGCGAACTGCGATCGTCGGCCGCATGGCTCACGACGATCACGACACACCTCGCGATCGACCGGCTGCGTCATCTGCGGATCGAACGCACGACGCGGTCGGGCGGCTGGATGCCGGAACCGTGGATCGAGAGCCTCGCGCCGTCGGCGGAAGACCTCGCGTTGCAGGCCGTGCAGATGTCGTATGGCGTGATGCTGCTGCTCGAACGGCTGAAGCCCGAGGAGCGCGCTGCATTCGTGCTGCATGAGGCATTCGATTGCGACTACGCGGAGATCGCGAAGATTCTCGCGAAGACGCCCGCGAATTGCCGGCAGATGGTGCATCGCGCGCGGGCGCGTTTGCAGCGCGAAGGCGTGCCGGCGAAGCGCGCCGATCCCGCCGCGCACGCACGCATTGTCGAGCGCTTGCGGGCGGCGATGGAAGCGCAGGATCGCGCGGGACTCGTGCGGCTCTTCTGCGAGGTGCCGAGCGTGATGAGCGATGCGCCCGAAACGGTCGATGCCGTCGCGACGGCCGAACAGGCGGCGACCGCGCTGTCAATGCGCAGCCGTGGTGACCAGATGGAGACGGTGACGATGAACGGCATGAGTGCCGTGGCATTGATGCGCGACGGCGAAATCGACGCGCTGCTCGACATTTCGATTGGCGAGGACGAGCGCATCGTCGCGTTGCGCATCGTGACGGGCGCGCTGCGGCTGGCGAGCGCGACGCGCGTGTTCGGGCGCGCGGCCGTCCTGCAACTGCTGCGGCCCGTCAGCCGCAAGGCCGCGTCAATTACGATGCGCGGCCACTTCCCAGTTGATATCGACGCATAGCACCTGCATGCCGCGCGCGGTTTCCGCCGCGATCGATGCCGTCACGCACAGGTGCGCCTCGTTGATCGACAGATAGGGCGGCGTCAGATGCACCTGGCCGGGCGCGCGCACGGCCTGGATGAAATACGGACGACGTTCCCAGCTCGCGCCTTCCGAATGCAACAGCGGCCGGAAGCGTTTCGCGCGCTGCGACGCGCGGCCTTGCGGCAGCACGTTGTCGCCGATCTGGCGGCCCGAGCCGTCGAGCAGGAAGCAGCGCGCCGTTTCGCGCAGTTCGAGCAGCGGCGCGGTCGCCTCGGCCATCGGCTGGCCTTCGACGAGCTGCGCGCTCGCGGCTTCCAGCGCCGTCACGAACGGTGCGAGCCGTTCGGATTGCGCGCGCTCGCGTGCGGCCACGCGTTCACGCAGCGCCGCCGACAGCCTGTCCATCAGACTCACCGTCGCCTGACGCGCGACGGGCTCGACGCTCGGTGCGGCGAAGAACGTGCCTTGCACGAAATCGACATTGCATTCGAGCGCGATCAGCGCGTCGCGCTCGGTCGTGAGGCCGCCCATCAGCACCAGTTGCCCCGATTCATGCAGCATCGACACGATGCCGGGCAGTACGCGCTCGATATGCGAATGCTCGCTGGCCTGCGCGAGGATGCAGCGGTCGAGCGTGACGATGTCGGGCCGCAGATTCCACACGCGGTCGATGTTCGAATGCTTCGCGCCGAAGCCGTCTAGCGCGATCAGGAAGCCGGACTTGCGCAGCGCGTCGATGATTTCAGCGAAGCGCGTCGTTTCGCCGCCCGCCTGCTCGGACACTTCGAGCACCACGCGCTGCGGCGGCAGACCGAGCGACTTGAGACCCGCGAGCAGCGCGTCGCCGTAGCTCGTGTCCATCAGCGCGGCGGGATGCAGGCTCAGGAAGAGCCATTCGTCGTGACTGTCGAACGCGTTGAAGTTGCCCAGATGCAGCGATTCGGCGAGCCGCCCGAGTTCCAGCAGATCGCCGCGCCGCGCGGCCTGGGTGAAGACTTCGGCCGACGGCACCTGCTTTTCGTTCTCGTCGTGCGCGCGCAGCGACGCGTGATAGCCGATCGCGCGACGGTGCGACACTGAGAAAACCGGCTGGAATACGCTGAAAACCGTGTAGCCGCCATACCGGACGGTGCGGCGGGAGCCTTCGTCGCCCGCTACGGGGCGCGGAGGCTGGAAGCCGGGAGGATCGAGTTCGATCATGCTCATCGTGTCGGTCATCGGTTGAGATGTGAGGCGGGTCGCGCGAAACGCGCGAAAGATTCAAGTTTACAGGATAGGGCAGCAAGAAACATGCGCATGGCCATGCGCTGCGGCTTGAGTGCCGCGCCACGCGGATTGCGCTGTGTTTTGCGCCGTTCCCTCCGCTGTTGCGTCGATTTTGCGCCGGGACGGCCGGTGCTGTCATGCGCGCAGTGAGCGAAGCGCACATCGATGGTGCGGCGCGCGCCCCGTTAAGGTTCCGTCCATGCCGCATGGCGAGCGCGGTATGTCACATGCGTCACGTGCGTTCTTGCGGATCGGCGCGCCTCACGGGCTGCCGGATATCGGCCGACAGCTGCGCGAAGATCCACGACGTCGCCGCCGTGATCAGGCCGACACACAGGAAAGTGGCGTGAAAGGCGGGCAGCGAGTTGGCCGCCGTGACGCGCGGCATGAGGCCCGTGAATGTGGTCAGCAACGCGCCCGCGACGGTGACGCCGAGGCTCATCGCGAGCATCTGCACGAGCGAGAACAGGCTGTTGCCGCTGCTCGCGCCGCCCGTGCCGAGGTCTTTCAGCGTCAGCGTGTTCATCGCGGTGAACTGCATCGAGTTGACGCCGCCGAAGATGGCGAGCTGCACGAGGCGCAGCCACAGCGGCTGATGCTCGCTCGTCAGCGAGAAGCTCGCCATCGCGAGGCCGACCAGCACCGTGTTCGACACGAGCACGCGCCGGTAGCCGTACTTCATGATGAGCCGCGTGACGAGGCGCTTCGACGACATGCCCGCCGCGGCGACGGGCAGCATCATCAGGCCGGCTTCGAACGCGCTGTAGCCGAGGCTCACCTGCAGCAGCAGCGGAATCAGATACGGCATCGCGCCGCTGCCGATACGCGCGAACAGGTTGCCGAGCAGGCCGACGCTGAACGTGTGGATCTTGAACAGATCGAGCGAGAAGATCGGGTTGGCCGCGCGCGTCGCATGCAATCCGTAGGCAACGAAACAGCCTAGCGAAAGGATCAGCAGCATCAGCATGGTCGCGTGCTGGATCGAAAATTCGGTTTGTCCATCGAGTGCCATCGAAATCGACACCATGCCGACGATCAGCAGCACATAGCCTTTGATATCGAACTTCGCGGTATCGGGGTTGCGGCTGTCGGGCATGAAGATGAACGTCGCGATCACGCCGGCGATGCCAACGGGCACGTTGATCAGAAAGATCCAGTGCCACGATGCGATCTTGACGAGCCAGCCGCCGAGCGTCGGGCCGATCAGCGGACCGATCAGCCCTGGAATTGCAACAAACGACAGCGCGGGCAAATAGCGTTCGGCGGGAAACACGCGCAGCACGGCAAGGCGGCCTACGGGCAGCAGCATTGCGCCGCCCACGCCCTGCAGCACGCGATAAGCGACCAGCTGCGTGAGCGTTTGCGCATTCGCGCACAGCAGCGAGCCGATCGTGAAGACAAGGATCGCGCTCATGAAAACGCGCCGCGTGCCGAGCTTGTCGGCGAGCCAGCCTGATACCGGGATCATCACGGCCATCGTCAGCGAGTACGCGATCACGACTGATTGCATGCGCAACGGCAATTCGCCGAGGCTTTTTGCCATCGCGGGAAGCGCGGTGTTGACGATCGTCGAATCGAGCGTCTGCATGAAGAAGCCCGTCGCGACGATCCACAGCATCACGGTCAACGAGCGGGCAGTCGGCGCGGTGGTCGCGGTGCGGTCGCTCGCGGCGGGCGATGCGGATTCGGTCGATTCGGACATGAAGGCAGGGCGGCTGGGCGGGGAGCTCACATTCTAAGGAAAAAGCGTGACGGACGGCACCGCCGCCGGCATGGGCAGCGATCGTCGCGCCCGACGTCTACGCTAAGGCTTCAACTGCACCGCCGCCTCAAAAAACGCCCGCGCACGCGGATCGTTCGCAAACGCGGCGTTGACGCGTATCCACGGGCTCGGCTCCGCATTCGGCCGGAAGTAGCTCCCGGGCGCCACCGTCACGCCGAGCGGCACGCCGCATTCGACGAGCCGCTCGGCATCCTCGACATGTGGCACGCGCGCCCACACGAACTTGCCGCCCAGTGGATTCTCGAACACCTGCCAGCCGCTCATTTCGAGCGTTTGCACGGTCGCGCCGAGCGCATCGCGCATGCGCCGCCGCAATCTTTCGAGATGCTTGCGATACATCCCGCGTTCGAGCAACGCGACGGTCACGGCTTCCGCAAAGCGCGAACCGCCGATGCTCGTCAGCATCTTGATGTCGGCGAGATCCTTGATGGTCGCGTGATCCGCGATCACATAGCCGATGCGCAGCGACGACGACAGGGTCTTCGACAGCCCGCCGATGTAGATCACGTGTTCGAGCTGATCGAGCGTGGCGAGGCGGTCGGTGGGTTCGGTCTGGAAGTCGGCGTAGATATCGTCTTCGATGATCTTGAAGTTGTGTTCGCGCGCGAGTTGCAGCAGGCGGAACGCGATGGGCGGCGCGATCGTCGTGCCTGTCGGGTTGTGAAACACCGAGTTGATGAAGAAGAGCTTCGGCCGATGCTGCTGCAACTGCGCTTGCATCGCGTCGAGGTCGGGGCCCGTGCGCGTGCGCGGAATGCCGACGAGGTGTACGCCATGCAGCTTCAGCAGGCCGTTGAAGTTGTAGTAGCCCGGGTCCTCGACGAAGATCGTGTCGCCGGGCTTCAGCAGGTAGCGCATCAGCAGGTCCATCGCCTGGCTCGCGCCGAACGTGATCAGGATCTGCGACGCCTCCGCTTCGATGCCGAGCTGCTCGATGCGTCCTTGCAGAAGCTCGCGCAGGGTCGCGTTACCGAGCGGCGTCGCGTAATCGATCATGCTCGCGCCGTCGGTGCGCGACACGTGGCGGATCGCCTGCGCGAGGCTATCCATGTCGCGCCATGCTTCGGGAATGAAGCCGCTGCCGAGCTTCAGCGATTCGCCGGGATGATTGAACTGTTGCAGGATGTGGGTCGATTCGTCTTCGGCGCGGCGCGGGTCGGACGCACCCTGACAACTCATCGCGGCGCGGTGCCGTTCGGCCACGTAAAAGCCGGAGCCCGGCCGCGAATCGAGATAACCGAGCGACACGAGCCGGTCGTAAGCCTCGATCACGGGGAAGCGGCTGATGTCGTTGTCAGTGGCGAACTGGCGGATCGACGGCAGCTTCGCGCCGGGATGCGCGGTGCGCGAGCGTATCCAGTCCTGTACGCCGCTGACGATCTGCTCGGTGAGCGGCACGCCGTTTTCGCGGTTCAGTTCAATGTCGAGCTTCATGGCTTGCCTTCCTCAGCGCCTTCTTCGCGCTTCTTTCGAGCGCTTCGCCAGCCGTCCGTCACGGTCTGTCATGGTCGAAGCGCCGACAACTGTCAGGTTTTCTGGCTGTACAGTTCTTTTGAAACTGTTCAGCACTGTGCATGTGACAGTCATCATCGCACGACAATAATGGATGCAAGCGAAAAAGCACTTCAAGGAGCACAGCGATGCGTGAAATCCGTACTTTCGAACTCGATCACAGCGAGCCGGCAAGCGCCTGGCGGGCTGCGCAGCCGCTTGCCGTGAACGTGCTGGCAGGCGAACTCTGGCTGACCGTCGAAGGCGACGCCGAGGATTACTGGCTCGCAGCGGGCGAGTCGTTCGAACTGAAGCGCGGCGCCGTCGCGTGGCTGAGCGCGGGGCAGGACGGTGTGCGGCTCTCGCTGACGGTGACTGGCGGCGTGGGCGACACGGTGAAAGTCGAGCGGCGGCGCGCGCCGCGCTGGACGTGGATGCCGCGCTGGCTGCTCACGGCCTGAAGCGCGGGGCCATGAATCAGTCCACTTCGTACGCGCCGATGTACCTGGCGCGCGGACGGATCAGCCGGCCGTCGCTGGTCTGCTCCATCGCGTGCGCGATCCAGCCCGTCACGCGGCCTACCGCGAAGAGCGTGAAAGCCGCGCCGGCGGGCAGGCCGAGCACCCGTTCGATGGCCGCGAGCGCGTAGTCGACGGTCGGCTCGGCGCCTGTCGTGTCGCGCACGACGCGCGCGAGCCGCTGCACGTCGGCGAACGGCGAGCGGGCAGGCGCGCATCCATCGAGTAGTTCCAGCAGCAGACGGGCACGCGGATCGCCGTCCGGATACAGCGGATGTCCGAACCCGGAGATCACGGGCCCCGGCGCGCTTTGCTCGTGCTGGGCGAGCCGCGTGGCCAGATAGCGGTCGAGATCAGCGGCGCGCGCCGCTTCGTCGAACAACGCGGCGACACGCGCAGTTTCCCCGCCATGCCTCGGTCCCGATAACGCAGCAAGCCCGCCCACGACGGAGCCGAACAGATGCGTGCCCGTCGACGTGATACACCGCACCGTGAAGGTCGACGCATTCAGCTCGTGATCCGCGCACGCGACGAGCGCGGCACGCAGCAGATTGATCTGCGCGCGGCTGCGCACGCCCCACGCGCTGGCGAGCTGCCTATGCAGCGGTTCGTTCGACGGCGCAGCCGAAATCATTGCACCCGCCATCAGCCGGATCAGCGCGCAGGCATTGTCGAGCTGCGCGTCGCGGCCGAGCGCCCAGACACGCGGCATCTGCGCGGCGGCGGCAGGCAGCAGCACGAGTGCGCGATCGAGCGGCGCGCTGTCACTCCACAGCTTGAGCCAAGCCGACCATTGCGCGGCGCCAAGCGGCGCGGCGGGTGCATCGGCGATGCGCCGCGCGCTGCATTCCCACAGCAAGGCCGCCACTTCCTCCAATGTCGCCGTGCGCGCGAGTTCGATCGCATCGCGGCCGCGATACAGCAGCTTGCCGTCCGCGATCAGCGTGATCGACGATTCGAGCACGGGCACGCCCCAATCCAGCACCTTTTGCGCGACTTTGCCCGCGCGCTTGCCATCTTCCTTGCGGCGCGCGAGGCGGCGCACTTCGTCCGCGTCGTAGCGCCGACGCTTGCTGTTCGCGTCCGGCGCCGAGCGCAGCATGCCGCGGCTTACGTAGGCGTAGAGCGTCGTGACGCTGATGCCGAGCATCGAGGCGGCTTCGTCGGCGGACAAATAGCGTGGGGCGGACATCGCGTTGGACATATCGGCGCGGGAAAGCCAAAGAAATGAATATATATTGATTATATGAATCAAGATTGATCATGGCGAGGCGTAAAACTAGACTGGGTCACGTCTTTCATCTTCAGGAAGCCCGTCCATCATGACGCCCCAGCTCGCTCTCGATCATCTTTGGTCCGTTGCCGGTTGCGATCCGGCCTTGCTCGACTATGTGTCGATTGACGGCAACGATCCGGCGTTGCCCTCCGTGTTTCGTGTCGGGACGCTCGCGAGCGCATCGATTGCGGCGCTGGCGCTTGCCGCCGCCGAGTGCTTCAGGCTGCGCACGGGTCGTATGCAACATGCCGACGTGAGCGTGCGGCGCGCGTTGATCGCGTTTCGCAGCGAACGCTATCTGCGCGTGAACGATGGCTTGCCAGCGGAACTGCGCCATCCCGTCACCGGTTTCTACGCAACGCGCGACGGCCGCTGGATCCAGTTGCACACGAACTTTCCGCATCATCTGCAGGGCGTGTTGAAGGTGCTCGGCTGCGACGGCGATCCTGGCGCGGTCGCCGAGGCGATTCGCGGCTGGGACGGCGCGCAGCTCGATCAGACGCTCGCCGACGCTGGCCTGTGCGCCGCGCTGATCCGCTCGCCGCGCGAATGGGCGGCGCTCGATCAGGCGAAGGCGATTGCGAATCTGCCGCTGTTCGAGATCGAGCGGATTGGCGATGCGCCGGCCGAAGCGCCTGGAAGGGGTGACGCGACCAGGCCGCTGTCAGGCACGCGCGTGCTCGATCTGTCGCGGATCATCGCGGGTCCCGTCGCGGGGCGCGCGCTCGCGCAACATGGCGCCGACGTGCTGCTGATCAACGGACCGCATCTGCCGAACATCGCGCCGCTCGTCATCGACAACGGGCGCGGCAAGCGCTCCGCGACACTCGATCTACGCGAGGCCAAGGCGCGCGAGCAATTGCAGGCGCTGGCCGCGCAAGCGGATGTGTTCATGCAGGCTTATCGCCCGGGCTCGCTTGCCGCGCGTGGCTTCGATCCCGAAACGCTGGCACGATTGAGGCCCGGTATCGTCTGCGTGTCGATTTCGGCGTATGGGCACGCGGGGCCGTGGGCGACGCGGCGCGGTTTCGACAGCCTCGTGCAGTCGGCAAGCGGCATCGCGCACACGGAGAGCCGCGCGGCGGGCGTCGACGGCCCGAAGCATCTGCCCTGTCAGGCGCTCGATCACGCGACCGGCTATCTCGCCGCATTCGGCGCGATGGTTGCGCTGGCGCGGCGCGCGCAGGAGGGCGGCAGCTGGCATGTGCGGCTGTCGCTGGCGCAGACGGGCCGCTGGCTGCAATCGATGGGACAAATCGAAGCGGGCTGGCGCGTGCCCGATGTCAAGTACGACGACGTGCAGGACGGTCTGCACGAAGTCAATTCTCCGTTTGGCCGCGTGCGGGCGGCGGCGCCCGCCGAGCGGATGTCGGAGACACCCGCGTTCTACGCGAGGCCGCCCGTGCCCATCGGCTCCGACGCGCCGCGCTGGGAGGACTGAACCTCGCGCCTACTTGCGCAGTTCGGCGACGAAGTCGTAGTAGTCGTTGCGGCAGTAGGTGTCGGTGAGTTCGATCGCGCGCTGGTCGGCCGTGTAGCCGACGCGCGTGATCAGCAGCAGTGCGTCGTTCGGCGCGATGCTCATCTGCTGCGCGATCTCGTCGCTCGCGTTGACCGCGCGAAAATGCTGCAACGCGCGCACGATCGTCAAGCCGCGCTGTTCAAGATAGGTGTACAGCGAATCGCCGATGGCCTGCGGGTCGGGAATGACAGAAGCGGGGAACGTCGAATTTTCGACGGCCATCACGATGCCGTCCGCGAGACGCAGGCGGCGCAACCGCGTGACGGCAGCAGCGGGCGACAGCCCGAGCTGGATCACTTCATCGCGATTGGCGGGCACGATCTCGCGCGACAGCCATTGCGAACTTGGCGTAAAGCCGCGCCGACGCAGCATTTCGCTGAAGCTCGACAAACGCGACAGCGGATCTTCATAGCGCGGCGTGATGAAACTGCCCGCGCCCTGCGAGCGGCGAATCAAGCCCTGTTCGACCAGCAGCGCGATCGCCTTGCGTGCCGTGATGCGCGACACGCCGAGCGCATCCGACAGCACGCGCTCCGATGGCAGCGCTTCGCCTGCGTTCCAGCGGTTCTCGTGGATCGCACTGCCGAGCTTGCGGGCGAGCTGAAGATACAGCGGCGTATCGTTTTCCGGGTCCGGGCGCAGATCGCGCCAACGGTCTTCCGAGGCTGGGTTCATGTGACGGACGCAAGTAGGGCAAGCGGCAATTCTATGTCATCGGCGCCCCGCGTTATAGCGGGGTTTTGCCGGGACGCCGATGCGCGTCGCGACGAAGCGCTACACTCGTCGCGTTGGCCGCTGCGACGCGGCGCTTCTTCACGACATCATCTGCGAGGACGCAATCATGACGAAGGACATCGCCAGCGTGACGCTGCCCGACGGCGAACCCATTCCGAAACTCGGGCAGGGCACGTGGGAGATGGGCGAGCATCCGTCGCGCCGCAAGGCCGAAATCGAGGCGCTGCGCGGCGGTATCGAACTCGGCATGACGCTGATCGACACGGCGGAAATGTACGGCGAAGGCGCGACGGAATCGCTATTGGGCGAAGCGTTGCAGGGCCTGCGCGATGACGTGTTTCTGGTCAGCAAGGTCTATCCGCACAACGCGAGCAAACGCGGCGTGCAGCATGCATGCGAACAGTCGTTGAAGCGCTTGAAGACGGATTGCATCGATCTGTATCTGCTGCACTGGCGCGGCTCGGTGCCGCTCGAAGAGACGGTCGCGGGCTTCGAGGCGCTGCGCCGCGACGGCAAGATACGCCACTGGGGCGTGAGCAATTTCGATGTCGACGATATGGAAGAACTGGTCAGTGTGCCGCATGGCGATGCATGCGCGACGAACCAGATTCTCTACAACATCGCGCGGCGCGGGCCGGAGTTCGATCTGCTGCCGTGGCTCGCGGGCCGCAAGATGCCCGCGATGGCGTACAGCCCCGTCGATCATGCGCGTCTGCCGAAGCGCTCGCCGCTCGACGATATCGCCAGCAGGCATGGTGTATCGGCGTTTCAGGTCGCGCTGGCGTGGGTGCTGCGGCAGCCCGATGTGTTCGCGATTCCTAAGTCAGGGCGCATCGAGCACGTGCGCGACAATCGCCGCGCGCTCGACCTGCAGCTTTCCGCCGATGACCTCGCCGCTATCGATGCGCACTTTCGTCCGCCGCGCAGCAAGCGGCCGCTCGAGATGCTGTGAGCATGCGGCGCTTGTGCTGTTTTACCGGCTGATCAGTAGCACGCGTGATGCATATGCACGGAGCCGAGCACGGCGACTTCGGCGGGTGTGCGCTTGAGCGAATCCGCGCCGACCTGGCTCGCGTCCTGCACGAATTCGTCGACGAGCGTCGAGACGGGCACGTCGCGCAGACACAATGACACGCGCTGCGTTTCCTTCGCCGCAAGCGACGTGCGCTGGCTGAGGAACAGTACGCCGTACTGGTAGCCGTGGATGATGCCGCGGATTGCACCGACACACTGGCCGTGCGCGACGTTATCGGATTTCTGCTGGCAGGATTGCGCGAGCGACCACGCGGAGAAGGTGGGATCGACGGGAGGGGCGGCCTGGGTTTGCGCGGCGGTTTGCGTTGTGTTTTGCGCTGCATTTTGCGCATACGCTAGCGATGCGCCAGCCATCAACGAAGCCAGCAGCAAGCCCGAAGCGATGCGTGCAACGGGGCGGGGGAAGTGTCGTTGCATGTAGAAGGCCTCATATCGAACGTTGAATAGATATGAGGCGAGCAGGGCGGTTTGGTTCCGATGCGTTTTTCCCGACTGCTTTGCCGGACCGCTCTTGTTGTTTCTGCCGTGAACTCAGCTATGTGTCGGCTCGTGTCGCCGAAGCCTTGCCGGCAATACCGTCGACGGCGTTCCCGGCCCCGGCGGTGACGTTCGACCGGGGGATCGGAACGTCACCGCCAACGCCGGCCAGGAAGCGTCTGCGCGCTGCGTGATGGTCGTCGTATAGGGACGGCGCGGGGGCGCCGTCCGTGCGATCTCAGTGTCCGTTGCCGCCACCGTGACCGCCGCCGCCTGAACCTGAGCCACCGCCGTAGCCGCCTCCTTTGCCGAAACCGCCGCCGAAGCCGCCGCTGCCGAAACCACCGCTGCCGAAACCACCGCCGAAGCCGCCACCAGGGCCGCCGGCGCTGCCGCCACCGCCACAGCCGCAACCGGCGCTACCGCCGCCGTTACCACCACCGCCGCCGTTGCCGCCGGCGCCGTTGCCGCCACCGGCGTTACCGCCACCGCCACCGCCACCGCCACCGCCG